>JAFGWN010000132.1 GCA_016937115.1 Balneolaceae bacterium | reverse complement strand
GGCAAGAATCTGCTCACCCTGTCGGCCGTGTGTAGCCTGACGAATGATATAGTTTTCACGGTCTTTTATTTCTTCGATAGTGCCGGTGCCGTCATTATTCATCGAAAATGTGATGTAGTCACCTACAGCAATAGGATTGGTTAATTCATAATCTTTGAGCCGAAAGCGCCCGGGCAGTCGGCAACTTATAAGTTGATCAGATTCATCAGGAAGAACTTCATACCAGCTGCCGGTAGATTGTATAATGCGGCCTTCTTTCACGTAATATTATTGATGTTTTAGAATTTATAAGAAGAACTTAAGGTATAATTTTAATATAAAATAGTGAAGCCATCTCTGGAAAAAAGAGATGGCTTCAAAGGGCTTGTTAATATTGCCTGGTTTCTAATTAGGGGCCAACCCAGAGTGGACTCCTTCTCTGAACTCTTCAATCATCTTATCATTGAATGCGGGTATATCTGCTGGTTTGCGACTGGTAGTAAGGCCTTGGTCAACCACCACTTCTTCATCCACCCAGTTAGCGCCGGCATTAATTAAATCGGTTTTAATAGAAGGATAGGAGGTCATTTTCTTCCCGTCCAGTTCGCCGGTTTCAATAAGTACCTGCGGGCCATGGCAAATAGCAGCGATGGGTTTCCCCTTATGCAGAAAGCCTGAGACAAACTGTACAGCCTGATCATTTAATCTTAATTGATCAGGGTTTAGTACACCGCCGGGCAGCAAAAGATTATCAAAATTGTCGGCTTTTGCCTGGTCCAGAGGGACGTCAACTTCATAATCATCACTCCAATTAGTTTCATTCCATGCGGTTATAGTGTCATTCTCCGGAGAGACAATAAATGTTGTAGCGCCCGCTTTTTCCAGTGCTTCTCGGGGCTTAGCTAATTCGACTTCTTCAAACCCGTTTGTCGCTAAAATTGCAATCTTTTTTCCTTTTAATTGCTCACTCATAATAAAATAGTAATTTGTCAGTTATTCTTTTATTTACCTTATATGAATGGAAAAAGCCGTGTTGATGTTCCACAATTAACCAAGCTATAAAAATGAGGCTTATGGGTGTTTTATCTATAGAAATTAACAAGAAACATAGTTTGAGAATTGTTATTTAAATACTTACTAAATATCAGGTGTGATAAATAAAGATAAGAGAAGAAGTTATGGATTTATTTAATGTATTTGTGGTGATCGGTATTATCCTCATACTCCTTGTTTTTGCCGGATGGTATACCATAAAGAACTTTAATAAAATTGAAGAGGATGAAACCGGACGCAGGAAGCATATTGAAGAAGATATGAAAGTTGACGATAAGTCCTGATCCGACATTGAAAGGTGTTTAACTAAAAAAGCCCCACACTTGGCGGGGCTTTTTAATGGTATATTATTTCTACGTGTTTTATTCCATAATAACGCTTTCTTCGGTAGAGTCTTTTGTTTTATCGGTTGATCCGTTTTGTGATTTATAAGCCTCTGAAACCTTAAACCTCTCTTGTGGATCTTCAACGGCATTATCTTCAAGCACGATATCAAGAATTGGATCCATACGTTCAAGGTATTTCACTTTTAAATCACCGAGAACCTCCGATTCAATTTCATCTACATCTTTCTCGTTCTTCTGAGGAAGCAATACTTTTTCAATGCCGGAGCGTTTGGCAGCAAGTACTTTCTCCTTGATGCCACCCACTGGCAATACCAAACCGCGAAGTGTGATTTCGCCGGTCATAGCCAATGTGCCTTTTACCTTACGCTGGGTAAATATCGAGGCCACTGCTGAAAAAATAGATACTCCCGCCGAAGGCCCGTCTTTTGGTACAGCGCCTTTAGGAACGTGAATATGCAGATCCCAATACTTAAAGGCATCTTCCGGAATATTGAGTTCATCGGCGTGCGCTTTAAGGTAGGAGAGGGCAAGCATTGCCGATTCCTTCATCACATCACCAAGCTGACCAGTAATGTGCAGCTTGCCGCTTCCCTTGCTGACGCTGGCCTCAATAAAGAGGATGTCGCCGCCATAGGGCGTCCATGCCAAACCGGTGGCTACACCCGGAACGGTAGTACGTTCAGCTACTTCAGAAAAGTATTTGCGCTTGCCCAGATATTCATCTACTTCATTAACGCCTACAGTGAAAGGGTCTCCATCTTTATCTTTACCTTTGGCTATTTTTGCAGCAACGCCGCGGCAGACCGCCCCAATCTCACGTTCAAGCGAACGAACACCCGATTCACGGGTATATTCATCAATGATTTTATCAAGCCCCTGCGTAGTGATTTTAATCTGATCTTCCTTAAGGCCATTCTCCTTTATCTGCTTAGGAATAAGATGCTGTTTGGCAATCTCACGTTTTTCCTGCAGGGTATACCCGCTGATGTTGATGATTTCCATACGGTCTCGCAGCGGGGCGGGAATAGTATCAAGCGAATTGGCCGTGGCAATAAAAAGCACACGCGACAGATCATAATCCAGCTCAAGAAAGTTATCCGAGAAGCTGTCATTCTGCTCGGGATCAAGTACTTCCAAAAGGGCAGAAGTGGGGTCGCCGCGATAGTCCGAGCCGACCTTGTCGATTTCGTCGAGCATGAGCACCGGATTATTCTTACCCGACTTTTTCATAGCGCGAAGAATACGTCCGGGCATAGCGCCGATATATGTTCGTCGGTGACCGCGTATTTCGGCCTCATCGTGAATACCGCCCAGGCTAAACCGCTCAAATTCACGATTTAATGCCCGTGCAATTGATCTACCCAGCGACGTTTTACCAACCCCCGGAGGGCCGTAGAAGCAAAGAATAGGGGCCTTCATATCTTCTTTCAGCTTAAGCACTGCCAAGTACTCAATGATACGTTTCTTAACTTTTTGAAGACCATAGTGATCTTCGTCGAGTACTTTTTGTGCGTTTTCCAGGTCGAGATTGTCATCAGAATATTCATCCCATGGCAGATCCAGAATCCATTCCACATAGCTGTGAATGATGCCATAGTTGGGTGATGAACTTGGCGTCCGTTCAAGGCGGGCCAGCTCTTTTTCGGCTGTTTCCATAGCCTCTTCAGGCAGATTCTTTTCTTTAAGTCGTTCCCGCAGTTTTTCAACTTCCTGGTGCTCGCTGTCTTCTCCGAGTGCCTCCTGGATCGCTTTCATCTGCTGACGCAAATAGAAATCACGCTGCTGCTCGTCGATATCTGTTTTAACTTTAGAGCGAATTTCTTCGCTTAAATTCAGTACCTGAAGCTCTTTATTCAGAAACTCCATCACTTTTTCAAGACGCTTCGAAAACATTTTGATTTCCAATACCTGCTGTTTGTCCGCATTAGACACATTTAGGTTGGAAGAAATGAAATTCAGCAGAAACGTCGGGCTATTAATATTATTAATAGCTATCGACGCTTCGGACGGGATATTGGGCGAAAGGTTAACAATCTTGGAAGCTGTTTCTTTCACTGAACGTATAGATGCCTCCAGTTCGGCTCCTTCAATGTCCATCTCCTGACGAAAAGCTTCTACATCAGCTCTGAAAAATGGATCGGTTTGGGTAAACTCATTGATCTTGAACGTGGTTTTGCCCTGAATGACGATGCTTTTGCTTCCATCGGGCATTTTAATGAGTTTTAAAATCTGGGCAACTGTTCCTTTCCAATACAGATCTTTAGGGGAGGGATCCTCTTTCCCCTCATCTTTTTGAGAAATAACACCGATTGTTTTGTCATTGGCATAGGCTTCTTTGACCAGTGCCAATGATCGATCGCGTCCAACAGTAATTGGAACTACAACACCGGGAAAAAGCACGGTGTTTTTTAACGGAAGAATAGGGAGGTTTTCCGGTACTTCCGACTGTGTTAATTCTTTCTCTTCCTCTTCAGACATGAGGGGAATCGCCTGCTCAAAATCATCGAACTGATCCTGATCCTCAAGATCCTCTAAATTAAGATCGTTTTTAAGAAAGTTGTTCATGAAGTAATAAGATTTATAAAATCGATTTTTTCTGTTTTTTATAAACTGTGCAAATAAAGCACCAATGGTCAATATTCTACCAATTAGTCAGATATGCTGGCAAAATAACAATACTTGAGAGTTTAATCCCTCAGCTTTGACAGCTTGGCAGGAAAGGATAATTTTATCCTATGACACTCAACTTGGCGACGCGCAGCATCAGGGTTTTGCGTCCGCGTTCTTTAAAGAAAATAACCACTTTTGTTTTATCTCCCTGCCCGGTTCTGTTGATGATTTTTCCCTTACCGAAAATATTATGTTCTACCTTGGCACCCACCTGAAATGGATCTTCGTCAGGGCTGTCGTAATGGATGGTAGTACCTTGGTTGGAATCACGATTATTTTTATTATATAGTGGCTTCTTCCAGTCATATTCAACAGTTGTACTTCCATTGGAAGAGCTATCAGACGGCCCGTTGTTAAATCTGTTTTTATTCTGATTTATGGTGGCACCGGTTTCGGTACGGACTACATCTGGTGTTACTTCATCAAGAAAACGCGAGCGTGCCATGGGTTTTTCTTCACCGAATTTATAACGACTGCGGCAGTAGCTGAAAAAAAGTTTTTGCTGAGCGCGTGTTATAGCTACGTAAAAAAGGCGGCGCTCTTCTTCAATATTTGCTTCATCGCCATCGCGGCCGCCCATAGGAAACAGGTCTTCTTCCATGCCTACGGCAAATACTGCGGGAAACTCAAGACCTTTGGCAGCATGAACTGTCATCAGTGTCACGGCCGGTTTATCTTCATCGTATTTGTCGCTGTCGGTAATGAGGCTGATTTCCTGGAGGAAAGAGCTAAGCTTGGGATTTTTGGTATTTTTTTGATAGTAGGATATGGCATTTTCAAGCTCGAGGATGTTTTCCCTGCGAGTCATAGACTTAGGTGAATTTTCTTCGACCAGCGCTTTCATATAACCTGACTTCTCGAGCAGCTTTTTAACTACTTCAGTAAGGGCAATGTCTTTATTCAGATCTGTTTTCAGCTCTTTCATCATCGCGACAAACTGTTTTACGCTGTTTTCGGCCGGCTTATATAGATCTGCTTTTTCTACGTTTTCCAGAATGCGCCAGACCGACTGGCCGGTATTACGTGCACGCTGCGTTAAATCATGCATCGACTTATTACCGATACCCCGCGATGGTTCATTGATGATGCGCAGCAGATTTGTATCATCATCTGGATTTACTAAGAGCGTAAGGTAGGCCAGAACGTCTTTTACCTCTTTGCGCTGATAAAATGAAAGTCCGCCTACGAGTTGGTAGGGGATGCGCTTGCGCCGCAGTGTTTCTTCAAATACGCGGCTCTGATAATTCGTGCGATATAGCACTGCAAAATCGTTGTATTCGAATCCATGGCGTACTTTCAGCTCATTGATGTAATTTGCCACCCGGTTGGCTTCGTCGCGTTCGTCGTAGTTTTCCAGCAGGGTGATCATTTCACCGGTGTCGTTATCCGTCCACAGGGTTTTCTCAAGCTGCCCGGTATTTCGTTTAATGATGGAGTCTGCCGCTTTTAGAATCGCTTTGGTTGAACGGTAATTTTGCTCGAGCGGAATTTCCACAGCATCTTCATAATCATTCTGGAAATTTAAAATATTGGTGATATCAGCCCCGCGAAACGAGTAGATGCTCTGCGCGTCATCACCCACTACACAAATATTCTGATACTTTTCGGCCAGCATTTTGGTAACTGTATACTGCGCGCGATTGGTGTCCTGGTACTCATCAATAAGAATATATTTGAAGCGGTCTTGATACTTTTCAAGTATCTCAGGATGCTTATTGAACAGCTCAATGGGCTTGACCAGTAAATCGTCAAAATCCATCGCGTTATTCTGCTTCAGTCGCTTGGTGTAAATCTTGTACATTTTAGCAGTAATATCGTCGAGCGTACTATGTACGAACCGCTCAAGATACTGGTCGGGATGAATCAATTCATTTTTTGAGTCACTAATACGGCGGTGGATTGTGCGCGGACGAATATCTTTGGGATCGTAGTTATTCTCCCGCAGGATTTGCTTAATCAGATTTTGTGAATCGTTGGTATCGTAAATCGTATAGTTGGAGGTAAAACCGATATGTTCGGCTTCAAATCGGAGAATTTTAGAGAAAACAGAGTGAAATGTACCCATCCAAAGGCGGGGTGCGCTATCACCTATAAGTTTCTGAATGCGCTCTTTCATTTCCCGGGCAGCTTTGTTAGTAAACGTAAGGGCCAGTATTTCACCCGGATCGGCCTTGGCTTTATCAATTAGGTAGGCAATGCGATAGGTTAAAACGCGCGTTTTGCCGCTCCCGGCTCCGGCAACGATCAGCAGGGGGCCATTGGTATGCTTTACCGCTTTTTGCTGCTGCTGGTTAAGGTCGTTTAAGAAATTTGGTTCTTGAGCCATTGATAAATGTTGTTTTCCCACAGAGAAGGAGAAAAATAAATTAATCTCTGCGTATATTTTTTGCGACCTCTGCTGTTAATTCAACTCGCTTAAAATTTGCTTTAGCTTATTTATGTTGCTTTCGGTATCAGCTTGTTTGTCAAGTTCCCTTTGTACGACGTCTTCAGGAGCATTTTTAACAAATTGTTCGTTGTTGAGCTTGCCATTAATCGATTTCAGGAACCCTTCGAGCCTATTAATTTCCTTCTCAATACGTTCCCGCTCTTTGTCCAGATCGATAACTCCTTCTAATGGGACAAATAACTCGGAGCTCCGGACAACCGCAGAGGCCGATGTCGCCGGTTTTTCGAGGTTTTCCGAAACCTTAAAAGAAGCAATATGTTGCAGCTTTCTGAATATCCATTCATTTGCTTCAATGACAGCAGCGGTTTTGCCATCCTTTGCCTTAATTAAAATATCGATATCGGTTGTCGGCGGCACATTGAACTCCGCCCGTATATTGCGAATAGCCGAAACCATTTTTTGGATAGTTTCAAAAGCGACGAGATCATCATCTGAAATATAATCTTTATTTAATTCAGGCCATGATGCCACAATCATTGCTTCCTCAGTGTCACGTGAGCGGATTCGCTGCCAGATTTCTTCCGTTATAAACGGCATAAATGGATGCAGCAGCTTCATCAGTGCTTCAAAGAAATTAAAGCCAACGGCCAGCCGGTCGGGGTTAATATTGGCACCGGCTTCATCCGGTTTGATAAGCTCTATATACCAGTCGCAGAAGTCGTCCCAAATAAGTGAATAAACTTCGCGCAAAGCGTCATTCAACCGGAATGATTCCATGTTTTTATTAACAGCCTCAATGGTTTGATGCAGTCGCGCGAGCATCCAGCGGTCGGCCAGATTGGTTTTATCAATATCCAGCGTATTTGAATACTCGGCTTCTTCCAGTCGGTTCATTGAAAGAAACCGGAAGGCGTTCCAGATTTTGTTAGCGAAATTGCGTCCCTGTTCGCATAGTTGTTCTTCAAAAAGGAGGTCATTTCCAGCGGGCGACGAGAAGAGCATACCTACACGAACACCGTCGGCGCCATATTGATTAATTAATTCAATTGGATCAGGTGAATTCCCAAGCGACTTCGACATCTTTCGGCGTTGGTTGTCGCGTACGATTCCGGTGTAATAAACATTGCTGAACGGTTTCTCATCCCGGAACTCATAGCCGGCGATAATCATCCGGGCCACCCAGAAAAACATAATTTCGGGAGCAGTTACCAAATCCTGGGTAGGGTAGTAATAATTAATCTCTTCATTATCAGGATTGCGAAAACCGTCAAATACACTGATCGGCCAGAGCCACGATGAAAACCAAGTATCGAGTACATCTTCATCTTGTTTTAAATCGTTCTTGGAAAGCTTTTTATCTGATTTATTTCGTGCTCTTTCTAAGGCTTCTTCTTCGGTTTTTGCAATGACGTATTCATCTTTTTCATCGCCGTAATACCATGCCGGAATGCGCTGTCCCCACCAAAGTTGACGTGAAATACACCAGTCGCGAATATTTTCCATCCAGTGGCGATAGGAGTTTTTAAACTTCTCGGGATGAAACTGAATATTATTATTTTCGACGTTTTCCAAGGCGGGCTTGGCCAGTTCGTCCATTTTGCAGAACCACTGCAGCGAAAGCCGCGGTTCAATGACGGCATCGGTTCGTTCCGAGTAGCCAAGCTTGTTGGTGATAGTCTTGGTCTTCAGCAACTGCCCGGCTTCTTTCAGATCCTTAACGATACGTTTACGCGCCTCAAAACGATTTTTACCTATGTAAAATCGGGCATCTTCATTCAGCGTGCCGTCCGCGTTTAACATATCGATTATTTCAAGGTCGTGTCGCTGGCCAATCTCATAATCGTTGGCATCATGGGCTGGGGTAATTTTGAGACAGCCCGTACCAAATTCGGGATCAACGTATTCATCGGCAATGACCGGCACTTCGCGTTCAACTATTGGAATGATGGCTGTTTTACCAACCAGATGCTTAAATCGCTCATCATTTGGATTTACACACACGGCCGTATCAGCCAAAATAGTTTCGGGACGCGTTGTAGCAATTGTTACCGTTCTATCTTCACCTTTAATTTTATACTCGACGTAGTAAAACTTCGATTCAACTTCGCGGTGGATAACCTCTTCGTCTGAAAGGGCGGTCTGGGCTTCCGGATCCCAGTTAATCATGCGCTTGCCGCGGTAAATGTAGCCGCGCTCATACAGTTCAATAAAACAGTCGATTACAGATTCATAAAGCTCATCTTCCAGCGTAAAGCGGGTGCGTTCCCAGTCGCACGAGGCGCCCAGTTTTTTTAACTGTTCCAAGATGATTCCGCCGTGTTCGTCGGTCCATTCCCAGGCATGTTCAAGAAACTCATCGCGGGTCATATCCGCCTTGGTGATTCCTTCCTTGCGCAATTTTTGCACAACCTTGGCTTCGGTGGCGATGGAGGCGTGATCGGTGCCCGGGACCCAGCAGGCGTTTTTGCCCAGCATGCGTGCACGGCGCACCAGTACATCCTGAATGGTATTATTAAGCATATGACCCATGTGAAGCACGCCCGTCACATTGGGCGGGGGGATAACTACGGTATAGGATTCCCGATCATCGGGCTCGGAATGAAAAAATTTATTTTCTTCCCAGAAGCTGTACCATTTTTCCTCAACCTCACCGGGATTATACTGCTTGGGAATATCTTCAAATGACGATTTATTCAAAACGCTTGCTGGTTAAATATTTTCTGGATGTTTACTAAAGGAAAGAAATAGTAGGGCAATTTTAAAAATCGCTCTATTAAAAAATAATAAAATGTATGTACGCGGTAAATGTAGGCAAATTTTATTTCACTCGTTTTAATCGCACGCCAAAGTGTCCGTCGCATCCGTGTTTATGCGGATACGTTTGATATGCTTTTCCGTCTTCAATTATGACTTCATCAGGAACGTAGCCTTCAACGGATTCAAGCTCAAAATTATCATGGTTGTCGAGAAAATTGGTAATTTGATCCATGTTTTCTTCATCTTCCAGTGAACAAGTGCTGTAAACCAGTCGCCCGCCTTTTTTGACCATACCGGCAGCAGATTTTAGCAATCGTTCCTGTAATTCAACAGAATAAGCAAGTCCCTCTTCATCGCGTTTCCAGCGTAAGTCGGCTCGTTTGCTGAGTACACCTGTGCCGGTGCAAGGGGCATCGAGCAGAACAGCATCGGCTTCATTGAGTTCAATATCGGTAGCATCGCCACGGCGTACTTTAATATTTTCTGCCAGGCAGCGAACGGCGCTCTCAGCCAGTTGCTGCAGCCGTTCAGAAGATATATCTACGGCAAGAATTTCGCCTTCGGCATTCATGAGATCAGACATCACCATACTTTTGGTACCAGGTGCGGCACAAAGGTCATAAATAGTTTCATTGGGCTGAGGATCCAGAAGATAAGGGGCAAAGCCCGCAGCAATATCCTGAATCTGGCAGAAGCCTTTTTCAAGCCACTTGTTCGAAATAAAGGGAGCTACGGATTCTACCTCAAAATATCCGGGCAGCCAGTCGCTTTCAGTGAAGGAGATCTCCTTCTTGGTCATCCGAAGTTTAAAATTTTCAATTTTGGTGCGCAGTGTGTTAGCGCGTACAAAATAAACCGGACGCTTATTGTTGGCTTGCATCAGGGCAAAAGCTTCGCGCTCACCCAGCCGCTTTCGCCAGCGCTCTACCATCCATTCGGGATGCGAAAATGTTACGGAAACCAGCTTGTTTCGGTCGTCAAAATCAGGTTTGGGCAGATCGTCACCAGACCGTTGCAGGTTACGCATAATGGCATTGACGAGATCACCGGTACGGGAACCCAGTTTGAGCTTGGCAAGATTAACGGCTTCATTGATAGCCGCATAATCGGGGGTGCTGTCCATGAAAAGCATATCATATACACCAAGCCGTAAAATGTTCTTCAGGCCGGGTTTCATGCCGTCGATTCCGACGTTGGAAAAATGATTAATGAGAAAGTCAAGGTAGGAGCGCTTACGCAGAATATTTTGCACATATTCCCGCACTTCGGCCCGGCCGCGTTGGTCAAGCCGATTGGCTGCTGAGTAATCTAATGTTTCGTTTTCATCAAACTCGATTAATATTTCAACACTGACTGATCGTGATGTTGCTTCCGTTTCCAAAGGTATAAATTTGTTTTGGGTTAGTGATTACCAGTTTCAAACCGTTCTCTCTGTGAAGCTCTATTCCGCTTGTTTGAACACGAGTGCAAAAATACAGTTTTGGCAAGGGAGTTGCTAATCATTTCTCGTTTAAATTTTATTGGCTTGAAGAAACTATTTCAGTGGTCATTTATGGTTACAGTATGATTATTTTGATAAAATAAAAGAGGTATGCCAAGTAACAGAACACCGATTCCAAACAGGGCACCCCAGCCGGTGAAGGCTACGCTTGAGTAAAGCATATAGCCGCATACTATTATAAATATGATGGGTGTAAAAGGATAGAAGGGTACGCTATAGGTTGAATTTTGACCACCCTGTCTGCGTCTGAAGATGAATATGGTGGCTGTCGTTAGCAGCAAAAACAACCAAAAAACGGGCGCGGTATAATCAACCATCGTGGAAACCGCCTCTTCGGTAAATGCTCCCAAAATAACAAGCAACAGGGCGATGGCTCCCTGAACCAGCAATGCATTTTGTGGGGTGTTACTATGCTTATTCCATTGCCCCAAATATTTTAAAACAGAAAAATCCCGTCCCAGTGCATAGTTGGTCCGTGCACCGGTGATGATGGTAGCATTGGCCGTTGAAAGGGCAGCAATAATCACGATTATGGAAATCAGAAATTCTCCATTTACTCCAAAAAGAATCTCAGAAAAGACCGCGCCAACAGCATCGACATTTTGCAGTTGTTCCAGGCCCAGCACGTTCAAATAGGCATAATTGACCGCGGTATAAATGAGCGTGATGGTTCCGATGCCTGCTACCAGTACTGTTGCCATTTTTTGACGCACTTCTTTGATTTCTGCGGACAGATAAACAGTTTCATTCCAGCCGCCGTAGGTTAGCAAGACAAATATCATGGCGGCTCCGAAAGCGTTTTCTGATGAAGCATCCGAAATATCATTGGTACGGACGGGAGTTTCTGCTATCAGGCCGGCGACAGCCAAAATCATTAACGATGCCACGATGAGCAGTGTGATAATGTTTTGGGCTCTTCTGGAATAGCTGGTCCCTAAAATATTCATGGCCGTCAATGTGATGACGGCAACAGCCGCATAAATAGCCGAACTGTAGGAACCCAAATTTAATATCAAAGAGGCGTAATCGCCCAGGATAAATGCAGCCAATGCTATGGATCCGGTCTGAATAACCGCAATACGCGCCCAAGAAAACAGGAAAGCAATATTGGGATTAAGCCCTTTATAAAGGAAATGGTATTCACCACCGGCATCGGGATGAGCCGTTGCCAGTTCGGCATAACAGAGAGCACCGAGCAGTGAAATAGCTCCGCCGGCTACCCAGAAGAGAATAAATTCGGTACCCGTTGCGGCGTTGGCTGCGACAATAGGGGGAAGCCGAAAAATGCCAATACCAATCACAATACCCACCATCACTGCAAGGGTGCTGAGGATAGTAAATGTAGGTGAAGGATGGCCGCCTGTTTTTCTATTCATAATGCCAACGTTTCGTGACTATTTTCGCTAAAGAAAATGTCAGTTTTTAGCGGCATTCCATGGGTATTTGGTTTGATTGTTACTGTTATAAACCTGGACGATACCTTTAATAGTGCCTCCCTCGATACGGCCGCTGTAAAGCTGTGTTGTAGTGCCGTTACTTGCTTTAAAGCTGACCCTTTTTCCGTTAATTTTGGCATCGGATATGGTCCAGGAACTGCCACCGGACGAAAGACTGAAACTCGGCTGCTGGTATTGCTGGCTGGCGGATAGTGCATACGGCTGCCCGTCTACTTGCCAGCTCCAGTCGCCTTCAACCCGGGCTGGAATGACCCAAAAATAGATACTGTGATTTCGGCTTCCGGCTTCGGGTTTAACTTTGGCGGTGCTGTCGGGTTTCCATTCACCCATGTTAAAACTATGGGAAACAATCCGGGTGCCGGGTTCAAGCGCTTCCAGAAGCTGCGGACGAAGTTTGCGATTGACGCTATTCAGCAAATACATGGTGATAACCGAGGCACGACTGAAATCGGTATCAAAAATATTCTGCTCAAAAAACATGACGTTATCGGCAACGCCTTCGGTTTGGGCATTTTCGCGGGCTTCTTTAATGCGCTCGGGGTCGAGGTCGATGCCATGGCCATAGGCACCACGCTTCACAGCTGTAATTACAATGCGTCCGTCGCCCGAACCCAGGTCAATGACATAATCACCAGGGCGGACATCAGCGATGTCAAGCATTTTTTCAACGACAGGTTGCGGTGTGGGAACGTAGGGGACATCCAGATCCTGGGCCCGAAGTGGTATAAAACTAACGCAGAAAATCAGGAATATTAAAATAATTGAATTAAAACTCGTTTTGGGAGGAGTTAAACAAGGCTCTGTTTTCATAATTTTTACCTCAGTGGGCTAAAAATTAGAATTGAAAAATAAAAGAAGGCAAATAAATGTATTTTGTTAAAATCATAAACCACTTCAATAGTTCCGCATTAAATATTAATATCTGTAAAACACAGAAATGTTACTGAGTATTTTGAACCTGTTTACCTGAGGGATAGGTGATTTCATAAACAAATCGAAGCGTTCGCGACTCAGAGGGCCCAAGTTCAATACTCCAGGTCAAGATACCGGTTGATTTATTATAATCGGCTGCAGATCGTTCTTGCAAGTCAACATCAATATCTTCGTTTGAAGATACCGGAACCTGGTCCTGAATGTCTATGGTAACGGTGGCCGGCTTAGTATTTCGAACCGTGATCTCCCAGCCCTTGGTTTCGGTCACTTTATTGCCAAAGAAGTTTTTCTCACGGAATGATTCAATCTGTTCCCGTTCGATGACAAGGCCTTTATCTTTGCCCAGTGAAAAGGCGAGGGTGTCCTTTACCGTATTTCGGTTCAGCGACGTTTTGCCCACATACGAATTATCGAGAAAGAGATTGATGGGACCGGGAAGCAGATTCAGTGATTTCCAGTCTGATACATTTGCGGTAAGGAAAGCGCTGGCCTCTTTTTTGGGTATAGAAAAATATTTATAGGAAGCTGGCAGTGAATATGACTCAACTGCCACGGTTTTCTCTGCTTCTCCTGATTTTATGGTGTAGGGTGTTTTTATTTTGTAGCTGAAAGCCGTTTGTCCTTGTTGCAACTGTGCTTGAATGGGCGAAGGCATTGGAGCATCAAGATTGCCTCCTGCAATTTTAAATTCATTTGCACTTTCCATTCGCAATTCTGTATTTAAATTCATTTCTCTTTTTGGCTGGTAAAACTCCAGATATACCGGGTTGATCGAAGGAATGGTTGCGCTGCGCCGCGGTTGTGCTGATGAAATAGTCAGGTTAGCATTATTCCAGTCAACGCCCGTATTTTGTGCGATATTGGCTTTGTAGCGCAGGTTAAGCGGTTCATCAATAGTAGCAACGCGAACATCATAAGAGGGCGACCAGCCAGCGGAGGGTACAAAATAGCTGAGGTTAAGAGTCAACTTCTGCCGGGTATCCGACTGGATGGCCATTTCTATTACGCCCGACGTCCGTTGCTCTCCGCGGTTGATCTCGCTGATCATCTGGTTAATCTCATTGAGCTGCTTATTCAGTTTTTCAAGCTCTTCATTGATTTCCAGGCGCTGCATCTCAATTTCTTCAAACTGTTCTCCAAAATAGTCCATCGCCTGACGCAGTTCCGCAGTCGAAACTTTCGCGCTTTCTCCGCCGATATCCTGGTTGTTCAGCAGTACATTTAATTTTTGATTGAGAACGGTTAGCCCGGCCTGCTTCTGTTTAATTTGTTGTTCGATATTCTCTTTTTGTGATTGTAGATCACTCAGTTTTTTATTGGATGATTCCGAATTGCTGTTTAGCGTTTTCGAAATAGATTCAAGAATAATGTCGCCGTTGGTTTGCAGTTGAATGGTTTCTTCATTCAATGACGTGGAGAGTCCGGTAAATTGAATTTGATTTGTACCCGCCATCAGATCAACCGAAGCCGTTCTATGCACTTCAGCTCCGCTCAGAAATACGGTTACAGATTCAACCTGGGTATTTACAGTAGTAGTATCCGGGGCAGAGGATTGAAATAGGAAAAGAAAAGCCAACAATAAAGTCTGCATAAAATAGTCTTTTAGTTAGTTGATGAAATGAATTATAGCTTTCTTCGGGGAAAACAAAAAGCAGGAAATCTATTTTCTGAAAAGGTTTGTAAAGAAATTGGAGAGAAGCTTTGCCTTTTCATCGGAAAAAGCCTAACTTTTGCCGCCTTAGAAGCATCGTATATTTATCCGAAAAATAAACTTACTTCAATAGATTTAGCCAATGAAAAAAGGAACTGTAGCACAAGTGATTGGCCCGGTTGTTGACGTCGACTTTGATCAAGGCGACATTCCGCCGGTGCTCAATGCACTTTATATTGAACGAGAAGATAATTCCAAACTTTATCTTGAGGTTGCTCAGCACCTCGGCGAAAACCGCGTACGAACCATTGCGATGGATTCGACCGACGGTTTGGTTCGCCAGATGGAAGTTATTAATACGGAAGGACCCATCTCCATGCCGGTTGGTGAAGATATTCGCGGACGGCTGTTT
>JAFGWN010000131.1 GCA_016937115.1 Balneolaceae bacterium | reverse complement strand
TTATTCCGGCCGATCAAAAACAGCAACGCATGATTGAAGCGCTTTTCCAGCAACGCACAACCTTTTCTGACAGTCTTTTTTACGATGTTTCGGCCTGGACGATGCCTTTTGCCTTTAACCTGCCATTTGCCGAACTGGAAGGAAATTTTAGCTCTGATCTGATGGGCAATGAAATTCAGGGCATACCATCGTTACCCCCGGGCGAACTTGTAGGCGGGCGAAGTGATTACGCCTATGTTTTCGAATGGGATGAATACTATGCTCCGCGGGCGCTTAACCGGCTGCTTAACAATGACGTTCGGGCGCGGGTGGCGGCCGAACCGTTTGAGGCAATGGCCGGCGGGCAGCAGCGATCGTTTGATTACGGAACTATTATGGTACCGGTGGGTCCTCAAAATGTGAATGAGGATGAGATATACTCGCTGATGCAGAAAGCAGCTCAAAATGATGCGCTCACCATTTATGCCATAAACAGCGGACTTACCTCGGGCGGCATCGATTTTGGCAGCAATACGTTTGAAAACCTGGAAAAGCCCAACGTTGCTATTATTTCCGGCGACGGCACCAGCGGCTATGAAGTGGGCGAAGTATGGCACTTGCTGGATCAACGATATAATATGACTCCCACCCTGCTTACAATGGAAGAGCTGGGTAGCGCTGATTTGAGCCGCTATAATGTGATGATCATGACAACCGGCGGCTACAATGATTTTTCTGACGGAGATGTTGACGACATCAAACGTTGGTTGCGCAGTGGGGGAACGCTTATTGCAACCCGGTATGCCAACAACTGGATTAAAGAATCAGGGCTGGCGGATATATCATTTATTGAAGAGGAAGAAGATACAACGGAGACAGAACCCAAACCTTATGCCGAGATGGATGCAGCGCGTGGTGCTCAGTATATCGGCGGTGCCATATTTAACGCCGAGCTCGATCTGACGCACCCATTGGGCTACGGTTTTGATGATGAAGATATTTATCTGTTTCGAAGTTCAACCATGTTCATGGAAAAGCCCGAAAATCCGTATGCCACTCCTGTGGTCTATACGGATGAACCATTGGCTGCCGGCTACATTTCGGAAGAGAACCTGGAACAGCTTCCTAATACGGCGGGGGTTGTCGTGAGCGGTTACGGTTCGGGTAAAATTATCAGTTTTATCGATAACCCGAACTTCCGCGCGTTTTGGTACGGCACCAACAAGCTGTTTATGAATGCCATCTTCTTCGGACAGACGATAAGCGGGAGCTCAGCGAATTAAATAGGGTATAAAAAAAGATGCCATTGCTTTGAGTGATGGCATCTGTATCTCTTATGTTGCGAAGGAGTTTAACTCCTGAGTTAACAATACCCGTTTTTGGAGTGCAACTCCCTTGCGACAGAAAAGACTTTACTTTAGCAACCTCGTACAGGATGACATTCAGGCTCAATATATACTTTTCCCGATTTTGAAGTTGTTTCACCGGCACTGGTTACTTCTACTTTAATTTCAGCCGGAGCTGTAAAACCCGAGTTATAAAATGTGGCACTCATCATTTGGTTTGTACCGTTAGGGACCCATGTATTACTTCCCACATCCTGGGTATACCATTGATAGGAAATCGGCCCGCCATTATTATAAACATTCGCTGTCCACGTTCCCTGTTCGCCCGAAACTAAATTGCTTGGGCCGCTAACATTAACTCCTAAATTAGTATCGTGCACGAGAATAGGATCCGGTTCCCCATCCGGGTCGCCACTCACGGTGCCATCGGTGATATTCTGGGAAGGTTCTGCCAACAATAATCCGGCAATGTGCGGGGCGGCCATTGAGGTACCGCTTTGGGAAGTTGTTCCGCCGCCTATGGCCAAGGAGGGAATATTCACCCCCGGCCCGCCATATTCGATGGGCGGATTGCCATAATTAGAGAAAGAAGCCCAATAATCATTATCATCATATGCTGATATTGTATACAAACCGGAAATATTGGCGCGTGCCGGAGAGTAATTATTGGCATCAGCGCCGGCATTCCCTGCAATGGTAACAAAACTAACCCCGAAGTTGAGTGTTTGCACAGCGTTTTCAACAGCATCATCAAGATTAGAATCTGCTGAACCCCACAGGCTCATATTGACTACATCTCCTGAACTTGCGTGGTTGGTTACGTAATCTACTCCGTCAAGGATGGTGTTATTGGGACAAATTGTTCTACCGTGGGAACTAGAATATTCACACACTTTTATTGCTACCACGGTGGCACCGGCTGCTACTCCCACTGATCCCTGGGTATTATTTTTAGCCGCGATAATACCGGCTACATGGGTGCCGTGGCCGATAATATCATCTGGTGATTGCCCCGATATATAGGAGACACTGTTTTGGTTATCTACATTCAGGTCGGGATGATCCAGATCGATGCCGGTATCAATAATCCAGGCCGTTTTGCCGGTGCCGTTTAACGGGCCGTTGACGCGCGCAACGCCCCACGGTGTAATTTGGCTGGAGAGTGCACTGCTGCCTGTCGATTGCTCACGCATTGGTATAGAGCTTACCGTAGGTGTTTTGGTAGTTCCAGGAAAAAATAGCTTGTTTTTGGATATGTGATCTACTTTGGGATCCTTCTTCAGTTTCTTAAGCTTTTCAGGGCAAAGCTTTGCGGCAAATCCTTTAATCGCATACTGATATTCCGAAAGTAAAGAATCCTGGCCAATAGCATATTCACTAAGCAATGACTGTGTGGTTTCTTCCGCTTGGAGTGCAGCTTGGGTGATGCTCATTTCTTTTCCCTGATCCTTAAAAACCACGATATACTCCCCGGGTATAACTTTTTCGGCGCTTGTATCCATTGTTGAAGGCAAGTCAGCCTTCGAAGATAAGACTTGATCATTTGAGGGGGGGGGCATTATTTTGTACCATGTTGTTGTCGCATCCTGCAATAAGTGCAGTAACTATTAAGATGGGAATGATGTATAATGATTGTTTCATAAAAACCTCTGTTTTTAGATGAACGATGTTGTTAAAAGCAACTTTTTTTAAGGAAGCCGCTATTAAATAAGAACTCCAAATCCTCTTTTGTTACAAAAAAGCGAAAAAATTACCATGCGCTTTTTCCTTGCTAATTTTTATCTGCCGCTTATTTTATCTATAGCCTTGTTCGGTGGCTGCTCCACGCAACCCGATCTTACCGAACGTCCCAGGAGCGACTTATCTGCAGTAGAAATCAACAGCTTTAATCATTTTAAAGGAAAGTTGTATGCATCTACGGCCGAGGGATTGTATCGGAAAGAAAAAGCCGATACCAGTTGGGTCTCGCTCGGGTTAATCCAAAAAGAGGTGCTGGAGGTGGTTTTTTTACCAGATGGCAGGCTACTTGCAGCAGTGCGTATTAACGATTTTAACGACGGCATTCCCTCTCTGTTTTTATCAACCAATAACGGGCAGAGCTGGCAACCCTATATGAGCAATTATGGTGGCGAAACCGATATAACTTGGATTGGTTCCATTACGGCAACATCTATACCTTCTGATACCGTTCTGACAAATGGAGGAGCCATAGCCCGTTCGATTAGTGGCGGACAACATTGGGAAGTGTATGGGGAAAAGTGGTTCCATGGGGGAGGTTGGCATCCTTTGATTAAAACCGATCCTTTTCATGCCGGTAATATCTGGGCGGGAGGAGCAGATGCTATTTTATTACCATATCTATTAAAATCCGAAGATTGGGGTAAAACATGGCAGAGTTTTAGCGCACTTGAAAATATTGAAGCGACCGTATATGATGTAGCGGTGAAACCAACGGATGAAGATGTTATTCTGGTTGGGTATGGCGGCGGAGTGGGCCCAGCAAATGTTATACGAAAAACAATCGACGGCGGAAAAACCTGGCATACTGCCTATGAGGACATTAATACCCGTACGTTTACCCACAGTGCCCTCAATCCAGCAATTGTTTTTGCCAGTGGTGTCAACCAGGCTGGCTCCCTGTTTTTCCTTACCAGCACCGATTTTGGCGAAACATGGCGGAAGACAGAAATCGAAAGTGAAGAGAGTCAGTTTATCATCAATGATATGCTTTCGGTGATGCAGGAGGGCCGGGAAGTACTTTATTTAGGTACGAATAAAGGATTATATACGTATATACCAAAGGAATAAGCCTTGCTCTTTCATTTTGTCACCAAAAGCTGTTCTATAACGCAATTTTCTTCGGGTAACCCAACTGCGGAAGTTCAGCCAATTGAAATATAAAAGAGCGATGCCACCACTCAACGTGATAGCATCGCAATACTTCATTTCAAAAAGAAATCAGGCCGAAGCGTTACAGGGCGTTTTGTAACTTATCGGTATAATCCAGTTGTTCCCAT
>JAFGWN010000130.1 GCA_016937115.1 Balneolaceae bacterium | reverse complement strand
CCCTTCGAAGGGGGACTCGGGGGGATGGCCTATCAAGAGATATAACTCTTATCAATATAAGTGAAGTTTTTACCTTAACGATACTGGTAACACGTAAAATAATGTCTTAAGTGTTCAGTGAGTCTCTTTAACCAACTCTAATTTCCCAATAGCATATTCTTAAATTGTGTTCTTATCCCAGGGGTTACATCCCGATAGGTGTTAAACTCAACATGTTGATCCAGTTGTAACGTATCTGCTTTAATGCCCCACAGGGGAGAAACCGAGGTGGGCAGCAAGGCGTATCGTCCGTCACCAATAACCCCTGGATGATCAGGGTGTGTGATAAGAATACCATTCGAAAGAGTGTTAAACCGCCGGATATCGTTGTACATCGTGGTGCCGCTAAACGAAGTGTACTCTTGCTGCCAGTGAAGCAGTTTGGCAGACATTCCTTTGTAAATGATTGGACTCGTATAAGGAAGCAGTCGCACGCCATCGGCATAGAGGATGCCATCATGCGTGTATCGCACGCTCCACAACAGCTCATTGGCAATCGTCGGCTTTACGATTAACTGTTCTATCTGGTGGCCGCGCTGCTGCGCAAGGTTGAAAGCAACGTCTTTTGCTTTTTGACGTTGCGTGTATCCAAATAGAAGATAAAGAGCGATCCAGCCGAGCCCAAGCCAGGCAAATAGCCGGTTCCTTTTATAGAAAGCAAAACCGACGGCAATGATAATACCGATAGAAAAAAGAGGATCAAATACCGAGATGAGGTTCCAGTTGAAACGCTCATCTGTAAAAGGCCACAGCAGCTGTACGCCATAGCTGGTGAAGGTGTCGATCAGTCCCGCCGTACCGTAACCCAGCAAGCTGAACAGATACGTTTGCTTAAAGCTTAGCTCTTTTCTGACAAACCACCAGGTGAGTCCGGCAGCGATAAGAGCGCCTGCGGGAATAAAGAGAAACGCATGGCTGAACTGGCGATGATATTCCAGATTGAGAAGGGGGTCCGATGCATTTGTAATGAGCACGTCCAGGTCGGGCAGTATAGCGCTGACAAATCCTACGAGGGATAGCGCACGTATTTTTTGTTTCTCGGCAAAAGACTGAGCAGCAGATGCGCCAATCAATCCATGGGTAACAGGATCCATAAGAGGCTAAAGGTAAACCGAATCAACAAGTTTCAAAAATACCCAAGGGTAATCATTTGCTAAAGAAAATAATTACATAATATCCCTGCAAAGATAATACGCATCGGCTAAAAAGCTGTTTATAACTATAATTTTTATAATAAACGTTATGTTCAAAAAACTATATTTTTGGATTATTCTCGTTACCGTCCTTTGTATACCAATTGGTGCCCATGGCCAAAGTGAATACAAATATTATTTCAGTAACTATCATCCCAAAGCTATTGAATTTGAAGCTGCTGGAAATATTTATACAATTAAAGGAGGTGGGGTAGTCACATACACCTCAGATTATGAGTGGAAAAGCATCAGGGTTTTAAGTACAAACAAAACCTACCGGGTGGAGCCCGGTGAAGGCAATCTCTTTTATTGGCACCGCCGAAAGAAACAGATTGAATGCAGAATAAACAGCGATGATTTCTATGGATATAAAAAACGCATCAAAGCTACCATTGCTAATACAACAAGCCAGCGGGTTACGGTTTACTGGGCAGGAGAACGAGAAGTGCTTAAACCCCGCTATTCAAAAACAATTTCAATAACTTCATTATTTAAGCAGGGCTTGTATATTTATCAAAATGGCAGTGTTTATGCCATTCCTCCCGGGAAGCATAAGATGTTTTGGAATGATAGGTTAAATAAGGTGAGTATCGATGTAAATCATTATTACTGATTTGTCAGGCAATGGAAAAGAAAATAGAGCCTGTTAACTTGCTTCGAAGGGTTTAAACATGTACCCGAGGGGGGACTCGAACCCCCACTCCTTTGACAGAACCGGATTTTGAATCCGGCGCGTCTACCAATTCCGCCACTCGGGCAACAAATCAGGAGCCAAATATAAGATATAATTCCTTACTTCTACAACGTAATTTTGGTATTCTGGCTCGGTTTATAGGAGCCTGTCTGGTGCCAAAGATAATTTGTAACCTTGGATTGATAACTGAAAACGTAATCCTCTACTTGTAACCATTGAAGATAGCGAAACACCTTTTAAACTATAGATTCACCCTGTTTTATCCTTAAATATTCCATTGAGCATCCTTCCAAACCTTTCCCTTATGGTTAATTTCTCAGGACTTAGCTACATAATTTTATTAAGAGCCTATTTAACATGTTTATGCTATTTAGGATGGCTACGAAGATATTCTTATTGAATTGAATGTTAATTAATAGCCCATAGGCATGATGAAACAGGTTTTTTTCCTATTCAAAATCAGTACTGTAGCTCTGTTTGCATGTATCTTAATAGGATGCTCGCATGGTCGAATTCTTATTGAAGGCGAGCGAGGGGCAGCCGACTTTGAGGTGCATGAACGCCAGGATGAGTACCGTCGCGGCGCAGGTCCGAGAATTCCTCCCGGGCATATGCCCCCGCCCGGCAGTTGCCGAATATGGTATAAAGGTACGCCCCCGGGAAAGCAACCCCCGCCCGGCGATTGCTATTACCTTTCTCGACGCGTTCCACCTGGGGCTTGGTTGATACGCGGTTGACGTAATACCCAAAAGAAATGGCCCGGGAGAGCTGCCGTCCCTTATCTTTTAACCGGCCACCATGCGATTATCCAATCTTGCACGGGCCCGGTGCCCCGCTTCCGTAATGAGTGTAGTGCCAACTAAAATCCATTGTCAGGAGTTCAGTTAATTTTTACTGGAAATAACTAACTTTTTAAGTTCTCGAGGTTATGCTATATTAAGTAAAATATTATCTGCCTTTGGGGTAGGGGAAAACATATTTGCATGGCTAACCTGGTAAAACAACTTCGCAGCAGAAGGGGAAATATTGCGATAATCTTGGTTTTTGTGGTACTGGCTCTGTTTATGATCATTGCCACACACTATGGAACAAAAACACTCTCTGCGGTTCGTGCGTATGTAGGAGCCGAAGGCCAGTGGACCAAAGCCCAAAAAGAAGCTACAATCCTGCTTATTCAATACAGCGCTACCAGGCAACCAGAATTATACCAGCAGTTTCAGAAAGAGCTGGGGCTGCACAAAGCATTTAAAAGAGCCCGGCAAACGCTGATCTCAGATCATCCGGATTATGAGTTGGCATTCAAGGGGTTTCAGACCGCCGATATCCATCCCGGTGATACTGATCTATTAATATGGCTGGGGCAATTCCACAAAGATATATCCTATCTGCAACAGGCTTTTGACATCTGGAAACAAGGTGACCAGAAAATAACTGAACTCGACAGCCTGGGCCATGCCCTACATCAGGCCATTGAAGAAGATCTCTTAGATAGTGATACCAGAAATCAGTTCATCCGGGATATTTCCACTCTCGACACGCAATTAACCAAGTTGGAAAGCTCGTTTTCCGCAACAATGACCGATGGCGCTCGCTGGATTCGAACAGTACTCTTCTGGTCTATTGTAACGCTGGGAGTAATTATCATCATTACAGGATATTTCATTACCCGCAGTTATTTTAAGAATATCAATAATTTGAACAAGGAGCTGAAGGAAAATGAAGATAAATTCAAGAAAGTGCTTCAGAATTCTCGGGATCTTGTATATCAGCTTAATTTTGAGACGGGTGAATATGAATATGTGAGTCCAGCGGTAAAATCGATACTCGGTTATTCACCAGACCAATTAATAGATGAGGGGCCGAATTTTATCCTGGATCGTATCCATCCCGAAGATTTAAAACGGATAGACCAAGAAGTTGAAGAAATGAAAGGAAAGGGAGTTAAAGATCACTTTGCCGGTGAAACAGAGTACCGAATAAAAAAAGCAGATGGCGATTATATATGGATAAGCAATCAGCGATCATTGGTCGAAGATGATAGGGGAAATCCTAAAGCTCTTGTGGGCAGTGTGCGGAATATATCGGACCGCAAACAACATGAAATGGACACACACAAATCTCTTAAAGAGAAACAGACATTACTGGAGGAAATCCACCATCGCGTAAAAAATAACCTGGCAGTGGTTTCGAGCCTGCTTGAACTGCAAAAAAATGAATCCAGTGATGAGGTAAGGCCTATTCTCCAGGATACCCAGTCTCGCATCCATTCGATCGCAATGATCCATGAGAAGCTGTATCAGACCAAAACCCTTTCTGATATAGACATGAGGGAATATATTGAGGATTTTACCAAGATGATTGCCCGCTCATTCGGGTCAGACCAAAAAGACATAACAATTACGCAGCAGATTCAACCCTTTACGTTGGAGATAACCAAGGCCGTTCCGGTCGGGCTGATCCTAAACGAGTTACTAAATAATGCCTTCAAGCATGGTTTCGCAAACGCGAGAAACGGGGTAATACGTATAACCTTAACAAAAGAAAATGGGAGGGGAACCCTCCGCGTTGCTGATAACGGACAGGGACTTCCCGACGATTTTAGCCTTGATAACCAGCAATCATTGGGTATGACATTGATCCAAACACTAACTAAGCAGCTGGAAGGTGAATTTGAAATATTGCCGGGTGATAAATGGACGATATTTCAAGTTAAATTCCCCGTTACATAAAAAAGGTTATTTATATTATTAAGCAAAAATCTTATTGGCTTCATATTTATTATATATTGATAAAAATATTTTATTTATTTTAGGCACAGTAGAGTCTTCATCTAATTGATAAATTGGGCCTACTATGCAAACCATTATTGATTTTTGTGATTCATCGAACGCACGCTGTTTAGGAGGTGACTATGGGCGAACATGAATCGCAAACAAGCCGGGAAGAGAAGAGGGTGAGAGAACTGCTGCGGTACAACATCCTTGATACGCCCGATGAAAAAGAGTTCGACGATCTCACTAAAGTAGCTGCCTATCTCTGCGATGTGAAATATGCTCACATTCACTTTCTGGATCATGATCGACAGTATTCAAAATCCTGCCATGGTTGGAACGTAAAAGAAATACCCCGAGAAGAGAGTATCTGCCATCATACCATCCAGCGGGAAAAATATATGATTGTTAATGATCTTAGCGAGGATTCCCGTTTTAAGAATCTTGGTTATGTAGAAGATAAAAGTATCCAATTTTATGTCGGGATTGTTTTAAAAAGCAATGGATATAATCTGGGCACTCTTTGCGTTTTCGGCGAAGAATCCAAACAGCTTACCGACCAGCAACTGGAATCACTGCAGATTCTGGGTCATGAAGTAGAGGCACAGCTGGAGCTTCGGCTCAAGAGGGAGGAGCTTATTGATGAACATAAAAAATTAAAAAAAAGCACGATTTTTCTTCAAAATTCGACTGATGTCAGACTAATTGTTAACCCTGACACCCTTAATATTGAAGAGGTAAACGAAGGAGCTGATGAGCTGCTCGGTTACAAACCCAAACAGATTCAGGGGACTCCCTTAACTGATTACCTCCGGGGGGATGAATTTGAAACCAAGCTAAGAAAATGGGCGAAAAACAACGCAACTCAAAAATTTTCTTCGGAGACAATCATTAAAACCCGGCAAGATGATTCATTATGGTTCCAAATAAACCTTACCGAAGAATCGGAAAAATATTATATAACCGGCCGGAATATCACCCAGCGTAAACGATCCGAACAGCGTTTTCTCAGACAGGAAAAACTCACCGAAAATATTATTCAGCATCTTCCTGGCATTTTCTTTCTCATCGACAAAAAGGGCAATATAAAAAAGTGGAATAATAATCTAATAGACGTCACTAACCGAGAACCCGAAGAAACCCAAAACCTATCGTACACAAATTTTATCGCCCAAAAAGACCACAATAAAGCTCAAAAAGCGTTACAAAAAGTTTTTCGAGATGGATATTCCCGTACTGAACTTAATTTTGTTTCCAAAGATAGAAAAGTTACTCCCATTCTTTTGGTCGCATTCCGTTACCAGGTTGAGGACGAAATGTATGCCACAGGTATAGGTATCGATATCAGCGATAAAAAACAGGCTATAGAAGAACTGGAGCAAAAAGAACAAAAATTGAAAAAAGCACAGCGTATCGGCAAGATGGGTAGCTGGACCTGGTATATACCCACCAACGGGCTTTACTGGTCGGACGAAGTTTATAAGTTATATGATCTTGACAAAAACAAATTTGAGCCTACTTTTGAAAATTTCATGGAAATGCTGTCTTCCAGTGAACAGGAAAAAGTAGACACGATCATTCAAAATATCCAAAAAGGAAAAAACAAGGGAGAGGTTGAGTTTGAAGTACAAAAACCGGATGGATCAATCATGTATGTTCATCAAAGATATAATGTCCATCGTGATAGTAAAGGCAATCCGGTAGAAGTAAGCGGAACCATGCAGGATGTGACGGCTCGCAGAGAAAATGAAGAAAAATTAAAAAGCGCCCTTAAAGAAAAAGAAGTACTGCTTGCCGAGGTACATCACCGGGTTAAAAATAATCTGGCTATTATCAACAGCCTGTTGCAGCTCGAAATATTTAACACCGAGAACGACATGCTTAAAAATATACTTTCCAAAAGCCAGATGCGCATCCACTCCATGGCTCTTGTCCATGAAACACTTTATTCTTTAAAAAATTTTGCAAATATTTCTTTCGGAAAGTATATCGAAAAACTTATCACCTCACTACGCAAGACCTTCCCGCATAAGTCGCAACAAATTGATATTGACCTGCATACAGAAGATGTAACCCTCAATATCAACCAGGCGATACCCTGTGCATTACTAATCAATGAGCTTATTACCAATTCATTTAAACATGCCTTCCCAAACTCCAAAAGCGGTACAGTTGCTATTAAATTGCAGGAAAAACAGAATATCGTCCACTTGGTAGTATCTGATAATGGGATCGGGTTCAATGTTGACCAAGCCCTGGAAAACCCCAATACATTGGGTTTAACCCTCGTTAAAAAACTTATCCTTCAGATCGACGGGCACGTCGACATCGATACTATAAATGGCACTTCCTTTCATATTACCTTTGCCAAGAAACAAGCCAGCGGGTCCAGCGCCAGTTATTACCCCGGAAAATTATAAGAACCCATCACCCGCTTGTACAACTTCCTTCTCTGTAACAGTTATTAAGGCTATGGCAGGTTGAATCTTCTTTATTTTGTAGTCTTATCTTATACTCACCACGCTTTGAACTCATTCTTATTATTACTTTCCAGCGAACTCTAAATTGTAAAAGCTTATGTAGCAAAGTAAGTTTAAACGTAGTAAAAAGGGTTTTTAGAATTGGATGTCCTTGGTTGGAGAATAGGTCTTGAAAATTGATACTCTATATGGTAGCATATCCTGTAATAAGGGCGTACCGTATTTAATCAACCGTATAAAGCACCTGAAATGGAATACCCATACAATTTTACTATAGACAAACGAAAAGCCGTTCTGGTTTTAATATTAATTTTCATAAGCACTTCGGTTTCCGTTTTTGCTCAGGAGAAAGAAAAATTTGACCTGAAAATCATAAACGGTAAAGTACTGGATGGAACGGGCAACCCGTGGTACTATAGCGATATTGGGATAAAGGATGGAAGGATTGTAAAATTGGGAGATCTGAGCAATGATGTAGCACAAGACACCATAGATGCTAAGGGATTATTTGTAAGTCCCGGTTTTATCGATGTTCATTCACATTCTGCTTCCGGGTTGACGAATTCGAAGCTTAGTAATGCCGAGCCATTAGTACGGCAGGGTATTACTACTGTAATGGTGAATCCCGATGGAGGAGGAGCAATAAATTTAAAGAAACAGAGAGAAGAGCTGCTGAAAGATGGTC
Source organism: Balneolaceae bacterium (assembly GCA_016937115.1). Classification (GTDB taxonomy): domain Bacteria; phylum Bacteroidota; class Rhodothermia; order Balneolales; family Balneolaceae; genus SMO-BIN1. The sequence goes on along the minus strand of JAFGWN010000130.1, from coordinate 913 downwards.
TGGGGGTGAATGTAGCACAACTGATACCACATGGCGCTATTCGAAGAGAAGTTATTGGAATGGAAGATCGATCTGCTACTTCCAACGAATTGGAGCAAATGAAAAGTTTAGTTCGCCAGGGTATGGAAAACGGAGCTTTTGGGCTTTCGAGCGGACCATTTTATGCGCCCGGAAGTTACGCTTCAACCCAGGAACTTGTGGATTTGGCAACAGTTGCTGCATCGTTTGACGGGGTTTATACCAGCCATATTCGTGATGAATCGAATTATACGATTGGCTTGGAAAAAGCCGTGGATGAGGTTATTACTGTTGCCCGGGAAGCAGGATTGCCTGGCATTGTAACACATATTAAAGCATTAGGGCCGCCGGTGTGGGGGTTTTCTTCCATTATTGAAGAAAATATCGAGAGTGCGCGTGCCAAAGGGATTCAAGTTTTCGCTGATCAATACCCTTACGAAGCATCCGCAACGGGACTTATTTCGGCTTTGGTACCGCGCTGGGCCGAAGAAGGGGGCCATGATGCTTTGGTAAGTCGATTAGAAGATGCGGAGACGCTGGCAAAAATAAAGGCCGAGATGAAGGAAAACCTTGCCCGCCGTGGCGGGGCTGACCGGATTCAATTTCGATACTATAGTCCGGACTCCTCAATTGAGGGAAAGACATTACAGGAAGTATCAGAAGAACGGAATGAAACTCCATTGGAGGTCGCTATTGAGCTGATTTCAAAAGGGCAACCGGGTATTGTTTCTTTTAATATGAAAAAGGAAGATGTTTATCGGTTTATGCGGCAACCCTGGACAATGACTTCGTCTGATGGCGGACTGGTTCCCATGGGAGAGGGCGTTCCGCATCCACGTAATTATGGTGCTTTTCCCCGGAAAATCAGAAAATATGTAGTTGACGAACAGGTCAT
>JAFGWN010000129.1 GCA_016937115.1 Balneolaceae bacterium | reverse complement strand
ATTTGTGGCGCATGCTTTAGCACGAATTCTAAGCTCACTTGTAGCCGGACCCGCGATGGATGAATTCGGTGCGCGACAGTTATTCCCTTATCATCTCATTCCTATCGGATTAGGTTTTCTGGTTGCTTACTTTCATCCCGGCAGCTGGTCGGCGTTTGTCTACATGTTTCTGATGGGCATGACGCTTGGTGTGAGCAGCAATCTTAAAACTGCTCTGTGGACCGAAATGTACGGCGCCGAAGCAGTTGGCACTATTCGCAGTATGTTCTCCTCGCTGATCGTTTTTAGTACTGCGATGAGCCCCTTTATCATGGGTTGGCTAATCGACAATGGCGTACCAATGGAGAACATTCTGCTTACTGCTATCTCCACTGTACTTGCTGCAACAGCATTGGCCGTGCTTGCTTTCCGCCGGGAACTATGGGAGTGAACCCCACAAAAATTTTAGAACTCTCCCTCTTTTTTAAGAGAAACTATCGATAATCGGGCAATAATAATCCCCCTTTGTTAAGGGGGATTATGGGATTGAACGATTATTCAAAAACCTACTTATAAATCACTACAGAGGTGGCCGTCAGGGTGTACTCCTTTTGCGGTCCGTTAATAGCATCAGGATCTTCACCGGCGTCTTCCGCATAATGTTTGGCATCTTCTTCCGAAATTGTCTTTACATCAAAGGTGCCATTCAGCTTTACGCGAGAACCGGCCGTATTGGTAGGAATGAAAAAACTGTAATCTTTAAAACTGATACGTGCCTGTTCGGTAGCTGTTTCATTTTCAAGAATAAAAAAACAACCTTTCATTTGGCATACCTGCTTTATCGTGCCTTGGGTTGTTACCGTACTGTCGTCAAATTTATCTGATTCCGCGATAAGATTTTTCAGATTAATTGCGGTAATGTCATTGTCAAAAGCAGAACCAAATACCCGGTACTCTTCTGTTTCAGCTATCGGGTTGGACAATTGTACAACCTTTTTTTCAATATTTTGGGCCATCAGGGAACTTGTGAGGCAAAATACGATACTAAATAGTAATGTGAGCTTTTTCATGGATTTGCAGCTAAATAATTTAATATTGATAAGTACGACCCTATGTTGGCAAATTAACACTTTTTCAGAAAGGGTTTTATAAATTTCTGCGTATTTTTTTTAAACTGAACAAATCTTTAATCCACAGATCATGAGCTATAATCAACAATTGGAGGACCGGATTGACCATCACTTTATTGACCGGGAAGAGATGGTGAAGAAAAAGCAAATGGGCGGCATCGGCTGGCTTATTCAGGGAAATATGTGCTGCGGCGTTTATGAAAACCTGCTGGTTGTTCGAGTTGACCCTTCGCTGGTTAATGCGCTCATCAAAAAGCCCGGTATTCACCTCTTTAGCCATCGTGAAGGTACAGAAGATTCTATCCTATCTATTACTGAGAAGATTTACACACATCCCAAAGCGTTACGCAAGTTCTTGTCGCACTGCCTTGAATATACGGCTTCTCTCCCCCCTAAAAATGTATCGGGCCGACCTGCTGTTCAATAATCCTTTATTGATACCAGGGACCTTCAAGCCGGGCTTGAAAAATACTTGAGGGCTCGTGGGCTACATCATCATCAATCACAAAGTAAATGATATGCGGATTGTCTTCGGCCGTTACCAGTCCCTCTATTTTGCCTTTGAAAGCCGATCCGTCCAGGTCAATCACCTCAGCCCAGCGCGCAGATTCCACATCGAGAATTCCCATAGCCGATCCCGCAATATAATCCGTTTCGGATGAAGCTTCTGCCGACGCTGAATACAGGATATGTCCGTCGATCTGTTCCCCATCGGAAAAGGTTAACCGGATGTCATCAATCTCTCCAAGATCGAACTGGGTAACTCTTTTTATTTTGGGCGGTTCCACTTCCGTAGGTTTCTCGAGGTGCTTCTTAAGATCGGTCCATGAAACTTCGGCTACCGAATCAACTGCTTCAAGTCCATCTTTCGGCTCTGCATTACCACGCTGAAACAGTCGTATAGTATCTTTGCCGTCAAAAACCACGCCTTCAATATTCAGCCCGGCCCCGCAAAATTCCTTTTCTGTTCGCAAATATGAGTAGAGGCGATCAGCGTCCATCAGGTCAACTTCATGATTCCCTTCATCATCCCACCAAACCTGCAGCACCCATTCACGGCTTTCATCCGAGCCCGAGCCAAGTGCAAGAATGTGCTCACTGCCGGTGCCGGGTACCGAAACACAGGCCTCTAAATCCAGTTTATGCTCGATATTTCCCCGCTCAGAGCTAAATACACGCTTGCCATCGGGGCCCGGAGGTAACGGTATGCTCTGCACGTGGTGATAGTCTTTTTCTACGAGTGCAAGAAAATTAGCATCATCCTGTACAACCAACAGATATTCAGCAAATTCGGCAATACTGGAGGCCGCCCGCACATGGCCCGGCCGGTCCTTTTCCGGATCTTCTCCATCGCGATACTCCATGGGCGTCGCCCGTAATATTTGCACTGACAATTGATCGTCCTTTTTTGCCTTAATCTTTTTTGCCATCTTTAAACTATCTTGATTTTTATTTCCATTTGATGATATTAAATGATAATTACACTTTTGGCGTTTCATGCATAACGTGAAGACATCTTTTTATGGTGTTAATAAAACAACAGAGCATGACTACCTTTAAGAAGTTTGCCGGGCTTGCCGGCTGGATTTTAGTATGTGCCCTTGCGGGAGCTATCGGCGCCTATTTTGAACCGGGCATTTGGTATCAGGAAATTACCAAGCCTTTCTTCACCCCGCCAAACTGGATATTTGCGGTTGTCTGGCCCATTCTTTATCTCTGCATGGGCATTGCCGCCTGGCTGGTATGGAAAGAGCTTGGTTTTGATAAAGGCCGGCAGCCGCTTAAATGGTTCGGGGTACAGCTCGGGCTTAATGCTGCCTGGTCCTGGCTATTTTTTGGGCGTCATGCCATCGGAACAGCTCTCGGAGAAATCATTCTGCTCTGGGTTGCAATCTTGTTTACCCTGCTGCTTTTCTGGCAAAAAAATAAAATAGCAGGAGCTTTGCTTATCCCCTACCTATTGTGGATTAGCTTTGCCGTAGCACTTAACTTTTCAATCTGGCAACTCAACTGATTTAGAATCTTCAAATAAAATTATTCCTTTGGATAAATGGCGCCCCTTCCCTATCGTTACAAAAAAGCAGTCGGTGTTATGGTGAATCAATTCTGACACTATGAGCAAACCGGATTATGACTATATCATAGCAGGTGGCGGACTTTCGGGGTTAAGTCTGGGCTATCGACTAATTCATTCAGAACTGTCTGCAAAGAAAATACTTCTTGTCGACCAAACCCTGGAACCGAAAAACGACAAGATCTGGAGCTTCTGGCATGAAGGCTCCCCTCCATTTCAGGATTTGATATACAAAAGCTGGAAACAGATCAAGGTTGGCTTTGGTGACCAGATGATTTTACAACCGCTGGAGCGCTACACCTACCATAGTATTAAAAGTAGTGTATTTGAAAAAGTTGTATTAAAGCAGTTGCAAAATCATTCTTCTGTAGATTTGCTGGAAGATACTATCGTATCTCTTGAGGGAGATGAATCTCGCGCTACACTGAAAACGAGCACTAATTCATTCACGGCTGATTACATTTTTCAAAGCTGTCTTACTCCGGCCGAAATCGAGCAGGACTCTCCCTGTTATCCGCTTATTCAACACTTTCTTGGATGGGAAGTGGAAACGGCCGACAATGTTTTTGATTCGTCTACGGTTACACTGATGGATTTTGATCCCAATTTTTCCGGGGGTATTGCTTTTATCTATATTCTTCCGCAATCACCGCAAAAGGCAATGATCGAGTACACAATTTTTTCTGATCAGCTGAAACAGAAGCCGTTCTATGAAGAAAAACTGGCAATCTATTTACATAATAAATACAACCTTCGTCCGCTTGATTACAAGATCACCCGCACAGAGTATGGCAAGATTCCCATGCAAGACCACCGTTATGTACCCCGTTACGCGCCTCGTGTTATAAATATGGGAACGGTAGGCGGCCTTACCAAACCCAGCACCGGCTACACCTTTTCCCGTATTCAACGCCATGTTGAAGATATTATTCATCAGCTTATTGCAAATGGCAAGCCTGCCCTGCCGCACCGTTCACCCTTTCGCTACAGAGCCTATGATTTATGGCTGTTGCAAATTATTCACGATCATCCCGCAACGGCCATGCAAATATTCGAACAGCTATTCAGCAATAATTCGATAGATGAAATTTTCCGATTCCTTTCCGAGGACCATTCATTATTGCAGGATTTTAAAACCATGAGCAGGGTTGCTTATCCGCCGTTTTTTCGGGCCATTTGGAAAACACGAAAGCGACTTTTTGAAATATAGTTTAATGAGATTCAACTAAATTACGGCCTCTGATTCTATCAATCCTTGTCTTCTACTACCGGCTGGCGGGTTTCTTCATATTCAATTTTATTGCCCAGCAAATAACCATAAGGACGCAACCCCTCCACTTCATCAAAAATGCATTTTAAGATACCCACAAAGGGGACAAAAATAATCATTCCTACAATGCCCCAGATCTGTCCGCCTACAATCAAAGCAATAAGTGCCATAAATGGGTTAATACTGACCCGGGAACCAATAATATTGGGGGTTATGAAATTGCCTTCAAGAAATTGAACGGTGGCAAAAACCGCAACAACACCCAGCGGCATAAGCAAAGTATCAGAAAATAACAGGGCAAATAAGACTGCCGGCAAGCTACCGATAATAATTCCAATATAGGGGATGATGGCTAATACGGCAGCAAAAATAGCAAAAAACAACGCATTATCGAGCCCGATGATAGCCAGCCCGATACCGTTGAGAATGGCCAGGATCACAATAACTATAATCAT
>JAFGWN010000128.1 GCA_016937115.1 Balneolaceae bacterium | reverse complement strand
TAGTCGCGTTGCTTATAAACAGGGCTGGCACCAAACTTGAACGAAGCGTCACTACCAAACAGCTGATACTGGCGGGTTACATCGGCCCGGCCCACCAGATTTACTTCATCAAGATATCGCCAAAGACGGCTGGGAAATCCACCGGCACCTGCACTGAAACGCGGTGCCCCGCCAGTCTGCGATAATGTATAGGTTGTGTTCCGAATATCAGGATCTACAATATTTGAAAAGGTTGGTGATATTTTCCAGTCAATCTCCCATTTACTGTTATCAAAAAAATGAGTTCCGTTTAGCAGTATGTTGGTTATACCTCGTTCGGCATATTCCAAATTATATGCATCACCGGTATATCCCGATTGCCCTGGTGCGGACTGGCTATTAATAACAAGAAGGTTGGAAGCTTGGCTTTCACCGTTTTGCAGATGCATACCGGTTAGTCTGTACTTCGAATTATCTGTCTTGTAGGCAAGTCCTGCCAATCCTCCAAGCAGCACATTTCGTCTGGAGAGCACTCCATTTTGCGTTGTTGCAAATATTAGTTCGGTTTGATCTGGATCAGCCTGTGTCTGATATTCTCCAAGCCGGTAATTGCTGTAATGCGTGGTTGAAGTTCGGTATGTACCTGAAAAAATGTACCCCAGCTTGTCCCCGTTCCCCAAGTTGTATTGATTACCGAGTGATAACCCCAAACTGTAATCGAGCAGATTAGTATCTGAGCGGGGAGCTAATGTAGGATTGAATCTATTCACAAAGTTATTTACAGCTTGCTCCGAATCACCAGAAATGGGTGTCGGGATATCTTCACCCTCAGCACCTGCCGGAAGTTCGCGCGCACCGTTATCAAATCCCAGAAAATCTGTATTACTGCCCTCATACGTCAAAAAATCGTCATTGAAATGCATGGATGGGTTGTATCCAATACTGGCAGATACCTCATAGATAGGCGTTTCGGGAAAATCCTTGGTTTGAATATTCACGATACCACCAGTGAAGCTTGCCGGCATTTCAGCAATAGCTGTTTTTGAGATTACCAGATTATCAACCAGTGCCGTTGGAAATATATCGACCTGAACACTGTTCTTGTTCGGATCAAGGCTGGGAATATCAACCGAGTTGAGGGTTGTTTTCGTATAACGGTCACCCAATCCCCGTACATAAACATATTTCCCTCCTTCAACCGAAACACCCGTTACCTTTTTTAAAGCTTCCGAAGCTTTAGAGATACCGCTTTTTCCGATAGTTTCTGCAGAAATACCATCAATAAAATTAGGTACTTTTCTTTTCTTAGTTATAAGAGCTGCTTCAGAATCCTGTAACGCAGAAGCAGTAACAACAACTTCCTCAAGTTCCTGGCTTGACTGCTGCAGGCGAATGGTACCTAAAGCATTAATTTCATCTACCGTAACCTGCACACCTTCAATGGTTTGCGTCTGAAACGAAATATAAGAAACCCGCAGAACGTAGGTTCCTTCAGAGATGTTTATTTCAAAATCACCATCTATATCGGTGCTTGCCCCTTTAGAAGTACCTTTCACAAGCACATTTACTCCCGGCAATGGCTCACCGGTTGCATCTTCAATCACGGTACCTCGAATGGTACCAGTCTGGGCATGCGCTAAACTTGCAACTCCCAAAAGAAGTATAATTAAGCTGAACCTTTTTAGATTTTTCATGGTTAAATGCTGATCGTTTTTTTTCGTAGTTGTACTGTTGATTTGAGTTGTTATTGACAGGTTTTATTAAGAACTCACCTCCATTTCCATGAAGGTGAGCCCGAATTATTTTAGCTACCATTAATTATTACAGTCCAAGATCTGCGAGTACACCAGACTGGCTGGCCCATGTCCATCCGAAAACGCTAACGTCGGCACCAACAGTGGCAGCACCGATACCGCTAACCGCTGAAACTTCATTATCATTAATGAGGGCACCTGGGAAGAAATCATTTAATGCACCATCAGCAGGAAGTACAGCTTCCAAGGATGTGATCGCATAACCATTGGTGTTATCAGCATATTCACCATAGTTGTCGTCCAATGGGGTGGCTCCTGCGCCTCCATCCGTCAATGACAGACCGGCGAATAATACATTTGATACGTTAGCATCTGTGTTATCATCAGTATCGATCAGGAATCCGGTTTCAGATCCGGCGAAGACTGTGACATTGGTAATAGTGTGTCCCGAGCTGGTGAAAGAACCCTCCGGTCCGTCAAGCTCCATTACTGAACCTTGCGGAGTTACCAGCAGTGCGTTATCAACTGTACCCGACCATGCCTGATCTGTATCGAGAGCATCATCACCGTTGTTCCATACATGCACATTGGTAACATTTACTGTACCGCCGAACCACTCAATGCCGTCATCAAGGTTGGCAACAACTTCAACGTTAGAGATGCTCGTACCGGCTCCAACACCGCCGAGAGTAAGACCGTTGATCTCGTTACCTTCACCAATCAACGTGCCGCCGTGACGGATAGATATGTAAGATATAGTTCCCGAGTTGTCATCGGGAGTATTTCCACCATACAGGCCGTTTGTATCAGAGCTTGGAATACCTTCGATTTGAACCTCGGTTATATCACCGCCTTCATTTGAAGCAGATATAGGAGCATTTCCAAGGATAATCACTCCACCCCATAATCCTTGCTGGCTGGATGAAAGATTTGGACTTCCAAACTGTCCGTTGTCAATCATTTCAGGCGTAATCTCATCAGCTACAGAAGTAAAAATAATTGGCTGATCAGCTGTTCCGTTCGCATTCAAGGTAGCATCGCGCGCGATAATCAGTACAGAAGCATTGGCTTCCTGGCCAGCTTCACCTTTAATTACAGCACCACCTTCAATGGTAAGTGTAACCCCAGCCTCTACTGCAATGCGACCACCGAGAATGTACGTTTTACCGTCTTCCCAGGTTTGATCTGAGGTAATGTTATCGTTAACCTGAACTGTTGTAGACTCTTCGCCTACCGAAACAACTGCTGTTGCATCATCGGTTTGTCCATCTGCATCCGTAACAGACAGTTCTACAGAACCTGCGCCCTGGGTATTTCCGGTATAGGAAACCACAATATTTCCGCCCGGAGCACCCGATTCTGGCTGGGAAGAAATACTTGCTTCGCCATTGGTTGCAGTAACGCTGGCCGATCCATATCCGGCTTCTGTAGAAACGCTGAATGTTAAGTCAACACTTCCGCCTACAAGAACACTGTTTTCTCCGCTTGGAGCGGTGACGCTTGGTGGCGTGGGATCGTTTCCACTGTCACTGCACGACACAAACAGTCCGAGGCTGAGAAGTATGCACAACAAGTAACTTAGAGTAACTTTGGTTTTCATAATGATTGATAAATTTTAGATTATTAATTAAAACTCCGCTTCGGTGATGAAGATAAGTTCTGGGAATTAGCATGATTTTAAATCAGCGTTATTAAATCATTAATCAGGGAGTAATGATTTGAATTCTGCCTGGAAGAGATTGCGGTAGTTTGGAACTCATTCGATAAAAATGATATGATGAGCACTTAAAAACCGAATAGATACTTCACCCAAGTGTGCTGATTGGTTAATGGATTATTGTTAACGCTGATAGGATAACACCCGCACGTTGCAATAGTATTACCGCACAGTTACGGTTCTATTAGGCTAATTTTAAGAGAATGTTAAGAGGTGGGGCTGGCGTAAAATAAAAATGGGAACAACCTTTGTCAGATGTTCCCATTTATAAAATAAAGAAAGGAAATTTATTCTGTTTTCGAATCTGCTTCTTTTGGCGATTCTACATCCTGTTCGGATTCATCACCATCTTTTGAATCATCAGACTTTTTTTCATCCGTACTGTTCTTGGGCTTACCATTAACTGTCTTATTACCAGTAAGATTAGAGTCGAAAATTCCTTCGGGATATTTACCTTCCGGATGATCACCCAAAAGTTCTTTAAGATCATTATGATCGAGCACTTCTTTATCAAGCAATGTTTTCGCCATCGTTTCCAGCTGATCTTTATGTTTGGTCAGCAGTGCTTTGGTCTTCTCATAATTTTGCTTAATAATGGCAGATACCGCTTCATCAATTCGTTCTGAGGTATGCTCGGAATACTTTTTATTAAAACCGTAGCTATTACCTTCACTCTGTGAATCCTTAAGTGAAATATAACCCAGTTCTTCACTCATGCCATACTCAGCCACCATTGCAAAAGCCATATTTGTAATACGCTCCAAGTCGTTTTGCGCACCAGTGGAAATTCGACCAAAAATAATTTCTTCCGCTACGCGTCCACCCAGTAAAGCACATATCTTTTCATTGAGCTCTTCGGTAGTCATTAAAAAACGGTCTTCCAATGGCGTTTGCAGCGTATAGCCCAAAGCTGCCAAGCCACGCGGAACAATACTCACTTTCAGAACCGGATCGGTATGCTGCAGATACCACCCGACGATAGCATGGCCGGCTTCGTGATAGGCAACAATTTTTCGCTCATGCGGGCTGATAATCTTATTCTTTTTCTCCAGCCCTGCAATCACACGCTCAATAGAATCCTGGAAGTCAATCATCTCCACTTCATTCTTGCCACGGCGGGCGGCCATCAAGGCAGCTTCATTACAGAGGTTAGCCAGCTCTGCACCGGCAAATCCGGGCGTTTGCGAAGCAAGAAGTTTCAAATCAATATCATCAGACTTCTTAAGGTTGCGGGTGTGAACCTTCAGCACTTCAACACGACCATTCAGGTCGGGCTTATCAATCAAAATCTGGCGATCGAATCGTCCGGGACGGAGCAAGGCAGAATCGAGCACATCGGGGCGGTTGGTCGCCGCCATAATGATGACTCCCTTATCCGTGTTGAAACCGTCCATCTCATTAAGGAGCTGATTCAGCGTATTTTCGCGCTCATCGTTGGAACCCATCATCATTCCACGACCCCGGCTGCGGCCGATGGCATCAATTTCATCAATAAATATAATACAAGGCGCTTTTTCTTTCGCCTGTTTAAACAAATCACGTACACGAGCAGCACCGACCCCAACGAACATTTCAACAAAGTCAGATCCGCTTAAACTGAAGAACGGCACATCCGCTTCGCCGGCTGTAGCTTTGGCCAGCAACGTTTTACCGGTGCCTGGGGGGCCCACCAAAAGGACACCCTTAGGCAGTGTGCCACCGAGCTTTGTGAATTTTTGTGGTTTTTGCAGAAACTCAACGATTTCCTCCACCTCAACTTTCGCTTCTTCGAGTCCGGCAACATCTTTGAAAGAGACCTTGTTTTCGGCTTGTTTATCATATAGCGAAGCTTTGTTCTTGCCGATATTGAGCACCTGTTGACCCGGATTCATCTTTCTGAAAATAAAAATCCAGAATGCAATTGCCAGCCCGATGGGTATTAGCCATATAAAAATTCCGTTAAACCAACTCTCCTGGATCGTTACATCGTAAACAACATCATTGGCATCGAGCACAGGACGAATTTCATCGCCCTCGAGCATGGTTGTATTAAATTTATTACCGGCCTCTTGTTCGGTTAGTCCCCATTGGTTGTTCTGTTCTTTCTGTTTTACAATACCCTCTTCAATAGCCTTTTGGGTATATTCACCGGTAATTTGCGCGCCATTGGT
>JAFGWN010000127.1 GCA_016937115.1 Balneolaceae bacterium | reverse complement strand
GCGCAGGTATTTCGGTTCGGCCACTGCCTATATAAGTGTTACAGGCGGCTTTGGATCAGCCCCCACGGAAATCCAATTCTCACAGGATATACAAACACTGGATTCGTGGTCGGTGGGCATCGACGGACAATATCCCGTGTCGGAACGCATTTTGGTGGGAGGCAGTACAGGATACGATGCGTCTGAATATCAAAATTTCACTCGAAAACGGTTCAGCTTTAAAGGGTCCCTTTCATATCGATTTTAACCCGCCACAATCTCACCGGCCTATGGGACCGTGAGCAAGGCGAGCCTCTAGAAATGCAGGAAGCTGAAGCTAATATGGACCGTGCATAGCGGGAGTGGAACTAATGGTTTTATCAGTACACCAAAAATGATTCTACGGATCCTTCTCTTTTGAAGTTGGAAATACGCCTGTATATGGTTTAATTGTTTTAAAAGATCATCTACATATTAATTATCCGGAAATAATGGGACAAGCTTTTACACCGATATTGCTTGGAGTTTCCCTGCTATAAATGTGGCTTTACACGGGTGTACCCCTTGTCCGTGGCTCTTCCGGCCAAACGATAAAAGTGATAAACCGGATATCTCACAATACACAGTTATGAAAGAAACCATATTACTGATAGAAGATGATGAGAACATCGCACGGTATGTGAAATTCAAGCTGGAAAAAAAAGGCTATGATGTGCATCACGAGGATAATGGTATCGATGGACTTAAAGCTGTTGGCACGCTCGACCCCAACCTCGTTATTATGGATATGATGATGCCGGGCCTGGATGGACGCGAGGTAGCTGAGCGCATTAAGGAACAGCAATTGCTGGATCCCCAGCGTATTATCATACTTTCCGGCAAAGAAGAAAATGAGGAAATCAAGGCACTTTTTGACCTCGGAATTTATGACTACCTGCAAAAACCATTTGACTTCGAAAACTTACTTATACGTATCGAGCGAGCTCTTATAGTTCTTCGATCCGTGGTATGAATTTTACTTCTAACGCATTTGCTATTCAGTTTGCCGGGACGATACTCTTTATTCTGATCCTGCTGTTTACGGTGCTTATTATCTACACATACTTCCACCGATGGGGCCTGAATTACCACAAAAAGAAAAAAGATGATGCCCAAGAATACATTTTGCCACTGATATACCGCTATCTGGATGGGGATATAAGTGAGTCCGATTTCAGTGACGCTCTGCGAAATCATTACCACATTGTAGTTGCCTTTAACAATATAGACGACATGATTGATAGTCTGAAGGGCGAAGAACGGGAGCAACTAAAAAAACTCCTGGATCTCCCACTCTTTCGGATGCATTTTCTCAAAAAACTAAATTCGAATGCGGTGATGGACCTGGCATCGGCCTGTATGTATTCTGAGAAAAAAATAGAAACGGATCCCGGGGTCATCAAGAAGCTTTATGAGCTTCAGCATTATGATCGCCCGGTTATTGTATATGCCGCAACCCTGGCCCTAATCAATAGTTCGAGACAGGAAATACGCGATTACGCGCTAAGCTCCTTTCTTCAATCTCCCAAAAATGCCTCTATGGCGATCAATGATATCATCTACAAGTACTGTGAGCTACACCCGGAAACAAATCAAGCGGCCGAACTGCTCATGAAACAGGTCTCTTCCCCTGAAATTCCTGTTAAAAATGCTGCAGCTACCATCCGCATGTTTCGCAACCTGAATTTTTACCAGCTAACCGAACCCCTTTTTGAGTTGTTCCGCTCCCCTCTGCCGCATGATGAGCTTGGTCAGCTTCGAGCTACGCTGCTGCGCGTATTAAACCAATTGCCCGCTCCTGAAGTAAAGCAAGAGCTTTTCCGGCAATGTTTGTGGGAGTCAGATTACCAGATGGTTCGTTTCGAAACAGCTCGATGGATCTATCAGCATTATACTTCTGACCTGGACGATATGCTCCTGACACTATGTGGGGATGACGATCTGGAAGTCCGTATAGCAGCCCAGAAGACCTTGCTGGAACATGCTGATATGGCTCATCCCGGAGACCAAATCCCGGCGGCTTTCCAACAGGAATGGCAGGAAATTAAAAAAATTGGCGATACCCATGTTAACATTATCTGATATACTTTACGGGATTAATGAATTGGTGATTATTTATTTTATCATCGTCAACGGTATCTATTGCATGTTGCTGGCCGTATCTTTTTTTCATATCAGGCGCTACAGGAATATTGATCGCATTTTTAAGCTCAAGGGCGTATACAGTACCAACCTGTACAAGCCCATCAGCCTCATTGCCCCGGCCTATAACGAGGAGGAATCGATTATCGACTCCGTCAACTCCCTACTCAATCTCAAGTATACCAACTATGAAGTCGTTGTCGTCAACGACGGCAGCACGGACCAGACCCTGCAAAAACTGATTGAATATTACCATCTGAAACCCCAGCAGCGCCACCGGCCTAAATTCATTGACCATCAACCCATAGAAGCGATTTACACATCCGATCGATACCCTAAATTAGTGGTTATAGACAAAGAAAACGGGGGCAAGGCCGATGCCCTTAATGCCGGTATTAATATCGCTAACAAAGACCTGTTTTGCGCCGTGGATGCCGACTCGATTCTGGAGCCGGATGCTCTTACCAAAATGCTGCGGGTTTTCATGGAAGATGATACCACTATT
>JAFGWN010000012.1 GCA_016937115.1 Balneolaceae bacterium | reverse complement strand
TAAACATCAGGAAAAACCAGCATTATGAAAAAATTAATAGCATTAATAGGCCTTATTCTTATAAGCAGTACCGCTCTGAAGGCTCAGAACGGCGGTGATACTCACCCTCCGGATGGGTTAGATGAAATTTCTGCTTATTCACTATTTTATGAAAATTATAGAAATGAGCAGTATGAAGAGGCGCTAAAATACGGCCGATGGATCTTAAAAGGGATGCCACGCAGCATCGAGGGATATGCTAAATTTAGTTTATCTACCCAGCTGGATCGGTTAATTACTATTTACAGTGAAATTGGAAAAACCAAAACAGATCCCAAATTGCAGGAAGCCTATATTGATACGGCTGAAATGATTTTCGACAAAGTCTTTAATACGTTTTCTAAAGATGAAATTGATTATTATCAGTGGTATTTGACTAAAGGTAGTTTTTATTACAACAATGCCGAATTCATTGAGAATGCCAAGGAAAAGCAAACTGCTGCATATAAAAAGGCATTTGAATTGCAACCGATAAAAACGACCAAGGCAGCAGATGGATACTACGTTAAAGTGATGCTGCAAAACTTGGTAGACGAAGACACAGAAGAAGCGAAGAAGGAAGCACTCGCTATTGTTAAAAAGTCTGAAGCGGAGGCGAGTGAAGACCTTAAGGCTTACTTTGATAAAATTCGGAACAAGTTGTTTGATTCGCCCGAAGAGCGGATGGCGTTTTTGAAGGAGAAGGTAGAAGAAGAGCCTGAAAATGTAGAGTATTTACGTCAGCTGCGCGACCTCTACGAAAATGAAGGTAATCTTGACAAGGCCCGTAAGCTTAATGAAAAACTTTATGAGCTGAATCCAAGTTATCAAAATGCATCATCGCTTGCCAACCTGGCAATCGAAAACGCTGAATATGATACAGCAATTAAGTACTTGAATGAAGCTAAGAATAAGACGGATGAGACCGAGAAGCTTAAGACCATTTATCTGAATCTTGCAAAAGCATATTTAAATAAAGGACAATTGCGCCAGGCTCGGAGCAATGCCCGTGAAGCAATCAATGCCGATTCTGATTGGGGACAGCCATATATTTTGATGGCAGATATTTATGCCCGTGCGGTATCGCAGTGTTCTGACGGCCGCGACCTCACACGTAACGACCGTGCGGTATACTGGCTGGTTATGGATTATCTGAATAAGGCTAAGAACCGCGATTCTTCCGTAAGTTCAGCCGCCAATAGCCGACTGCAATCATACCGACAGGTTACGCCATCTAAAGAAGATATCTTTTTCATGGATAGCTGGAGCCAGGGGGCAAGTATTCGTATCGGAGGAGGCTGTTACTCCTGGATCAACGAATCAACCACTGTCCGATAGTTTTAAATATCGCGAAACATTCTTATCTTCTTGCATCAATTACTATTGGGTAGTTCCGGCAGCAGTCGGAACTGCTCAATTTTCATTTCTTTTTTAATTTTACAATCATAGAAGTATTCTACTCATCTTGTCTGGAACCACTGGTTCCGTTAAATCACAAGTATGATTGAATAGAAGTAAACAAATCTGGATGTAATGGGACGTTCTCGAAACAAGAAAAATAAAAACAAGAAAAATAAAAATGTCTTTGTTCCCCGTTTCAACGATGGCAAAAATGTAGAAGTGGCCGGCCGCTACCGGGGCGTTACGGAGATCAATGAAAAACTGTACGGTTTTGCCCGTAAGCTGGATCATGAGTTCAGTTATGAACCGCGCGATCCTTTTTTGAAGCCGGATGAGGTAAAACATTACGACTTACGTCCAGGTTTGGTTATTGAAGGAGAATATGAAGAAGACCAGAATGGGCACCGGCATATTCATTCGATCGAAAAAATTAATGGCCGCGATCCGGTTCACTGGCAGAAAGCAACCCGATTTGAACTGCAGACGCCCATCATGCCGATCGAACAGATTAAGTTGGGGCACGATCCCGATAACTACGAAATGAGGGTGATGGATCTCATTGCCCCAATTGGAAAAGGGCAGCGTGCCTTGATTGTAGCACCGCCGCGTACCGGCAAAACCGTGCTTCTCAAGAAAATTGCCGAATCGGTTTGTGAAAATTATCCCGATATTCATACCAGTGTACTGCTTGTAGATGAGCGCCCCGAAGAAGTAACCGACTTCCTGCGCTCAACTGAAGCAGAAGTATTTGCCTCATCAAATGATAAACCTACGAAGAGCCACCTGCGCGTGACCGAATTAGCGTTGGGATACGCCAAACGCAAAGCCGAGATGGGTGAAGACGCGGTGCTTCTAATTGATTCCATTACACGCCTCGGCCGCGCTTACAACGCAGCGCAGGCCAACAGCGGCCGCACCCTTTCCGGTGGCCTTGATATTCGCGCCCTGGAAATTCCGAAGAAGATATTTGGCTCAGCCCGTAAGATTGAAGGCGGCGGTTCACTCACCATTATTGCTACGTGCCTGGTTGAGACAAACTCCCGTATGGATGATCTCATTTTTGAAGAGTTTAAGGGAACGGGTAATATGGAGCTGGTGCTGGATCGCGAACTGGCCAATGATCGCATTTTTCCAGCTATTAACATAAGCGCATCCGGTACGAGGAACGAAGAAAAATTTATTGAAGATTCGCTGGAAGAGCGCAATATGGTGCGGCGTTATCTGCTTAAGAAATCACCGAAAGAATCGATGAATAGCTTGCTGAAAGTGCTTCGAAACACTGAAAGTAATGAAGAGTTACTCAATCAAATTGCGGCGATGGTCTGAGAAAAACCGTAGCAACCATAAAGAATTGATAAAAAATGGCTGCAGATTTAGAGAAAACAGTTGTTAAGATAGGGGTTGGTTTTTTCGGGGTAATCGGAATATATCTGGCTGGAGTAGCAATCTACAGCCTTTTCACCTGGAGCTCTTTTTTCTACAATATTGGATACTCGATAGGATATATTTCCGGAACCGTAAGCTCTTGGTTTTAGAATTAAATTAATAAACCGGAAGACTGGTATCGATATCTTTTGCCCACTGATTAATGCCCCCCTTTAGGTTTTTTACGTTCTCATAGCCTTCTTGTTCAAGCAGTTCACACGCTTTAGCACTGCGCCCGCCACTCCGGCACATGCATATGATTTCGGCATTCTTATCCGCTTCAATTTCGTTGAGGCGACCCCTTAACTGATCTACCGGAATGAGTGTGGAGTTTTCGTATTCTATTTTTGATTGATATTGTTCAAACGGCTCGCGTACATCCAGCAGATAAACCTCTTCGCCGTTGTCAATTTTTTCTTTGAACTTCTGTACAGTTATCTCTTTCATGGTATTTTAATGCGTTTTATGCTCTTATTACTTCAAAATTTATTATTCCTGTTCATACCGGTCCAGCCGGAACTGGTTGCCTAAATAAAGCCGTCGTGCTTCTTCGTCTTCCGCGAGGTTATCGGCCGATCCTTCTTTCAGGATTTTACCTTCAAACATCAGGTAAGCTCGGTCGGTGATGGCCAGCGTTTCGTGCACATTATGATCGGTGATGAAGATACCAATATTACGTTCCGTCAGTTTGGATACAATTTGCTGGATATCTTCCACCGCAATAGGATCAACCCCGGCAAATGGCTCGTCCAGTAACATAAACTTTGGATCGGTAACCAGTGCGCGTGCAATTTCCGTTCTTCGCCGCTCACCACCCGACAGGCTATATCCCTTACTGTTCTCTACTCGCTGCAGGCCAAACTCTTCAATGAGTTGATCGGTCCGATCTTTGATTTCCTGGTCGGTATAATGCAGAAACTCCAAAATTGATTCCAGGTTCTCCCGGACTGTAAGATTGCGGAATACGCTGGCTTCTTGAGACAAATACCCGATACCCATGCGCGCCCGTTGGTACATCGGAAGGCCGGTCAGCTTTTTATCATCCATATATATGTTGCCGGCATTTGGGGTAACCAATCCCACAAACATATAAAATGTAGTGGTTTTCCCGGCACCGTTCGGGCCGAGAAGGCCGACAATTTCACCTTGCTTTACGTTAATGGAGACATCGGATACAACCGTACGCTTTCGGTACTGTTTTATCAGCCCTTCGCTATACAGTGTTTTTGGTGTCGAAGATGGCTCCATGTGTTACGCCGTGGCAAATTGGTTGAGGATGGATTCAAAAATAAGTTTCCCGTCGTCTGAACCGAGTGCTTTTTCCATCGCGCGTTCGGGGTGCGGCATCATACCCAGCACGTTGCGCTGTTTGTTGCAGATGCCCGCGATGTTATCAACGGAACCGTTGAAATTGGCTTCTTCGGTTAATTCACCCGCAGCATTGCAGTAGCGGAAGACAATTTGATCGTTGTCCTGCAATTCTTTCAACCGATCGGGATCGGTAAAGTAGTTCCCCTCCCCGTGGGCAACAGGTATCTGCAGTACTTGTCCTGCACTTAAATTGCTGGTAAACAAAGAGTTCGTCGTTTCGCAACGCAGATACACTTGTTTACAGACGTAGCGCAACTGTTTGTTATGTAGCATCGCCCCCGGCAGCAGTCCGGCTTCCAGCAGAATCTGGAATCCGTTGCAAATGCCCAGTACCGGCTTTCCCTGCATGGCAAACTGGGTGACTTCCTGCATGACGGGCGAAAAACGAGCAATGGCTCCCGAACGAAGATAGTCACCGTAAGAGAAACCACCGGGCACAATCAAAAAATCGACATCCGAAAGATCGGTATCTTTGTGCCAGATAAATTTTGTTTCTGCATTCATCACATGGGCCATTGCATGATAGGCGTCATGATCGCAGTTAGAACCGGGAAATACGAGTACTCCAAATGTTTTAACAGACACGATTATCCTTTTATTTCAGTTATCAGTTGAATTTCTTTTAGCACGCTATTCACTTCAAAGCAAGCTTCAAACGTGCCTTCATAGACCTTAGCCTTGCCTTCGTTATGAACCTTGTATGTGAGTTCTTCGGCATGGGACTGATTACATTTTAATGCCTTGATGAGCTGTTCGATTACCTCATCAAAGGTATGGATGTCATCATCATAAAGGAAAACGCGCCAGGGCGTATCTTCTTCCTCCTTGGTCATGACATCAACCTTGGGCGCTTCTTTTTCCTGTTCACCAGGTTGATTTTGTGAAGAAAAAATAAGCGGATGAAACATGGTGCCGGGCTGACTCTTATTGTTCATCAATGGTAACAGTAAAATCTTCCATCACTTCGTTCGCCAACAGTTGATTGCAGGCATCCTCCGCAATTTTTTTTGCACGTTCGGGTGATTCGGCGTCGATATCGAGCTTAATAAGTTTACCGATCCGAACATTTTCAATTTCATTCAGCCCGAGATTTTGCAGGGCGTGGTGCGCGGCTTTTCCTTTGGGATCAAGGATGGACTTGCGAAGAGTGACGTTAACCGTGGCTTTATACATGCGAAGCGAATTATTGTCGTATTTAGAGTGAACGGCTAAAGGTAGCCTTTATTTGACTTCCCTGCTAAATATGCAAGGATTTTTTTTGTGATTTCTTCCGGTGAATTCTTGTCGGCATCAACCCATCGCACAAAGTCCCAACGCCGAAACCACGTGAGTTGCCGCTTGGCATAGCGTCGCGTTTTGGTCTTAATATCTTTGACCATCTGGTCGCGTGAAAGTTCATTGTTCAAAAAAACGATCGCCTGTTTATAGCCGACGGTGTTCAGGCCGGGATCTTCCAGCGTGTAGCCCTTGCCGAGAATGGTTTTAACTTCTTCGATAAAACCGGCTTCAAACATGCGGTCAACGCGGTTATTAATTCGATCATAGAGGGTTTGGCGATTGCGTTGCAGGCCCACAACAAGCATGTTGTCCGGTGGCGAAACTTCATCATCGGTGTGAAAAGAACTAAATGGTTGCCCCGTCTGTTTCCAGACGTCGAGTGCCCGAATGATACGCTGCGTATTCATTCCATCCATTTCGGTGGCATATTCCGGATCTACGTCCTGCAGTTTTTTGAAGAGCGGTTCAATGCCCTCGGCTTCGATCTGTTGTTCCATTTCAGCGATGTTGGCTTCATTGGCATCGGGGATATCATCAAACGGCTGGATGATACACCGCTGGTGCAGCGTGCTTCCGCCGACGTAGAGTACCTGGCGCCCGCGTTCTGCAATGTCACGTTCCCACTGCATAGCACGATCATAAAATTTGGCAGCGCTGTCTTTTACGGCAGGGTCAATGATAGAGATATTATGATGCGGAACTTGTTGCAGTTCGTTGTCTGTGGGTGTGGCTGTGCCGATGTTCATGTACTTGTAGCACTGGCGGGAATCGGATGAAATAATTTCAGCGTTAAGCGTCTCGGCCAACAATAGCGATACCTCCGTTTTACCGACCGCAGTGGGACCTGTAAGTAATACCTTCACAAATGGTTCTTAAGTTAGCGTTTGGTAAAGTTAAGTATTAGAGCTTAATATGGTGATTAAAATAATTAAACTCTGTCCCATCTTCATAATTGCAAATAAACACAAAAACAGGCCGTTGCGAAGGTGTAATATAGTTGCTAAGGGAGTCAGGATTTATTACTATTAGAGTGCTAAAAATGGTTGTTTTATAGCTATTAATATTGAACTGACAGTAAACAATTTATGAGTATGAAATTTAATGCTTCGAGCAGCGAACTGGTGAAGGCACTTTCGGCCGTTTCAGGAGCGGTGCCCAATAAGGCTACACTTCCCATTTTGGAAACAATTTTATTTGAAAGTGAAGATGGCAAGCTGCGACTTACAGCCACCGATCTGGAAATTTCTATCATTGAGTACATGGACGCCGATATTGACCAGGACGGAGCGGTGGCCATTCCTGCCCGCCGGCTTATTGAAACACTGCGCCAGTTGCCCGATATCCCCGTTTCGTTTGAGGTTGATGACAAGTTTAATATTAAGTTCCGAACAGATAAAGGAACCTATAAGCTGGTTGGTGAAGACCCGGATGAATTCCCCGAGGTGCCCAACCTGAATGAAGGCCAAACCCTGGAGACGACAAAAGACATCATCCTGAACGCGATTAACAAAACACTTTTTGCAGTTTCAGATGACGACCTGCGGCCGGCGATGATGGGGGTGCTTTTCGATATCGGTCCCGAGGAAAGCAAGTTCGTAGCCACCGACGGTCACCGGCTGGTGCGTTACATTAAATCAGATTTGACGGCCGATGCAGAGATGCAGTTTATCGTGCCGGAAAAAGCATTGAATCTGGTTCAAAAAGCATTACACGATGACGATTGTGATATGACGGTGACCGAAGATCATGTGCGTTTTAAAAGCGGTAATACCATCGTTATCACCCGTTTAATTAATGAGCAGTATCCGAACTATGATTCGGTGATTCCGCGCGATAATGACAAGTCGCTGATCATCAACAAAGAGCAGATGCTGGCCACAGTAAAACGAGTGGCGATTTTCTCCAGTTCAACGACCCGGCAAATCCGCATTCAGCTGAACAAAGACAAAATGACGATTCGTGCCGAGGATATTGACATGAGCAGCGAAGCGAAAGAAACTATCGCTTGCGAATACGATAACGAGGAGATGGAGATTGGATTTAACGCCAAGTATCTGGCCGATGTGCTTAGCAACGTAGATGATGATGAGGTACATTTCGAATTTTCAACGCCAAATCGCGCTGGTATCGTGAAGGCATCCGAAGAAGAGGAAAATGAGCAAATGCTTATGCTGGTAATGCCGGTGATGCTTAATACCTATGCGTAGGATTATAACTCTTACAACTGATTTTGGCCTGCAGGATTATTATGTAAGTGCGATGAAGGGCGTCATTCTCGAACAGGCGCCAGAGGCACGCTTGGTTGATATATCACACGAGATTCCCTCCCAGGATATCATGGCAGGCTCGTGGGTGCTTAAGAATTCTGCCATGCTGTTCCCGCCCGACACCGTGCATCTTGTAGTGGTTGACCCGGGTGTAGGCACACCGCGCAAACCCGTAGCGTTGCAGATCAAAGACCAGTTTTTTGTGGGGCCCGATAACGGCATTTTTTCTCTGCTCACAGAAGAGCATGATTTTGAAGCAGTAGAGTTAACCAATCAATCATATTGGCGGTCAAATCCCTCCAGTACGTTTCACGGGCGCGATATTTTTGCCCCGGCAGCCGCCCATCTTTTCAATGGCGTAGAACTTTCTGATTTTGGGAAGCCCCTCGATGATTTGCAGACATATCGCTGGGCTGTACCTATTGCCGATAAAGACGGTATTCAGGGTTGGGTTATTCATATCGACAAATTTGGAAACCTGATCACCAATATTTCTTCTTCACTTATTGATGAAGTCATTAAGAGCAAAACAACCAAGCTTTATGTTGGTAATACCATACTCGATGAAATTGCCAACACCTTTGGTTCGGTTCCGGAAGGAGAGCCCGTTGCTTACATCGGCAGTGCAGGGATGTTGGAAATTGCCATCAACAAAGGCAATGCAAAAGAGATGCTGGGCGTACAGAAAGGAGCACAAATTTCGCTGGTGCTACAAAAGGAGGACTGAAGCTGTAACATTGTCAATGCTTATGCGTAATGTTGGATACTCAGCAGATACAAATCTTTAATGTTGAACGTTTAATGGTTAATTCAGCATTTGGCACCCAATATTTACATTAAAAAAATGCAATTCAGGTCTCCAAAATACGAACAAGCGTCGATTGCTATTCCAAGCGAAGCAGCAGATGTAAGCAGGGCGTTCAACGGAACAGTCTGCTCAAATAAAGGCGATGAATACGCCATTAACAACAACATCATCGACTTTCTGGGTGATGAAGCGCCGGCGATGTCGTGGGCACAAAGTTCCAATCACTGGAAATTGACGGCATCTATTTACGAAGATATTTGGCGGAAACGATCGCTATCTATTCTTACCGGTGAAGAGTTTCCAATTAAAAAAGAGGAGAAACTGCTGATTGAGTGGCTAAATCCACAACCAAACAAGCTCTATCTCGACGTCGGCTGTTCTACAGCGTTATATGGACGGGAAGTAAAAAAAAGCCAGCCGGAATGCGATCTGGTGGCGCTCGATTTCTCTACTCAAATGCTACAGGAAGCCCGTTTGAAAGCAGAAGCCGACCAAGTCGATCTATTTTTGCTGCGTGCTGATGCACGGCATATGCCGTTTTTTGGCGCAACTTTCGACGGACTGATGATGGGCGGTACGCTTAACGAACTGACCGATCCGCTTAAAGTGCTTTATGAAAGCCGGCGCGTGCTTAAAAAGGATGGTGTATTTTTTATGATGCATCTTGTGAAAGCCGATGCATGGTATGCCCGCCTGCTGCAGGATTCGGTTGAGTTCAGTGGACTGAAGTTTTGGACCATTGACGAAAGCAACCAGCTTTTTGAACGAGCCGGTTTTCGGGTGGCCGACCAATTTACCAAAGGGATTGTGTGCTTTAGCAAGCTGTTGCCGGCTTAGTGAATGTTAAATGTTGAAGGTTTGAGGCTGAATGAGCAACGAACGAAAGACGAGCCTCAAAGCAAGCGGGTTAGTTAGGTCACCTCCGCGGGTCCAGTAGCGGATTATACCACCTAAGTACGTCATTTTTTGGTAGGGGTAATCTAAAGGTAGGTGATAGTGCGCTCCTAACTTTTATTATTGATGATATCTTTAATCTTCGATTTCAGATCAGGAAGTTCTCTTTGAGTGACGACCCAAATCATGCTCAAGGTAACTCCAAAGTATTCGTGGATGATGATGTCTCTCATGCCCGCAATTTTTCTCCAAGGGACTTCCTCATATTCATCACGAATGTCATCAGAAATATGTTTTACGGCTTCTCCAATTATTTCTAATCTTCGTAGAACAGCATCTTGCTTTTCGGAGTTTTGATAAAATTCGTTTTCATTGACACCATCCAGATATTCTTCAATTTGCTGTATGCTCTCTAAAATATCTTGAAGGTAAACGTCCGGTTTACGTTTGCTCATATAACCCGAACTTCTTCTTTGAGAATATCTTCTTTAAGGGCAGGCTTCAGGGAATCATACTCAACGAGGTCTACTTTCATATCGAGCTCGTCTTCTAACTCTTGTTGAATACCAATGAAGTCCAACAGGCTAATTTTTTGATCAATTTTCACCAGCAAATCTATGTCGTTTGTCTCTGTTTCACCACGAGCAGTAGACCCAAAAACGCCCGCTTTTTTAATTCCATATTTTTTCAATATGGGGCGGACTTTCTTTTTGATCTCTTCTAAATTTGCCATCGCAACAAGAGTTATTTATTAATTCAACAGCAATATAAGAAAGTGATTGGGAAAGAGATAAGAAAATTAAGCACATTCTATTCGACATTGACGCCCAGTAATCTCCAAAATTCTGGTTCTGCTAAAATTTTCACATTATATTTTCTGGCTTTTTTTGCTTTTCCAGACATGGTAGCTGGATTTGCTGTAACAAGATAGTTCAATTTCTTGGAAACATTCTTTTTTATAGTCATACCATGTTCTTGAGCAATACTTTGAGCTAATGATCGACTAACTTTGGAACCATCAATTTTAGATTTAAGTTGACCCGTAAAGCAAACTGATTTTCCTTCAATTTCATTTTTGCTCTTATAATTTATTCCAGAAACAATCTTATTCTTTTTTACAGCAGTAATTAAGTTTTCCAGATCTGCTTGTTTCAGTCCTAACAATTTGGTCAACTCACTAAGATCTTTTAATTCAAACTCAGAGATTTTACCGTCCAGAAGGTAAATTTTTATTACTTCCGCAAGGTATTGTTTATGCAATTCAATAATATCTTTTTTCGTCACACTAAACTCAGAAACTAATTCTTCAAGCTCACTTAATTCAGAATTAGTTATAATCCGATCTAATAATATTTCATTAAGTGTGTCAAGATATTGCTTTGCATTTTCATCATCGGATAATGAATCAATTGGAAGCCTTGAAATAAAATCTTGAAGCTTCGTTTTCTCTTTTTGAACTCCTTTATGGGCATCTTTTCTTTTGTATTCAACTCTATTCACATTTTTCTCGTCAATTGCACCAAAAGAGGTAGGGGATACAAATTCCTGTTTAAATTTATTGTCGCCGTGAAGCTTAAAATATTCAGATTTTAGTTTGGTAAATAACTTTGTGGTAGCAAGAGTATCTGCAAATGCTTGATGGTTGTCTTTTATTTCTATGTCATAATACTCACATAGGATGTCCAATTTTCTTGAAGGGAGCGTAGAATCGAGCATCCTGGATAATTTGATAGTACAAATAGCATTTAAATTTTCGTTTTGGTCTATCAATTCATTTTCTAAAAATCTTAAATCAAATGACGCATTATGTGCAACAAGAGTCGAGCCGTTTACAAATGATCTTATAAAATCTTTTAGCTCATCAAATTTCGGTGCGTTTTTAACAAGACTGGGTTTTACTCCATGGACATGATAATTTGAAATATCACGGTTGGGATTTACCAGCGTGGAGAACTTGTCAACTATTTTATCATTTTCTTGGACTTTAACAATACCAACTTCTAAAATTTTATCTCCTCTCTTCGGTGAAAAGCCAGTAGTTTCCAAATCTATGATTGAATACATTTCTATCAAAGATTAAAAGTGAAATTAATTCGGTTAAATTGATCAATTTTGACTTGGTCGTCCATGAGAAGATCTTTTTTAATAAATTTAAAAAAGTGGTGCTCTGATATAATCAGCACGTTAGGTATGATGTTGGTGTAACTGTCGGAGTTTTCATTATATGATTTCAACTTTTTACTAATCGTTTCTGTGACATCATCTGAATCTCCATTTTCAAGTGTTTTGTAACTTGCAAAAGGTATAACACCAACATCAATTTCTCGATTAAGTTCAGTTGAACTATTAGTAAATGCTCCAAGGTATCCAAGTAGTTGGTTTCTTGCTAAACTCGGGTTTTACGCACTCTTCAAAAAAGAAAATACTTTTCCCATAAATTGGATTCGGAAGAGAAGAACCAGCAATTTTCGAAAAATGCTCATCTATTAAATTCAGTGTAAGAGGATTTTCATCATCCATTGTACCCCGATTTTAAATTGTAATTAGATTATAAAAAATTGTGCACCTAACTTAAACTTATAGCAAGTAACTTATTCTATGCTACTTTATCAATAGAGCGCAAATAGGGAGTTGTGAAGTACGGAAGGCATTGCAAGGGTAATTAGTTTAACATAGTGTCTTGACATAATATGTTGACGTAACTACCAGAGGCTATCAACATTCTTTATTTAACATTCAAACTTCCCAAATCACATCTGCTCAGGGGCATTAATGCCAAGAATACCCAGACCGTTTGCCAGCACTTGCGCCACGGCCCTGGCCAGTGTAGCCCGCGCTTGAACTAACTGCTTTTCTTCCCCTAAAATACGGCAGTCGTGATAGAAACCAGTGAAGTCCGAAGCCAGATCATTTAGAAAATTGATCAATCGATGTGGTTCGCGGCTTTCGGCAGCACTTTGAATCATCTCCGGAAAACGAATCATCGTTTTAATAAGCTGAATCTCACTTTCATGTGTTAGCAGATCAAGCAGAGGATCATCCGTAAAGTCATACTCTTCCTCCACCTTGCGTAAAATACTGTGGATGCGGGCATGAGCATACTGCAGGTAAAAGACCGGGTTCTTTTCACCGGCTTCTTTGGCCTGTGCAATATCAAACTCCAGGTGCGTATTGGGTGATCGCATCAAAAAGAAGAATCGGGTAACGTCTGCACCCACTTCATCCATCAGCTCATCAAGCGTGATGAAGTTTGCTTTTCGGGTGCTCATTTTAAACGGTTTGCCTTCTTTCACAATCGTCACAAACTGGTACACGACGACGTCTACCTTTTCAGGGTCATACCCCAAAACCTTTATGCCCGAAAGCACATCGGGATACGTGGCGATGTGGTCAGCTCCAAAAATGTCGATGCACTGATCGTAGCCACGGTTCAGTTTATTGGCATGATAAGCAATATCGGGCAGCCGGTAGGTTGGTTCACCGCTGCTTTTGATGAGTACGGTATCCTGCTCTTTGCCGAACTCGGTAGTTTTAAACCATGTTGCTCCCTCTTTATCATAGGCTAACCCTTTTTTGCGCAGAGTTTTGACCGTTTCATCAATAGATCCGTCCTCGTATAACTCATGCTCATTAAAATAAGAATTCATTTCAATGTTCATGCGCTCCAGCGTTTGCCGGATGTCGTCAAAAATAAGTGATTCCGCCTTTTCTTTGAATGGAGATATATCATCTGTGTCGGCTAAATCTTTATCATGTTCCTCAACTAATGCATGCGCAATATCTTTGATGTATTCGCCTTCGTATCCTCCTTCAGGGAAGGCTGCATCTTCCCCAAGTTCTTCCAGATATCTCGCACGGACACTCTGCCCCAGCACACGCATTTGGCGGCCGGCATTATTGAAATAGTATTCACGATCTACTTCAGCGCCGGTCCACTCGAGCAGGCGCGCTATGGTATCGCCCAGTACAGCATTTCGTCCGTGCCCAACGGTTAACGGTCCGGTAGGATTAGCGCTGACAAACTCCAGCAGTATTTTTTGTCCCTGCAAGGAATCGGTTTGTCCGAAGGAACTATGTTGCGCAAGAACAGTTGCTAACTCATCATAAAGATAGGTGTTGGCATACCGGAAGTTGATGAAACCCGGCCCTGCAATTTCAACGGCAGCAACCTTTTTTGCATCGTACTCAAGCCCGGCGACAATTTTTTGGGCAATGTTACGAGGATTGTCGCGCAATGTGCCGGCCAACTTCATGGCAATGTTAGAGGAGGCGTCACCATGGGCTGGCTCATTGGGCTTTTCAAGTTGAATTTCAGGCGTCTCTTTTTGGGAGAGGTTAAACTGGTTCAGCGATTTGCTGATAATTTTTCGTAAATAAGGCTTCATTCGTTGTATATCTGCTGGTAGTTAAAGCAGGAATATAAGGCTTTTGAATATCCAATATCGAACTACGGGGAATGAAAAATTAAAAATGAGAAAATGAAAAATATCTCACCCTATTTCTTATTTAATGTGACTAAAATAGCACCGAGGATACTTTTCAATTTGTGGCTATTATCTATTAACGTTTTAGCTTCCTTGTCATTTATTAAATTACTATCTCTAAGTAATCGTAACCAGTAATTTGTTTCTCCCGCTTCTTTGTATGCAATAAATAGTTTAGCTCGCAAATCTTTAGAAGTTTGTCCACCAATCGCTTCCTCGACGTTGGCTCCTACTGAAGTACCACTTCTTAGTATTTGACGGGATAGTTCAAACTGTTTTTCTCTGTTTAATTTTTTAGATAGCTGGATGATTTTAAGTGCGAATTTGTAGCTTTTTTCTTGAATGATAGTATGTTTGATAGCGACAATTTTTAATTATCCATAAGCCCTTTGGCCTTAAAGCTGGTATATCTATTGCCGGCAATGATGATGTGGTCATTTACCGGAATGCCCAGCAGTTTCCCCGCTTTAGAAATGCGTTTGGTTAGCCGGATATCTGCGGTTGATTCCTTTTCGCTGCCACTGGGATGATTATGAAGAAGCAATATGCTGTTGGCTTCATTCACTACCGCCTGGCGCATTACTTCGGCGGGATCTACGATGGTAGCGGTGGAACCGCCAGAGCTAATCTTTTTGTAGCCCATCACAATTTTGGCATTGTTTAGAAAGGCAACGATAAAAACTTCTTTTGTGAGATCACGCAGCTTGGGTCCGAAATAAGCCACGGCATCCTGCGGGGAGGTGATCTGGATCTGTTCACCCAATCCGGCCACTTCAATGCGGCGCGAAAGCTCAAAAACCGCTTCTAACGTAAGGGCTTTAACTTTACCCATGCCGGGAATCACTTTCATATCCTGCCACTGCTTGCGAGCCAGATGGCGAAGCCCTCCAAAATGCTCGAGCAGGGCCCGGGCCATTTGAATTACATTCATTCGCCGGCTGCCTGTGCGCAATAAAATGGCCAGCAGCTCGGCATCCGAAAGGCTTTCTCCGCCGTGATTCATCAGCTTTTCGCGCGGTTGTTCATCGGGCTGCATCTCTTTTACCGTACGTTTCAAAAAGTTGTTTGCTTCGAAGGTTTCCTGGTCAGACATACATAAGTTGTATTGGTTAACATTTATAGTAAGACCACACAGCGGCACATTCCTTACACAAAAACTCTTACAGCTTTTAATGAAACAATTGAAAAGATATTCGTATGATCAACAAACACTTCATTTTAATCCAAAAGATAGATCGATAACAATTTATGATGCGATTGGCAACATTGGCCAAAGTGGTAATTGGAATGGGTTTTGCACTTGGGGGCTTTTTTTCGGAATTACGTGCCCAGGATACAATTGGTACCCAATATAAAACCTTACAGCCCACCTATATTACCAGTGATTTTGATATCACCGGAACGCTGAGTAATTCGATCTGGAAAGAGGCAACACCGGTTTATATCAGTCATGAAATTGAGCCGAATGACCAAGCGCCTGCACCTGTAAACACAGAAGTGCGGGTTTTATATAGTGAAAATTACCTGTATGTAGGGTTTGACAGTGAAGATCCTAATCCTGGGAAAATTCGAGCAAGTATTACCGATCGTGACGAGAGTTTCCAGGATGATTTTGTTGGCTTGTTTTTAGATCCTTTCAGCAATAATCAGCAGGTGTACGAGTTTTTTGTGAACCCGTTGGGCATACAGATGGATGGCATTCGCTCTGGAAATAATGAGGATATGAATTTTGATGCGCTTTGGTATTCCGAAGGAGCAATCAGTGATTCGGGCTATACCGCCGCGATTAAAATTCCTTTTAAAAGCCTCAATTTTCCCAGGCAGGATATTCAAAACTGGTCGGTTCAATTTATTCGAAACTACCCGCGTAACAGCCGCTATCAAATGGCCTGGACCGATGTGTCGGTAGACAATCCCTGTTTCACGTGTCAGAATGGAACTCTTACCAACCTGCGGGGACTTGAGAGTAGCAATACCGTTGAGCTGCTTCCTTACGCCATGAGTTTTCAAAACAGCAGTATTAAGGATCCCGATAACCCCTCTTCCGGCTTAGACCACGGACCGTTAGACGGACGGGTTGGCGGCAGCGTGTCGTATTCTCCAACATCAACAATTTCGCTGGACGCGGTGGTTAATCCCGATTTTAGCCAGGTTGAAACGGATGCTGCGCAAATTGGCGTGAACGAAACATTTGCGCTCTTTTTCCCGGAAAAACGCCCCTTTTTTTTGAAAGGAGCCGACCTGTTTCGTACCAGACAAGATCTTTTCTATTCACGGATGATTAACCGTCCCCTTGCCGCAGGAAAAATCACCCAGAATAATACAAAGTACAGCCTGGCTTTTTTGTCTGCTTACGACCGGGAAACACCATTCATCATTCCGGGTAAGTTCGGCAGTTCACTGGTGCGATCGGAAATAAATGCCTACAGCAACATTTTGCGGGGGAAATATAATTTGAGCGATGAATCATATATCGGCGGGCTCATCACTGCAAGAAATCAGGGCGAAGGCGCCAATTATGTGGGCAGTATCGACTGGCAACTGCTGCTGGCAAAACACTACTATTTTAACGGACAGATCGGCTACTCAAATACAAAGGAACTGAATGATACTACGCTCTTTAACAATCCGCGTACTTTTGGCCGCAGTTCGTATGACGCTGCGTTCAATGGTGAGCAGTACAGCGGGTCGTTGATCAGTGCGGAATTTGAACGGCAGGCGAAATACTACAATTTTTCATTCGGTTACGCTTCTTTCTCTCCTGCGTTTCAGTCGCAGGGCGGCTTCATAAACCGGACGGATCGCCGGGAATTCGAGGCCAGCCAAAGTCTTTCGTACTATCCCGACCGACAATGGTTATCGCAGGGCAGTATAAGGGTGAGCGGAACCTGGCGGTATGATTTTGCCGGCCAGTTTCAGGAGCGATATATATTTTTACGCAACAACAACAATTTTGCTGGTCAAACCAATATATCACTGAGTTTTCTGCCTGTGAATGATGAGTACTTTCGGGGCGAATATTTCCCCGGCATGCGTCGTCTCATGATTGATGTGAGCATGCGGCCGGTCGAAGGGTTGTCACTGGACGCCGACTTTGATTTTGGGCGGTATGTAAACAGGGCCCAAAACCCAACGGTGGGAAAAGGGTACAACATGTCGGCTGATGCAACGATCAAGCCAACATCACAGCTTCAGTTCGCTCTCAGCTACAACTATTCCACACTCTCATCTGTCGATGGCTCGGAAAATTACTACAGTGGCGATATCATACGCCTGACCAGCAGATATAATTTTTCGCGCAGACTGTTTGCCCGGATTATCACCCAGTATGACTCT
>JAFGWN010000126.1 GCA_016937115.1 Balneolaceae bacterium | reverse complement strand
GGCATAAATAAGATCTTCCTCTACCAGGTGATCGCCGCGGGCCACATTGATTAAATATCCCGGATGTTTGATTTTTTTAAACACGTCAAGATCGAGAATGCCGTGTGTTTTATCGGTCAGAGGCAGCAGGCAGACCAATATTTTCGTTTGAGCAAGAAATGTATCCAGTTCATCACGGGCGGCAAATGTTTCTACGTTCTCGATTGATTTTTTACTGTTCGACCAGCCGGCCACCTTATATCCGAATGAAGCCAATGTTTCGGCAATGGGTTGGCCGAGGGCACCGAGGCCCATCACCCCGACGGGAATATCCCCGGCTGGTTTATGTGTGTGTTCCTGCCATTGGCCTTGCTGTTTCTGCCGGAAGTAGGTGAATATGTTGCGCTGGTAGTTCAGTACAGCCGACAGCACGTACTCTTTCATCTGTTGGGTAAGGGAGGGAGAAACAACGCGACAAACAGGCACGGCGTCCGGCACGGTTTCGTCTTCTAAAATATGATTGACGCCCGCCCCCAGCGACGAGATGGCTTTCAGATTGGGGTAGCGTTCTAAAACATGAGCAGGCTGCTGCCAGGTTACAGCAAGCTGCACACGCTCGTCATTCTGTACATCCGGCCAGATTTCCACCTCAAGGTTAGGATCGACATCGAGCAGCGCATCTTTCCAGCGACGCAAATCGCGATTGGGTGCAATAAGAAGGAGTGACATACGATTTTATTTACTTGGAATAGTTAACAATTAAGTATATGAAAAAACGCTCGTAAAATAACTTCTTTGCAACTTTTAACAAGAAGTGCTAATGTGATAAGGCAGTTAAAAAAATTGTTTTTATTCATCAACGTTCTTTCGGAGGGGTAATATTTCAAGGGGCATTAATATCATCTAAATAAATAATTTTGAAACGTTTTCTCTTATTCATTTTTATTTTTCTTACTTGCATTCAGTTTGTTCAAGCCCAAATCATAGTGAGCAAAAAAAATGACAGCGCGCAAGCAGCAAATAAAGAACACAATAAAAACGCTGTTTATCTGAGTCTTGGCGGGCCGGCAGCCGGTTTATACAGTCTTAATTACGAACGGAAGATTGGAAAAGATATATGGGCTATGGCTGGATTTACATATGGCCCGCTGGTGTCCAACTTTTTTTTAGAACCGGCGGTAGCGGTTCCTCTTGGGATCAATAAGTTACTGGGTAACGAGTCAAAATTTTTTGAAATAGGCCTGGGAACTACGCTCTACTTCGCCGATATCGACAACAGTTTTAATCTGTTTGGCGATGACGATGATGACATAAATAATATTGCGCCGGGGTTCAATTTTCTTCTGACCAGCTCATTCAATTACCGTTACCAGCCGTCGGAGGGGAATTTTATTTTTAAAATCGGGCTCTCACCTATTTTTATTCCTTCTACCGGAGATTTTTTTCCTTTGATTGGGATAAGTATAGGAGGGGCATTCTAAAGTTAAAATGATCACTTTTTGAGCAGAAAGCATACAGTAGTTCAATCGTCTATCTTCGGCAATTAAATTTAAACACAAGTTCCTAAAAAATCATGAAGCATTCTTTAGTATCTTTGTTATTGGTTTTTTTAGGGTATCAGCTTTCGTTTGCTCAAGACAGCACAAGCCTGAATAATGAGAGTCCGCAAATTAGGAGTAAAGAACAAGTACAAAATGTTGTTTACGTGGAAGCACTTGGAAATGCCGTGGGGTACAGCCTTAACTATGAGCACAGGTTGAGTGGCAAACTCTGGGGGCGTGCGGGGCTTAGTTATGTCTCGGGATCTGAAGGTAATTTAATAACAGTGCCTTTGGGTTCAAGTTTTCTTTTCGGCAAGCAGAAGAATTTTTTTGAACTGGGTCTGGTGGTTACACCAGCCTATGCAGAAGGTGATTTTTTATTAGGTTCCGAAAATGAGGATGAGGAGTTTGGCATTATTATAAGCCCGACCATCGGCTATCGATATCAGTCCAAAGAGGAGGTTTTCTTTAAAATTTCTTTTACACCTCTGTTAACTACTTTTGAGAAAACATTTATTCCCTGGGGCGGTTTAAGTGTGGGTTATTCGTTTTAGTACTGTTTAAATCTAAACTTCCAGTTCCATCAATTCATCCCAACTTGTTGTGTAGCGGGGACTTAAAAATTCTTGCTTCATCTGCCATTTCTGTTCGATGCCTGTCCCGGCAAAAAGGGTCGTGCGCTTGCCGTATTTCTGGTTGATTTCATCTACCTTGTTCATCAGCTGGTGCTGTTTTTGGTCATATTCCTGGTCGGCAAAAAGGTCGGCTTGGATTTCTGCCTGCGGAATAATACCGGTGAGCATGACGGCGGCTTTTTTGTAGCGGTTGCCTTTCGTAAAAAGATATTCGGCGGCCTGTTGGGCAGCATCAATCAGTTGTGGCGTGTTGGCCGTAGGAGCCGGGAAGTTTACCGTGAGCCCGTGCTTGTATTTTGATGGTGCATGGCGGGCATATTTACTGGTCCGCAGGGTGACCGTCAGCACAGAGGCAACCGACTGCTGTGCCCGCAGTTTCTGGGCCGCAATACCTATGAAATTGGCGACCGCCTCCCGTATGTCGGAGAGCTGCGTTACGGCTTGGCCAAATGAGCGGGAGGTCATAATGCCTTTGCGGACATCAACCTGGTCTGATACTTCCAGGCAGGGTTCTCCGTTGAGTTCCATCACGGTACGCAAGCCGTTTACTTTAAGCCGGTTGCGCACCCACTGCGGCTGGTGATAGGTGTTTTTTAGTTGCAGCGCATTGTAAATGCCTTCCTTAAACAGTCGTTGCGAAAATCCGGGGCCAATGCCCCATATCATTTTCACCGGCGTTGCTTTTAAAATGGAATCAAGCTCAGGATGTCCCGCCAGGCTTAGCACGCCGTCGTATTTTTCATCAGACTTGGCTGTTTCATTGGCAAGCTTAGCCAGCGTTTTGGTAGGAGCGATGCCCACCGAAACCGGGATGCCCGTCCACCGGTAAATCGTATCCTTAATATCAGCACCTTGCCGGGCCCGGCTTCGCCTGTCATGTTTGGAAAGCTTAACGAAGGCTTCATCAATACTGTAGGGCTCAACCGAAGCCGCTAATTCTTGCAGGGCCTCCATTACCCGGCGCGACATATCGCCATATAGTGCATAGTTAGATGATAAAACCACAACATTATAATCTTCAAAGACATCCCGCAGTTTAAAGGCGGGGCCGCCCATAGTAACGCCTGCTTTTTTGGCCTCCTCTGATCGGGCAATAACACAGCCGTCATTGTTCGATAGAATCGCTATTGGCCGGCCTCGGAGTGATGGGTTGAATGCCCGTTCGCATGAAGCATAAAAGTTATTGCAGTCAATTAACGCGTACATATTATATATTGGCCGTTGCAGAAACGATGGTGTTAAGAAATCAATTAATACTATTTGTGCTGGCTTCGGGGCTTGTATTGGCACACTTATAGTATGCCTCAAACAGAATTTATTATCAACTAATACATAATTTATTTTTGATGAAATCGACCGACGCTGTGATGCAGGTTTCTTATAAACGGGATGCTCTTTTTTTATCGTTAACGGGAATATTTCTTACATCGCTGGTCCTTGGAAATGTAATAGGGACAACAAAATTTGTAACGATATTTTCGACCGAGCTGCCGCCATGGTTACTCTCGCTTGTTCCGGCCCTGGTCCGCGATGGAAATATATATACCATGAGCGTACCGGTAGGGGTGATCGCTTATCCGTTCACTTTTTTGGCTACTGATTTAATTTCAGAACTATACGGTCGTAAAAAGGCGCAGCTTGTCGTTTGGATCGGTTTCGGGATGAATATATTTATGTTGTTCCTGATGACGATTAACCATTGGCTGCCCAATTCGGCCGGGATCAGTGGCGGACTCAATTTATTCGAAGGCGTTTATGAATTTATGGTAGGCAATACCATCGCCAGTATGATTGCCTATCTTGTAGCACAAACCGTAGACGTTCGGTTATTCCACTTCTGGAAGAATTACACCAATGGCAAACACCTATGGCTCCGGAATAATGCATCCACAACGGTAAGCCAGTTAGTTGATTCGACCGCTATTTTGAGCATTCTGTATTTCGCCGGCAACCTCGGTGAAGACATCAACACTTTAGGTGCCTTGGTGATACTAATTCTCAATTCTTATCTCTTCAAATTCTTTTTCGCACTGTTTGATACCCCACTCTTTTATCTGGGTGTGAAACTATTCAAAGATTTTGAAGAGGATCCGTCAGCCCACCGCCTCTATTCTTAGCTTTAAATGGAATGAATTGATATTTTATAGTAGTTGGTGCAGGCAAGAGAATCCAGGAAATTTCCTGTAGAAAAATATTGACATGAATACCAAATAAGCCTTACCTTTTGAATCCGATTTCGAACGGGTTGAGCCGAGGGAAGCAATGGTTGTTCAGCCCGTTTTTTTGTCGGGGTATGTTCTTT
>JAFGWN010000125.1 GCA_016937115.1 Balneolaceae bacterium | reverse complement strand
GTGGGAATATTCCGAATCGCTGGAGCTGGATTCGCGGGCCGTCCAATTTAATGTAGGCATTGAACTGTTTCGCTTTTAAAAAAAGTGAATTTAAAGTCCCTCCTTTGAAGGGGAAAATTCGCCGGAGGCGAATCAGGGGGATGATCTTAAGAGCCTTATTTATTCAACGACTAATTATTTTAATTATGCAATCATTTTTTAAAAAACTACCAATCTTTTTTGTTGCAATTATATGTATAGCTTTACCGCTTCAGGCACAGCAAACGAATTTTGAGGATTCGGAGGAACCTTTTATAGAAGAAGGAATATTTTTAACGGGCTTTTCTATATCATTTATCAACGCTTCCCGGGATGATTTCAACCAGGAATACGAGCGGGAATTCACCCATCTTTCCCTCCAGCTTGATGGGCTCTATTTCGTCAATGACCGAATCGGCGTGGGGCCACTGTTGGGGTATCGATTTACCTATCGCGATTTGGAAGATCCTTTTCGAAGTGAGGATAGCGATACCCGTAATACCGCTTTGGAGTATGGAGTTAAAGGGGGCTGGTTTATTCCAACAGCCAAACTTTTTGGCGGTACCGGTGATTCGCATTTCTTTTTAGATGGCGGGGTAAGCTGGCTGCGTACCAAGTTTGAAAGAGAGCCGAACAACGATTCCGAACCACGCACTCAGTTTGGTTTTCAAATTGGGACCGGCTTTCTACTTCCGGTGGGCAAGCGTATAGCCTTAGAAACAAAGCTGGGATTTCAGTCTCGCCGCCGTGAATATAGATTAGGCCGGCGCAACCCCGGGGGTGAAATTACATTCACAACCGAAACCCGATGGCTCAAAGAGGTAGCATTAAGCGTAGGGCTAAAAGTTGGTTTTTGAATTAATAAGATGTAGAAGTATTAAATAGTGAAATAGTGGTTTACCGTGTATTGTATGGTTTATAATTCACAAAACATGCTATAACTGTCAGGCTTTTGTTCCTCCTGATTTTAATCGTTTTCTTTGTTTGTCCAAAGAAAACGAATCAAAAGAAAGGACCCTTTTTCGAAGGTGTTTTGTGAAGATTTTTACTCAAACCTCCACAAATCGCCATAAAAAGCGATTTGGTATTCAATTTCTTCATCGCCTGGGGCTTTTATGGCTACACTGACGAAAAAGATGAATCCTCTTCCTGACATTTTTACCGGGGCTCAACGTGGCTCTGCAAGCAAGACACAAATTATTTTAACCTTCTTGCACCAGCTTATAGATAGTTCCATCAAACCCGGTGATGTAAAGTTCGTTATTTTGGTCAACGCCGAACCCGGAGATATTAAATCCGGCCTGTAGCAGTTCGGTATTATCAGGATTTTCCACGTCCGCAGTATTCAGCGCCCAAATGCGCCCCGATACAAAATCACCGTAAATGTAGTATCCGGTTAGTCCATTCAGTGTAGGTCCGCGGTAGACAAAGCCGCCGGTAATCGATTGGTCACCGTTGCTGTGGTCGTAAACGAAAACAGGGTCGGTAAGTTCATTGCGATCACATCCGTCATCCGGTTCATAGCATTCGTTACCCTCCATAATATTCCAGCCGTAGTTGTTGCCGGATTCGATGATATCAATTTCTTCAAACTCATTTTGTCCTACATCGCCCGCCCAAAGTTGGTTAGTTTCCGCATCAAAGCTGAACCGGTAGGGATTACGCAGGCCGTAGGCATAAATCTCTTCACGAAAACCCTGATCATTTTCGGCAAAGGGATTATCAGGAGGGATGGTGTAATTTTGCCCGTTTTGTGTTCCATCTACATCCATGCGTAAAATATTTCCCAGCAGATTGGAGCGATCCTGGGCATTTTCCTGCGGGTCGCCACCGCCCCCGCCGTCACCGGTAGCAATGTAGAGATAGCCATCGGGCCCAAAACGAATTTGTCCGCCGTTGTGGTTGCCAAAGGGTTGATCAAAAGACAAAATCTCGGTTTCGCTTGTAGCATCTGCCTTGTTGGAATCACCCGAAACCCGAAAGCGGCTGATGACGGTTCTAAATTGCTTGTCTGTGGTGGTCGTATAATTTACATAAAAGAAACCGTTGGACTCGAAGCTTGGATGAAAGGCCAGTCCCAGCAAACCGCCTTCGCCCTGTGGATCAACCTGGTTCTGGATATCGAGGAAGGTAGTCGTTTCAGTCGCTGAAGGGTCATTGGGGAATACCTGAATCGTTCCGCGTCGTTCAACAACAAAAATGCGGCCGGAGCCGTCGCCGGCATGCTGCAAGTCCAGCGGCTGGTTGAATGAAAGCTGGGGAAATGCCGGCTCCACTTCATATGAGCCCGGCTCGGGTGGCGGAGGTAGTTGTTCGCCGCCGGTGGAAGAATCGGAGCATGAAACGAGTGAAAGTAATGGCAGGATCAGTATAGGAGTAAGAAAGCGCATAGCGGAGGTGGATTTTTGTTGTGAGGAGGATGGACCTCCACATAGGAATGCTTCGGGAGTACAACTCCCTCACAACTGTGTTGATTAAGAGTCTACTGATATTACGAACCAGCCAACCATTGGTTTGTTCCTTCAGGGTTAAGATGCCAAACCGGTAGCTGTGATAAGCGTCCACCCTAAGTTGTGAGGAGGTTGGACCTCCGAACAATAAACAGTACTTCGGGAGTGCAACTCCCTCGTAACGGTGCTTTTTTCTAAGGGGAATTTAATACCCTGCAGCGTGCCCATCCTTGCGCGATTCCGATGCTCCGTAATAGACGCCGTCTTTAAGCTTGATGCCCTGGTAGCCCCCATATCCGCCGACATCGTACTGCACGTCGTGTCCGCGCGACATCAGTCCACGAATGACTGAATAGGGAACACCCGACTCCAGGTTGAGTGTACCGTCGCCGCGCAGGTAATCATCGGCGCCATCAGTGGGCTGGGTTGATCCGGTATGGCGCCAGCGCGCGGCATCACCTGCCTCCTGCATGTTCATGCCAAAATCGATGACATTGGTAATGATTTGCACATGACCCTGCGGCTGCATGGCGCCTCCCATCACGCCAAAGCTCATGAACGGTTTGCCGTCTTTCATCACAAAAGCCGGGATGATGGTATGAAACGGCCGTTTGCCAGGCTCATACACATTGGCATGATTGGGATCCATGGAGAAAAGCTCGCCGCGGTCCTGGAAAACAAAGCCCAGGCCGGGCACCACAATGCCCGAGCCCATGCCCCGGTAATTACTTTGGATCAGTGAAACCATGTTGCCCTCTTTGTCGGCCGTGGTGAGGTAAATCGTATCGCCGTCTTCGAGGATACCGGTTCCGGCTTTAATGTCATTTCCGGCACGGTCGCCAATAAGCTGGCGGCGCTCATCGGCATATTCTTCGGAGAGTAATTTTTCGAGCGGTACATTGGCAAAATCCATATCAGCGTAGAGCTTGGCTCGATCTTCAAAGACCAGTTTTTTGGCTTCGGTCATCAGGTGCAGGGCTTTTTCGCTGTTGTACCCCATGGAGGCCAGATCGTACGCTTCCAGGATCTGCAGCATCTGCAGAGCGGCGATGCCCTGTCCGTTGGGCGGCAGTTCATAGACATCATAGCCGCGGTAGTTCACCGATTGCGGTTCTACCCATTCTGAAGTGTGTTCTTCGAAATCTTTTTTGCGCAGAAACCCGCCGTTTTCGCGCATAAAGGCATCAATCTTGTCGGCGATTTCGCCTTCGTAAAAGACATCGCGACCCTGTTCAGCTAATAGTTTGTATGTGTTAGCTAATTCGGGCCGCTTCATGATTTCGCCTTTCTTGGGTCCGCGACCATCAATAGTCATTTCTTCCTTAAATGCTCCGGTACGGTCGCTGTGTATTCGTGCGCCGATCTGCCAGTAATAGGCAATAAGTTCGCTTACAGGAAATCCTTCTTCAGCGTACTTAATCGAGGGCGCTAAAATATCTTCCATGGGCATACTGCCAAGCCTTTCGTGCAGGGTGAACCAGCCGTCTACCGCACCCGGTACCGAGATTGGAAGCACACCGTATGCGGGAATCGATTCGCGGTCGCGCTTTTCAAGTTCTTTTTTCAGATCATCATAACTCATGCCCAGCGGGGAACGGCCGCTGG
Source organism: Balneolaceae bacterium (assembly GCA_016937115.1). Classification (GTDB taxonomy): domain Bacteria; phylum Bacteroidota; class Rhodothermia; order Balneolales; family Balneolaceae; genus SMO-BIN1. Next base: position 4,841 of record JAFGWN010000125.1, on the reverse strand, counting down.
CGTTGAGCCCGTATAATTTTTGATCTTCGGCCGACCAGACGATAGCAAACAAATCACCGCCAATACCGCTGCCGGTCGGTTCCATCAACCCGAGGGCGGCATTTGCAGCGATAGCGGCATCGATGGCATTACCGCCGTTTTTGAGCACCTGCAGGCCGATTTGTGTAGCCAGTGGCTGACTGGTAGCTACCAGTCCGTTTTGGGCGATCACTTCGGAGCGAGTGGCAAATGTTTTACCCGTAACCCGGTCGGGCTGGGCTTGTGCATTAAAAGTGATAAAGAGCAGGAAAACAAAAAAGCCGGAAATAAAGGATGTGCGATTCATAGAAAATCATATTTGGTTAAAGTGCATTTAAACAATAACAAATATGATGCTTCTATGCTGTAAAACTTCTTAACGGCTTCTTACAGCAATTTAGTTTTTGCTTAAGTCTTCGTGTGGACGCTTAAGCTCGTCGGGCAGCTCGTCTTCGTTCTCTTTGTAGTATTTTTCGAGGTAGTCGTCTCGTTTGACAAGTCCGCGCCGAATGCCAAAATAGGCGCCCAAAAATGCCGCAAAAAGAAGGGTTGCCGCAAAAGTAAAGAGCGATTCACCGAGGCCTTCGTCTTTAGTGAAAATCCATAATAAAGTAGGGGCGACCATCACAAAAGAAAACAGGTAGTTGATGGCAGGGCGGGGTTTGGTCTTCAGCATAAAGCGTCGGTTAATGACAAACCCCAAATTCAGGAACACCAATCCGAATGCAAAGAGGGTGATATATCCCTGCATTCCCGGTTCATTAGCATATTCAAAAAAACTGTGGGTAAAGACGACAATCGCAAGCCCGATAACCAGGCACGCCGTTGCGTATGCAAATGTACGCTGCCAGAGATTCATACAATAAATTATTTTTTAATGATTATTAATGAATAATACGAACTATGAGCCTCGCTTACAATGGTTTCCGGGATGACCTGATTACTTTAGCCAGCTTTCCGGGTCCAGGTTCTGGCTCCCGGAGCGGAGCATAAAAAAGACCGATTCGCCCCGTGTTGAGTTTTTGTCGCCGGAGTAGCCGACCAGGTCTCCTTTTTGAAGAATCGTATTTTTGCGAACCACAACCTGGCTTAAATTTCCATATGCTGTTTTATACTTGCCGTGACTCACAAAAACAACGTCGCCATATCCCGCTATCGGTTGCACAGCAAAGACATACCCATCGTGAACAACCTTAACCGGGTCGCGCGATTTCGTTACAATTTCTATGCCCAGATTCGGGGTTACCGTGCCATATACCGGATGGCGTTTACGGCCAAAATGTTCCGAAACAGTGGTGCTCTCCACCGGCCAGGGTAAGCTTCCCTTCTGCGATGAAAAGGCTGATTCAATTTTATTCAGTTCTTCGTCACTGACGAACCCGACCTCACCGACATACTCACGGGTTGCGGCAGGGGTGGCTTCGGGCGTTTCGGCAGGGACGTTATTCTCTGCCGGTTCTTCTTCGGCAGCTGTCAGGTTCTCTTGTCGTTGCTCTTCAAGTTGCTGGAGTCGCTCCTGTTCTGCTTCCCGTACTTCCTCTTCCCGTTCAATCAGGGTTGAAAGGGTACTGTTCAGCTGCTGTTTTTGCCGCCTGGTTTGCTCAATTTTATTTTCAAGCTGAATACGGTCGCGGCTCAACAGGTTTACATTATTCTGCTGTTCTTTTGTTTTTACTTCCAGTTTTTCCTTCTCAACCCGGATTTCTGCCAAAACATTTTCATTGCGTTCAGCGGCTTCATCCAGCTGCTGTTGGCTTTCCTTTAAATCTTTCTGCGTTTGCCTGATATCGGCGGCTTGTTCCTCCCGGAATGATTCAAACTTCTTCAAATAGTAATTGCGCACCATCATCTGGTTAACCGAACCGGACGATAAAATGAGCGCCAGCTGTGAGGTCCGGCCGTGCTTATACACATAACGCATGGTCTCTTTGTAATCGTCGATCAGTTCTTCCAGTTTTTCCTGTTGTTGTTCGAGCTTTTTTTCGGTGACGGCGATTTCCGCATTGATCTGGCGGCGTTCTTTTTGCAGGGAATTGATTTTCTGTTCCCGGAGAGCCAGCAGTCGTTTCAGGTTTTCGTATTGTTCGTAAAGCTTATCAAATTGCTGTTCAGCCTGGTTTAGATTGCGTTGATAGCGATCAATAAGTGCATCGATCTGTTCAATTTCAGAGCGGGTGCTGTCTTGTTGTTGTAATATTTCCTGCCGTTGTTGTTGATAGTCTTGTGCGGCAGCAGGCAGTGTTGCCATTAACCCAATGCAAAAAACGCCAATTATGCCATTTGAAAATTTCATTGCCGGTAAATTTTGATATCCGGTGGAAGATCTATTTTTAACTCATTCAGCTTGGGATTAACCTGAAGCGACTGGATCAGCAGGTTGATTTTAGCTGATTTATCTGCACTAAAGATAGTGATTTTTCGGGGCAACGTAAGCCCGTTTACTTTGTCATAAGCATCGTATAAGATGCGTGAGTAGGGCAGGCCCGTGGTCGAGGGTTGATCAATCTGGCGAACCAGTAAGGTTTTTTTATTCACAAATATTTTTCCGCCGGATTTTAAGCGGAGCATATACGTGTTTTCATGTTCAAGTACATCCTCGATTTGTTCGGCGCGGACCGGAATATTGAGAATTTCAAGCAGGTTGATGGATGCCAGATTGTTGATGCGCTGCAGGTCGTTGTTTTGGATGGAGATGATCTGCGCGTAATCATCTACCTTGTTGTAAACGAGCAAACTGTCCCCATCGGTCAACAGTTGCCCACCTTCAATTCCGATACTGTTTTTGGCTGTGATTAAACTTTTTTGGCGGTTGCTGGCAAAGTAGAGCGTTGCCCGCTGGCTGTTCTCTGGTTCACTGATGATGGCCTTTCCCTTGCCTTTAACAGTTTCCAGCGAGGTGCTGTAATCGGGGATTTGGGTGGCGATGCTGTCGGCAGGTGTTTCAGAGGGTTTAAATTCATTGGTACCTGCTGCAACGGGCTCGGGCTTGCTGGTAGCACAGGCCGAAAAAAGATAGAGTACTGCCATCAGCAGTATGCCAAAGATAGAACGTCGTTTTACAACAATGGACATTTAAAAAATTTGAGGTTGGTCATGTGTTTAATCTGTTAACAATAACGATGTTTTGGTTTTAATAGTACAATAAAATGTGCTGGCATTCACGGGATGCTTCACGCAATCGCTTTACGCCAGACGTTGAGCCGCTCAAAGGCATGCAGCATGTGTGATCCGTACCAGCTGAACCATTCACCCTCTGTTAGCAGTACCCGTGCATTGGGGCACGCTTCCTGCACTTCCGAAATGTGGTTTTCTTTGAACGGGTACGGTTCGCTGCTCAATAGAATAAGCTCAGGATCGTAATCAGCCAGCTTTTCGAGCGGAATTTTCGGATAACGTGTTTGGCCTTCGAAAACGTTATGCAGCTTCCAATGGTCGAGCACATCGTGAATGTAGGTGTCATTGCCGATGGTCATCCACGGATCTTTCCAGATAAAATAAGCTGTTTGGAGCGGTGGTTCATCCGGTCGCTTTTCGAGCCGATCGTTTACCTTTTGGATGAGGTTTCCAGCTGCATCACTAACTCCTAACGTTTCGCCGAGCCGGTAGATGGTAAAAAGAGCTTCCTCAATGGTGGAAATATCCGTTACTTCAACCTTGTGCCCATCCTGTAGCAGTTGGATATCCTGTTTCCGGTTTTCTTCTTTATTGGCGATAATAATATCGGGATTGGAATCGATTATTTTATCAACACGGGGATTTTTGGTTCCCCCAATGATAGGAATGTCTTCGATTTCTTTTTTTGGATGCACGCAAAACCGCGTGCGGCCAATAAGCTGATTCTTCAGGCCGAGATCAATGATTAATTCTGTGAGGCTCGGCACAAGGCTGATGATGCGGTTATAGGGATAACTCATTTCAAAATTGTTTTACGATAGATTGAACCTGTCGGGCATAGCTGGCGCCAAATAAATTGGTGTGAACCAGCAGTGGATACAGATTGTAAACATCCTTGCGTTCGCTAAATTCCGGTTGAAGCGGGAATTTCTCATTGTATGAACGGTAAAAGCCGGATGAGAAACCCCCAAAAAGATGGGTAAATGCGATTTCTATTTCGCGATTCCCGTAATACACGGCCGGATCATAAACAACCGGTTGACCGTTGGTGTCAAAAAAGTAATTACCGCCCCATAAATCGCCATGTAAAAGGCTGGCGGGTTCATCTGTTAAAATACCCGGCAGTTTTTTAAAAAGATTTTGAAAATGTGTTTCGGTTTGTGCCGATAATTTGCCGGCATCGAGGGCTTGTTGCAATTGTGGCTGAAGGCGTTCGGCAATAAAGAAATCAATCCAGTCTTTATGTTTAGTGTTTGATTGCGGGAGCTTGCCGATGTAGTTATCGTGATCCAGGCCATATTCTTCAGCCGTATGCCGGTGAAGCGATGCCAGTTCCCGACCGAAAATTTCAGATGAATGACTGCCTGCAGAACCTTCCCGGATATATTCAATAACCAAAAATTCGGTTTCCTTCTCTGTTGATCCTGATCCTGTTATTTCCGGTATGCGAAGGTTGCAGTCTGCGGAGCGCAGCAATTGTAATCCTTTTTCTTCTTTGGCAAACATATCGGAAGCAGCGGAGCTGTTCCATTTCAGAAAGTAGGTTTGATTATCTTCTGTAATGATTTTAGCTGCACGGTTAATGCTGCCGCCCGAAACCGTACGTAATTGATGCACCGGTTTGCCAAGCAGCAGCTCAACTTTTTGGTGAAGTTGTTCAGGAATCATCGGTCGGCAATGTGGGTTTCCAGTTCGTCGAGGAGTTTTTC
>JAFGWN010000124.1 GCA_016937115.1 Balneolaceae bacterium | reverse complement strand
TGGTTCAAGCCGCACTGGCCGATGCCATGTTAATCCTGCAGGAACGGCAATCAATTGATGAGTTTCAGCAACTGCTTGATGGGGACGAACTCAACCCAAGCATACGAACAAAACTTGAAAATACAATCGCAGCATTAAGCTAAACAACCTGATATGAAATTCAGAAACGTATTTATACTCAATCTTCTAATCATCATGATGCTAAACCCCTCTGCTTTATTGAGTCAGGATTATACGCAAACCATCAAGCGTACACTTCGGTTCAGCCAGGCAGGCAATCCATCAAACCAGCTTAAGGTGTTCAATATTCATGGCGACGTATCAGTAGAAGGATACGACGGTGATAAAGTTCAGATTACTGCCCACCGGCAAATAGACGGCAGCAACCAGGATATCGAACAAGCGCGGCAAGACCTTGAGTTTGTTGCTGAGCGCGATGGAAATACAATATTTGTGTACATCGATGCGCCGTTCATCACATTTGAAAAAAGCGGAACACACGATTTTAATTATCATGCAGATAATTGGAATAACGACTACGAATTTTTGCACGACATCACCGTTCGTATCCCTAAAAACAGCCGGGTTGATGTTTCAACAATTAACCGGGGGATGGTATCGGTGCGTAACACCACACAGCCGGTTTCGGCTTCCAATGTTAATGGCAAAGTTGTGCTGCAAAATATTGCCGGAGCCACCCGGGCGCGAACGGTAAATGGCAACATAACGGCCCGCTATGCCCGCTCTCCAAAAGAAGATTCTGAATATAAAACGGTGAACGGCACTATTGAAGTAAGCTATCCCCCAGACCTCTCAGCCGATATACAATTCAAGAGTTTACACGGCGAACTCTACACCGATTTTACCAACATCAAACAGTTAAAAACGCGAGTTGATACCAATAAGAAACGGGCAGGCGGATCTGTGAAATATAAAATAGATCGGTTTTCACCACTTCGTATCGGCAATGGCGGACCTCTCTTCAACTTTGAAGTGCTTAACGGTGATGTCTACATCAAACGAATTCAATCATAAATAATAAAATACCAGCAAATAATCATGAAAAAACAACTACACATACTATCCTTGTTCGTATTTACACTGCTGTTTTCTGTGACATCCTTTGCACAAGATCGCCTGGCAGTACCGCTCTCTAATCCCGGCGAACCCGGCAAACTGGAGCTTGGCGTTGTACGAGGCACCATCAACGTAAGCGGATATGACGGCAATGAAGTACTCATTAACTACACAGGCGGACCGGAAAAAGGAAACAGCCAAAACGTAACTAAAGATGGCCTTCGGCGCATAACCAATAACTCGGTTGGTTTTGAGGTTGAAGAAGACGAAAATGTCGTGGAAATCGGCAGTGTTTCACCCATGCACGATATCAGTTTCGATATTTCAGTTCCACGAAATTTTTCGCTTGAGCTTTCAAGCGTCCACGGCGGCGGAATTACCATCGAAAATGTAAGCGGCGACCTCGAAGTCAGTAACGTGAACGGAGAGATAACGCTGATAAATATTAGCGGTGCAGCTGTAGCCAATACAGTTAACGGCGACATTAAAGCGACTTTCAACCGGGTAAGTGCCGATAAACCGATGGCGTTCAGTAACCTCAACGGCGATATCGACGTTACCCTGCCGGCAAATGCCAAAGTTTCCGCCAAGATGAAGTCCGAATGGGGAGAAATATATACCGACTTTGATATGAACATCAACCGGTCGGACGAAGGAGCCGTTAACACCTCATCCGATTCAGATACGTATAAAGTTTCCGTGAATAACTGGATCTATGGTGATATTAATGGCGGCGGTCCGGAATATCTTTTCAAAAGCATGCGCGGCGATATTTACATCCGCAAGAAGTAAGGTATTCACTGTAACAATGTTTAATACGCCTAAAATGGAATCTGTCATTGCGAGCAGCGAATGCAATAATCGGTGCGGCAACCTCCATCTGACGGCCCGGAATGACAGAATGATGGATTGTAACGTTGAAGGGTTTTGATAAAGAGATGTCATATGTAGCGAACCGGAGACTTACTCGTCTTTGAACAAAAGGTAATGATTTAAATAGATAACATAACAGAATGGAGTGCTATGCACAGACTAAAGCCAATATTATATCTTATTTTCGGTGCGGGCCTTTTCGCCGCCACATGTACAAGAGCACATGCCCAGGAACAAATCCAGAATGATACCACCCTACGCCATACTCAAAGTGTACCTGAATCAGCGTTGCGCACCCTTCAGACAACAAAAGTAAGGGCCGGTGAAACTATTACTCTGGACGGGAATCTCGATGAAGCCATTTGGCAAACAACATCCATCGCTCGAAATTTCATACAACGAGATCCAGCCGACGGCGAGCCAGCTACTGAAAAAACAGAAGCACAGGTTATTTATACGGACGATGTTATCTATGTTGGCATCAAAGCGTACGATTCAGCCATGGATTCAATAGCTGCAACCCTGTTCCGGAAAGACGGCACAGCCTACAGCGACTGGGTTTACGTCAGCTTTGACAGCTATAACGATGACCGCACCAGCTTTAATTTTGCAGTAAATCCCAAAGGCGTACGAAAAGATATTCTCATTTTCGACAATGACAGAGAAGATATCCGGTGGGATGCTGTTTGGCAGGCTGAAACACAGATAAATGAAGATAACTGGACGGTAGAAATACGTATTCCACTTTCTCAGCTTCGCTACAGCAGCAAGCAAGCCGACCAAACCTGGGGTGTTAACTTTCAGCGGCGTATTGCACGCAAAGAAGAGATCGCGTTCTGGTCACCAACTCCGCAAGATGCGTCCGGATTTGTTTCGCAATATGGGCAACTGGAAGGAATTGCGGGACTCGAAAAACCGGGGCGCCTTGAGTTTATTCCCTACGCTTCTTCAAGCCTTACACGCGCTCCTTCCCAGGCGGGCAATCCTTTTTATGAAACCAATGACTGGGCCAGCTCTGTAGGTGGCGATATCCGCTACGGATTAACTTCAGACCTTACGCTAACGGCCACCATCAACCCCGACTTTGGACAAGTTGAAGCCGATCCTGCGGTGATAAATCTCAGTGCTTTTGAAACGTTTTTCCCTGAGCAGCGACCGTTCTTCTTGGAAGGAAATGAAATTTTTCAGTTTGGAAACACCAAGACATATAACTCGTACGGCAACCCCCTCACCTTTTACTCCCGCCGGATCGGGCGCGCGCCGCAGGGTAATTTAAGTCGCTTTAACAGATATAATGACAACGCTGCGTTTGACCCCGACCAGGCAGAAAACGTTTTTACGAATCTTCCTGATCAAACCACTATTGCCGGAGCAGCTAAAATAAGCGGAAAAACGCGAAGCGGATGGTCTATTGGCCTTCTGGATGCTTACACCCTCAAAGAAACTTCTCCCTTTGAAGCCAACCTTTCGGGTTCAAACACAACTGAAGGGAATTTTCCGGTTGAGCCGGCTACCAACTACCTTGTGTCGCGAACCAAAAAAGACTTCAACGGTGGCAACAGTGTAGTTGGTGGATTTCTGAGTGCAACCAACCGCAGTATCAATGACCGTTATTTTGAAGAATATTTACACTCATCGGCTTACGTAGGCGGTTTGGATTTCGAACACAACTGGGACAATCGTAATTGGGCTGTAAGCGGAACATTTTCAGCGAGCCAGGTAAATGGCAGTAAAGAAGCCATCCTTCGCACACAACAGTCGCCGGTACGGTATTACAATCGTGTTGACTCCGAAAAGTTATCGGTTGATCCAGGCAAAACCAGTTTAAATGGATTAGCCACAGAGCTAAGCCTTCGAAAATCGGGCGGTGAACACTGGCATACATCCCTCACCTACTCCCAGGTAAGCCCGGGGTATGAAACCAACGACCTGGGCTTTCAAAACCGGGCTGATTACCGCGCTGTGGCTGCAGGGCTTATATACCAGGAATCCGATTCCGACCTTTTCCGATTTTATGAAATATGGGGATTTCATACCCATGCATGGAACTATGACGGCGACATCATCGGTAATTTCTACAATGCCGGCGGCTACCTGCAGTTCAACAATCTCTGGTCGTTTAACGTCAATATTAACTTTGCAGGAAAAGCGTACGTGGATCGCCTCACACGCGGCGGGCCGGTAGCAGAACGGGTAAAAGACTGGAACTTCAACCTCAACATTAATTCCGACCAAACAAAGAAAGTGTCTTTTAATGCAGGTACGTCTCAACGCTGGGATTTTGCTCCAAATAATGACGCCGGCGAATTCGATCATTACGTATGGGCAGGCATTGAAATCCGTCCGGTTACGAACATACAGTTCAGCATTTCACCTGAATTGGGAATC
>JAFGWN010000123.1 GCA_016937115.1 Balneolaceae bacterium | reverse complement strand
GGAGTCGATTAATTTATTTATAAAACTGATCAGAAATGAGTTTGCCGTTTAATCAACCGTACATTGGAACCGAAGAGGAAGAAGCGCTGATAAAGGCGCTGCAAAGTTCGCACTTGCGGGGTGATGGTCCGCATACCAAACGCGTGCAGCAGCAGATGGAAGAGTGGTTAAACATACATCATGTATTGCTAACGACGTCCTGCACGCATGCTCTCGAAATGGCCATGATGGTGCTGGATATTGGGCCGGGCGATGAGGTGATTATGCCGTCCTTCAATTTTGTGTCATCGGCCAATGCAGTAGCACTGCGTGGCGCTACGCCCGTTTTCGCTGATATCACTCCCGATACGATGAACATTGATCCAGATTCAATTGCTGATAATATTTCCGATGCCACCAAAGCAATCGTTCCGGTGCACTATGGCGGAGTGAGCTGTGATATGGATGCCATTATGCAACTGGCTGAGGATCACGATCTATTGGTAGTGGAAGATGCAGCCCAGGGCGTAGATGCCTATTATAAAAACCAGCCTCTTGGCACAATTGGTCACATTGGCTGTTATAGTTTTCACGATACCAAGAATATCACGTGTGGCGAAGGCGGTGCGTTTCTGACCAATGATGATGAAATTGCAGCCCGGGCTGAAATCATGCGTGAAAAAGGTACTAACCGGGCAGCATTTATGCGTGGCGAGATTGACAAGTATACCTGGGTAGAGGAAGGGAGCAGTTATATCCCGTCTGACCTTTTGGCAGCGTTATTAGAAGCCCAGCTCGCAAAGAAAGATGAAATCAAGAAAAAGCGAAAACAGAAGTGGGAGCGATATCGCAAAGCGCTTCAGCCTTGTGCTGATCAGGGGAAGATAGTGCTGCCTGAAATACCTGCACACTGTGAATCGAATTACCATATCTTTTATTTTTTGGCCCCATCTGCTGGCGACCAAGAGCGTTTGCTTCGGGCATTTAAGGAGGAAGAGATTCCGGCTGCATTTCATTATGTGCCGCTCCATTCCGCTCCTTATGCACAAAAATTGCTGAATGAGCAGCCGGATTTGGTGAATACGGCAAATTATAGCAACCGGCTGATCCGCCTGCCGCTTTATCCCGGTCTGAATTTGACGGATGAATTCCTTGATCGAATCGTCCGGATCATTCATGATACGATCTCAAACTGACACCAGCCGTTATGATATTCATCTTAGGCATCGAACGTTCGGCGACCACCTGGGTGGCATCTATTTTAGATCATCACCCCCAAACGGATGTCTACATGGAACCACTTTCCGACTACACCTCCCGGTTTGAGCAGTGGCCTGACCGGTTTACAGTATTGAACGAGAGACAGGAAAAAGCCGCGTATTTCGAAAAAGAATTTGAGCTTTTAAAAAAGCATCGCCGCTTTTTACTCAGTCGGATCCTCGATACATCACGGGCCTGGCAATGGGATTTGAATACAGCTCAATTTTTGTCAAACAAAGGGCTTGCAACAGCTGCTATTCGGGATTTTTTAGAGCTCAATTATCATCGCAAAAATCGAAAGCAAAGGATTAAAAAAGAACCTCCGTTGCAAATGGTGATTAAAGAGTTGCGCTTAAATTTTAATGCCGGGCTGATCACGAAGCTGGATTCATCCGCTAAAGTGCTGGTAATAATCCGGGAAATGGCCTCTTGCGTACGGTCGATTATGCAACAGATCGAAAAAGGGAATCTGGTTGAGTTGAAACGTGATCTTACCAGAAAGTATGGCGACGTATCTCCTCAAACGGTATGCATGTATTGGAGCGAAAGTTATTCTACACTCATCGAAACGCTTCAGGATAAACAAGTTTCGCACAGAATTGTGAACCATACAGATCTGCTGGAATCGACCGGTGAAACCGTGCAGGATCTTTTATCCTTTCTGCAGCTGAGTTCTACTTCTGCCATTGGCGACTTCCTTGCATATTCAAATCAAGCCGGATCAGGCAAGCACAGCACAAAGCGAGATCATCAGACTCTTTTGGATCAAATACAGGAAGACCGGGATTTAATTTATCCCAAGGTTAAGGGTGAGTTGCAAAAAATTGAATCGCACCCGGTACTGAAAAATTATATTCACTTATGATGCATAAAACGGTTGCTCATACATCGCTGTATTATTATAAACTGAGTGAAAACTGGATTCATACCCAGGTTAAACATCTGAAAGAATGGGATTCACTTGTTTTAACAAACGAATCCCAAAACCTGGAAAACATTGATTGGCGGCCAAAAATATATGAGCGTCGACATGTGTTGCCGGTCGGTCTCAGGGAGCTGGATAGCATTATGATGAAGCTTATCGGGTATTATCCCAGTTTTTATTATAAAGCGAAAAAAGCTGGTGTCAAGCTCATTCATGCTCATTTCGGACCGATGGGATTTCTGAACCTGGGTATTGCTAAAAAACTGGAGATACCGTTGGTTACCACATTTTACGGTTATGATGCATCCGAATTACCGCGGCAGTATCCCTCGTGGCAGGAAGATTACAAAGTACTCTTTGCACATGGTAATCGCTTTCTGGTTGAGGGTCCGGCAATGGGCACCAAGCTCGAAAAGCTGGGGTGTCCGCCAGACAAAATTACGGTTCAGCATTTGGGTGTTGAAGCTGATAAATATAGGGCCCGCCCCTCACGGGCAGACCGAGAAACGCGTTTTCTAATGGCGGGGCGTTTCGTTGAAAAGAAGGGATTTTTTTACGGACTACGAGCTTTCCACAAGTTTTTGCAGCAGGGCGGTGGGGGGACGCTCACACTTATCGGTGATCATAATGGAACCGAAGTTTCGAAGCAGATTAAAAAACAGATGCAGGACTTTGTGCAAAAACATCAAATGCAGGAGGCCGTAAACTTTAAAGGGTTGATTCCGTTGGAGGCTTTGCAAGAAGAATACTACAAACATGATGTTTTTGTTGCCCCGAGTGTGAAAGCCCAAAACGGAGATGACGAAGGTGGTTTACCGGTTACTGTTATCGAGGCCGCTGCATCAGGGATGGCGCTGATTGGAAGTCGTCATTGCGACATCCCTGAAGTTATCAGGCAGGAAGAAACCGGTTTGCTGGCCGAAGAAAAAAATGAAGATCAGTTAACTGCTCACATGCACTTACTTGCCCAAAACTTTGAACTGGTTGAAGCTATGGGAAAAGCTGCTGCGAATTTAATTCATCGTGAATACAATGCCGAAATACAGGGAGTGAAACTGGGCAAAATTTATGATGCGCTTTTATGATTTGCAGTATATTCTGCGTAGCCTCTCCAAATCCACCGCCGAAATTTGATTAGCATACTTGCTTTTGAGAATTGCAGAACCAGCGAATAGCCAACACATAAAAGGACCGTTGCAATGCTTTTGAAAAATTCGTTTCCAAGCTGGTATATCTTTTCGGCCTTGGAGGCCTCCTGCAACTGCATAGCAATACTTTTTCCTAAACCCAGCGCTTGTTTTTTTATGTAGCCTCTGGTAAGTCTTTTTTTGTTAACACGGTGGTGCAGAAATGCACGCGGCACGTAATAAATGTCTTCTTTACCTTGTAGTCGCCGGTAGAACTCTTTCTCTTCACTGGCCATCAGGTGTTTGCCTTTACGTCCCAGTTCGGTATTGAAACCACCGTATTGGTCAAAAACTTTGCGCCGAAATGCCATGTTGCCGCCGAACGGATATTTACCGGGAGGATACTTTTTTACGGAATTTCCCAAGTCGTGATAGCCGAGCAAGGGCATCAGAAAATGCGACATCCATGGCGGCCGCGGATCATCAAATTGCACATGAATTTTTCCGCCGCCACCTGCCGCTTCGGGATGTTCATCGAAAAATGAGAGCCAGGCCGGGATAAAATGCGGGTTTGCGGTGATGTCATCGTCAAGAAAAAGCAGGATAGAGGCTTGGGCTTCTTTAATACCCCGGTTTCGCGCATGAGAAAGTCCCTGAGCTGTTTCCCGGACATAACGAATGCTTTTATTGGGGAATGATGCAATCGTTTCTTCGGTCACCGTTTTAGTGTGATCGGTTGAGTTGTTATCAATAATTAATACTTCAAAAAGGGAGGCAGCTGCAGGGGTATTGAGCAATGAATTTAGCGAATCACGCAGGTACTCAGCACGGTTATACGTGCAGATAATGATGGAAATAAAAGGCGAATCCGCCATTGAACCGATTAATTTGTTGTTTGCCTGAAATAGTGATTAAAATACGCGTATTTTAAGGAAGAATGCTAACGATGAATTCAGATCTATTAACTTTCGTGTTTTCAGATGAGTTCTAAAAATCCATTGGTATCGGCGGTAATACCAACCCGTAATCGGTCATCGCTGTTGCAGCGGGCACTGGAATCGGTGGTTGTGCAAAGCTATAAGCCGATTGAAGTTATAGTGGT
>JAFGWN010000122.1 GCA_016937115.1 Balneolaceae bacterium | reverse complement strand
TTCAAAAGAGCGTTCCATTACCGCCATTTTTTTCGGATGATGGTTTTTCCATTTGATACAAACTGCAACGCACCATCCAGGCTGGTGAAGGATACTTCCGTTCCTGACTGTAGCAGGTGCTCGATTGCCTGGGTATGTGGGTGATCGAATTTATTTCTCTTGCCGAGCGAAATAGCTGAAATATCGGGTGTTACTTGTTGCAGGAAATATGGAGAAGAGCTGGTGCGGCTGCCGTGATGGCCGACTTTGAGGAAATCGGTATTAATGAGGCGGCCGTAATTAGCGATCAATCGTTTTTCCTGCGATGCACCGGCATCACCCGTAAACAGAAATTGTGTATCACCATATATCAGTTCTAATACCAACGATTGCTCATTGGGATCGGAATGATTATTAGCCGGATCTGGTCCGTAAATAAACGTTTGCAACATGGGATCAATAGTGATTTCCATTCCTGCATGCAGCGGCTTGACCGGAATACGCCGTTCGTCAGCCAGCTTCAGATAATTTTTATAAAGATTGGATTCATAGGCGAAACCCGAATTGTAAATCGTGTCGATGGGTACTTCCCGGATCAATTCTACAATACCGCCGATATGGTCGGCGTGCGGATGAGAAAGGAAAACGGCATCCAGTTTTTGAATACCGAGTGCTTTCAGGTGCGGGATGATCACATACCGGCCACTGTTGTAGGTGGGCGTCCACCGTCCGGCATCAATTAAAATATGTTTTCCGGAAGGGGTTTTGATAAAGGTGGCATCACCCTGGCCAACATCCAGCATGGTTATTTGCAGCGTGGGTGTTTTAAGCGTATGATAAAGTTTGGTGCCTTGCTGCAGGCATAACAATAGTAGAAAAAGGCTCAGTAATTTCCATCGATATTTTGAAATGGGGAAGCTGGCAATCAGAAGAATAGCTGTGAACCAGATCAAGAAAACAAAGATGCCGGTTGATGGTGTCTGTATCCAGCTCCAGTTCCAGGTTGAGGCTGTGGAGACAAACCACTGCAGGAAGTCCAGAAACCAACGGCATGGGGTATTTAACAAATAACCCAAATCCGGAAAAAGAGCGGAAACGGGTAATAGAAGCAGAGCAAAAGGCACTACAAAAGATAAAATCGGAACTACCATAGCATTCGCAACAGGTCCCGATAGCGAGAACTCACCAAAATAATAACTAAGCAATGGATAGAGTCCCAGTTGAACGACAATCGATACAATCATAACCATCACCGGAACGCCGTACCAGCGAAATCGGATGCGATCGGGAATAATTTGTTGTAACACAGGCAGTGTAAGCAGAATGATGAAAACAGCGGAAAACGAAAGTTGAAACCCAATTTCAAAGAGTTCATTTGGGTTTATCAAGAGAATGATCAGCGCTGCTATTGCTGTTAAGTTGATGGAATCCCGCGCTTTGTGAAAAAGACGGCCGTAGGTAATGAGTCCGCCTGTGATAGAAGCCCGGACCACAGATGCCGAAAAACCGGTCAGTCCCGCGTATCCAACCAGCAGGATAATGAGAAGCACCAACCCCAGCTGTTTGCCCCGGCGCAGCGTCCAGAAAAAGGGAATTAAAAACCAGAAGGGCGCCAAAATAAACCCGACGTGTAAGCCCGATACCGCCATGATGTGTGACAGGCCCACGCGTGAAAAAGCAATTTTATCCTCTCGGTCCAGCTCATTTTTATACCCCATCAGCAGGGCTTTTGCCAGGGGGATCGTTTCGCGGGTAAAATTTTGGTTGATCCGTGAAAGCGTCCACTGCCGTAACGTATTCCAGCTAAACCACCGGGTATCGGGTTTGATAGAATGAATTTCTTCAATGCCGGCCTGAGCATAAATTTCCTGTGAAATCAGATATTGTTTATAGTCAAATTCATGTGGATTACTTTTAGCTTCAAGCGGGTAAACAGTGGCCGTAAAGTGGATGCGACTGCCCAATTTTGCTGATTTTGGAAGCGGGTTGCCCGCAGGATCGTAAATTGCCCGCAGATTGTAAGGCTCGTTCCACTTTAGGGAATCCTGTACCGAAGTAGTGTCTGTTGCGATATCCAGCTGATATTTACCGGTTGAGGTCTGCTTGATGTTGTAAATCGTCCCTTTTACTTCAACTGTTTCCCAGGTATACGCCGAAAGAAGTTGCGCTGATGCCGGTTGTCCTTTTAAATCAAAGATGGTTTGCCACAACGCTCCAAAAATAATGATGCCCGCTAAATAACAGGTGGTTACTATATAGAGGGTGGATGGCCCGAGTGTTTTGCGAAAGAAAAATTCAGTGATAATTAATACAGACAGGATGATAACGAAACCGCTGCCCCAATACGGGATGCCAATCGATAGATTTACAGCAATGAGTATACCGGTAATAAACAGCAGGGCAAGGCGCACTGCCGGGTATTTTGCAAAAGGGAATTGGTATGGAAAATTGCTGCTCATACTAATAAGACAACCAAAACAGCAATTCCTTACGTATTAAAATTTGTATCAAATAAGATAAGCTCTTTGAAAATGGAAAACGGCTCATTATAATGCCTATTGGGAAATAAATTTCAATCTATTAGTGACTATTATGGCGTATTTACACAAAAGTTTTTTGGTGGTATTAATGATGATTTTCGCTGTCAGCTGTGCCGAGGATAATGGCAGCAAAACGGAACAAGGGGAAGAGAAAACAAAGAAAAAAGACTGGGCCCTTGTGATTCACGGCGGTGCTGGCGCTATTTCGCAGGACCGGCCTGATTCAGTGAAACAGGCGTATATGGCTGATTTGGATTCTGCACTGGCTATTGGGGAAGAAGTACTAAAGAATGGCGGCAAGGCGATTGATGCTGTGGAAAAAGTAATCAACTACCTTGAAAATAATCC
>JAFGWN010000121.1 GCA_016937115.1 Balneolaceae bacterium | reverse complement strand
TCCATACCCGAATGGAAACCCAGAGCAAACGAGGAGATAAACAGCGGAACAAAGCCCCATTCAAAGCCAGCCCAGAACAAAAGCAACAAACCGATGATATAAGAGGGATAAATGATGAAAAACGTTGTTATGTCCACTTTATCTCCCCCGGCGATTAACCAGTCGACCGGCATAAGCTCGTTGGTGATGAGTAAACAAGCACAAATCAGAAGGGTCCAACCCAGCACGGGAAGCAGCAACTTTAAACTGTTTAGCCTAAAGTTAGAAAACAATTCATTTAACGATAGTGGTTGCCAGTAATATCGTTTTTTATGTCGCGAATTATGCATAATGATTTTTTGATTGACCTGTTCATACGGCCAACGTGTTAGATCTACCTTTTTTAAAAATCGGGCAGTATGGTAACCCTTCACTCCTTTCCTTATTATACGCTCGCAGTGTGGATTTAATTCCGAAGAAAAAAAATAGACGGTCTGTTCTTAACCAATTGACTATTAATCAAAACGTTTTCTATCCTACAACGAATATACAAATATGGATAAGATTTGTTAGTAGCACAATTGTAATTTTTTGTATTCCAGTCAGTTATTAAAGAATCGAATACGATACCCACGAGATGCAGGAATACCAGTTTGACAGATCTGAAAATTCTTAGAACGCCTGGGTCAAACCTTCATTGGGTGGTTACTACAATTCTGCTATCTTTCCAAAAAAGGAAATTAAATCAATTTTTCAGTGAATATTACGATACCCAATTTATATAATCTGCTTTCGGAACGAATTGCGGCGCTAAAAGACGACAAATCTGCAATAATAGGTTCGCGAAAGATTGTGGAGGAAGCGCTTTCCAAAGACGAGCCGTTTTATGGTATCAATACCGGGTTTGGGGCACTGGCGAACAAGCGCGTAGATGGCGAACAGCTGAAGCAGCTACAGCGAAACTTAATCTTGTCACATTCGGTGGGTGTCGGCGATCTGGTTCCTAAAGACATTTCACGGCTGATGCTACAGCTCAAGATTCACGCGCTCGGCCTGGGTAACTCGGGGATATCGGAAACCACGTTTAACCGATTGATCTATTTTTCGGAGCACGATTTGATTCCCGCCATCCCCGAAAAGGGAAGCGTGGGCGCTTCGGGCGATCTGGCTCCGCTGGCGCACATGTCGCTTCCGCTGCTGGGGCTGGGTGATTTCTGGGATGAAAAAGGAGAAGAAACACGATCGGCGCAAGAAGTTTTGAGTGAACATGACCTTGACCCGATCGACCTGCAAGCCAAGGACGGATTGTCACTAATTAACGGTACCCAACTGATGAGCGCCTATGGTGCCTACGTATTGGAAAAAAGTATGGCACTTGCAAAAGCGGCTGATTTAATTGCGGCCATGAGTCTGGAAGCATTGCAGGGCAGCATTAAACCGTTTGACGAGCGCATCCACAAAATTCGTCCGCATAAAGGGCAACAGCACGTCGCCGAGAATGTACGTAACCTGCTGGCGAATAGCGAAATTCTGGAATCGCACCGTAACTGCGGTAAGGTGCAGGACCCCTATTGCCTGCGATGCGTTCCACAAGTGCACGGTGCCAGCCGCGATGGATTGCGTTATTGCACGGAGACGATTGAAACGGAAATTAATTCAGTTACCGATAATCCACTGGTATTTGAAAATGGGGATATTATCAGTGGCGGTAATTTTCACGGACAGCCGCTGGCCCTGGCCCTGGATCACGCCAAGATTGCCCTGGCTGAATTTGCAAGCATCTCGGAGCGGCGCACCTACCTGCTATTGGAAGGCCATGATGGCCTTCCCGAGCTGCTGATGGAAGAAACGGGCATCAACTCAGGCTTCATGATTCCCCAATACACATCGGCGGCACTTGTATCAGAGAATAAAGTGTTATGCCATCCGTCATCCGTTGATTCCATTCCCACGAGCTTGGGCCAGGAAGATCATGTGAGTATGGGCAGCATCAGCGCGCTTAAACTGCTGGATGTTTATCAAAATGTAGAGCAGGTGCTGGCGATTGAGCTCTTTACGGCGGCACAGGCACTCGATTTCCGCAAGCCGTTGCGTCCGGGTAAAGGGGTGGCAATTGCCCATGAGTTTGTGCGTGATATCATTCCGCATGCCGACGAAGATCACTATTTTAAAGACGACATCAACAAGGCGGTGAGCCTTTTGCAGAACAGGCAAATGGTTGAGGCTGTTGAAGATGAATTAAGAGTACTAAATTAATAATCAAAAAATGCCCACACTTATAAATATCCATTACCTGGCCACCTGTAAGGATGAAGGAGGACAGGGCGACATTCATCCTATTGAAAATGCTGCGATTGTATGGGAAGATGATGAGATTTTATGGGTGGGCAAAGAGAAAGAGCTGCCCGAGGAGTACGCCGGGAAAGAGATTATCGATGCTGAAGGTAAAATGGTAGTCCCGGGGCTAATCGACTGCCATACGCACTTGGCATTTGGTGGCTGGCGCCCAGATGAATTTGCCATGCGGGTGCAGGGCAAAAGTTATTTGGAGATAGCCAAATCCGGCGGGGGCATTTTGTCAACTGTAAAAGCAACACGGAACGCAACTGAAGAAGAACTCTGCGATAAGGCGTCCAATTTTTTGGAGCAGATTCGAAAACTCGGCGTAACCACTGTAGAATGTAAAAGCGGGTATGGTCTGAACCTTGAGGATGAGTTGAAAACCCTGCGCGTTTATAAGCGATTAGAGCAGCAGCATTCGATCCATATTGTCCCCACTTTTCTTGGCGCACATACGATTCCACCGGAATTTAAAAACGATCGGAACGGATATATCAGTTTGATTATCGATGAAATGATTCCGGCTGTAGCAGAAGAAGGTCTGGCCGAATTCTGCGATGTTTTTGTAGAAGACTCGGCATTTTCAGTCGATGAAGCTCGGCAAATTTTAGTGGCGGCGCAGGCTGCAGGATTAGCTTCAAAGCTACATGCCGATCAGCTGACATCCTGCGGCGGTGCAGAGCTGGCAGGAGAGTTGGAGGCCGTAAGCGCAGATCATCTGGAGCAAATTTCAACCGAGGGAATTGCAGCTATGGCTGATGCCGGGGTTGTAGGTGTTACACTGCCGCTTGCATCGCTTTACACACAAGAGCCGCCCCTGGATTGCCGCAAGCTTGTAGATGGAGGAGTAGAAGTGGCAGTAGCTACTGATTTTAATCCCGGTTCGGCACCCAGTTTTAATCTGCCGCTGGCTATGATGCTGGCTTGTAATCAGGGCCGATTGACGCCAAACGAAGTATTAAAAGGGGCTACGATCTATGCCGCCAAGGCCATTCACCGCGACCGAAATCAGGGGTCTATCCAAGCTGGAAAATTGGCAGACTTTGCTCTTATTGACGCACCCGACCCCAACTTC
>JAFGWN010000120.1 GCA_016937115.1 Balneolaceae bacterium | reverse complement strand
TATCGCGGGCGGCGGTTGTTGATTTCGAAGTGGCAAAGGTTGAAGAACTGGGAGTTTTGGCCTCCCTCGATGCTCTATTTCCCGTTATGCTTTTACGTTGTTTATCTGTGGTTTAAGTTTAAGAAGCTTACCGTTTTTACGGCTGCGAATCCTGCCATTCCTGATGGTGGTTTTATCGGTGAATCAAAAAAACAGATTCTGGATCTTTTTAAACCAACCGGAAAGGTAGCCCTTTATGAATTTATAGATGCCGAAATACCTGCTGAAGATCAATTTGAAAAAGCGCGCAGATTTGTTAAGCAGCATGCACTTAAATTCCCGGTTGTGATTAAACCGGATGAAGGGCAGCGGGGAAAGGGAGTTAAATTAATTGATGATTATTCTGAGCTTAAAAATGTGATCTCTGCATCTGATTACAATTTAATAATCCAGCAATATATTCCCGGCCGGGAGTTTGGGGTTTTCTACTATCGTTATCCTGATGAAGAAAACGGCCGATTGCTGTCGGTGACAACAAAGAAACTTTTGACGCTTGCCGGAGACGGCGAACACACCATCGAAGAGCTTATTCTTGAAGATGAACGGGCGGTTTGTTTGGCGAAGAAGCATATAGAGTATCACCAGGAACATCTCTATAAAATTCCCGGCAAAGGAGAGACCATTCAACTGGTTGACTTTGGTACACATGCCCGGGGAGCGGTCTTTGCAGATGGGAGCGATCTTATCACACCGGAATTATCCAGGCAGATTGATGCAATGTGCCGGAAGGCCGGTGGTATTTATTTTGGACGGTTTGATATTCGAACGCCTTCTGCAGAGAGCTTAAAAAATGGCAATGAACTGCATATTATAGAATTTAACGGGGTTACATCAGAAGATACCAGTATTTACGATTCCGAGAATAGCTTTTGGGATGCACAGAAAAAGCTGATGAAGCAGTGGCATATTGTTTTTGAAATAGGAGAAAAAAATGCTGAAAACGGTGTTCCTTGTGCTTCAGCTGGTTCTATCATTAAAAAAATTATACACTACAAAAAGAAATAAAGATACCGATTCAATTAAAGGCGTTAGCTTTTATCTGGCGATAACTGTTTTTATATCTTCTGCTTTATTGAATGCTTTTACGAAACCATCGGGCAACAAACGAGGTAAAATATTGGTTTTTGAGGGCTTAAGAATTTAAAATTACCGAAAGCTAAAACCTACGCCCGCATTTGCCACAGGATATTTTGCCAGAGTGTATTCACCGAAAACATTGAAGAAGAGCAGCTTGAATTTTAACCCGCCGGTAAGGCTGAAGTCATTAGCTCCATCTTCGCTGTAGGAAAAGGGATCGGTGAGCGTTTCAGTTCGTTTAGTGCCTGTAGTTTCGTCGTATACCGGTACCGGATAATTGCCGGTAACATCCAGGTTCATTGTTGAGGTTTCGTACCCCACAGCTCCAAAAACCGATATAAAGGGTAAATCTTTTCCTACAATTACTTTAGCTGAAAAGGTATCAAACGTTGTTTTTACTTTCTGATTGTCATAGTTGACTGTAGGATCTGTTACCGCATCTTCTTCGGGATCAAGATTGAGATTAGCATCAATATCAATGCGATTGTATCCTGCGAAAATGGAAATATCAACAGGAAACAGTTTGTTTGCCGGTAACCACTGTGTTAGGGAGTGCTTAATACCGATACCTTTTTGGTTGAAATGACCATAATCTCCGATTGTTACTTCGGGCACATATCGGACGGTAACATCGGTGTTTTTTATAAGCCCTACGGATGCCTGAATCATCGGAGCCGGGACAAAGTTAAATCCCGAACCCTGCGGCATATTAAAGCGGGTTACTTCGTTGCCGTTATCCTGAACCACCACTTCGGGACCAGCAGAATCATCACCACCGGCCGTGGGCGTAATGGGCGATTCACCGGCAGCAAGTTCAACCTTTCGCAGGTCAAGATCATTTAGATTAAAATTCTGATCAGAAGAGGGGATAAAGGCAAGGGCTCCGCGAACCTGAATATCAAAGCCAAGGGTTTTATGTGTTGAGGCGGAGGTAAACCATCCGGTGTTTAAATTTGCTCCTATTCCATTGGGTAAGGGTTTGAGGTAGGCTCGCGTAAGCACTTCGGCATCTTCGGCGCCGGCTCTTAAGAACTCACCAATCCGATCACTTTGCCCAAACGTGGAATTTGAACTGCAAAAAAACATGATTATGGTGAAAACCAGAATGGATATGGAAGAATGCGATTTAGACATGATGATATAATTATTTTGGAGTAAAGCCACTCAAATCATCAACAAATTACAAAATTATGGCGTCAATGCCATTAGGATAACATTAACGTTACTGTAGTGAATCGAGCATTTGAAGATAGGAGTGATAGCGATTTGCGTCGATCTTACCTTCCTGGAAAGCCTCCTGAACGCCGCAAGAAGGCTCATGGCTGTGGGTGCAGTTGTTGAATTTGCAATTCTCCCGGGGCTTAATCATTTCAGGGAAAAACAGCGAAAGCTCCCATGGTTCGATATCTACCAATCCGAATTCCCGGATACCGGGCGTATCAACAAGGTAGCCGCCAAAGCAGAGCGGGATAAGTTTTGCATATGTTGTTGTGTGTTTACCTTTGTTGGAGTAGTCCGAAATTTCGCCTACCGGACGATCAATGTTGGGATCAATGTGATTTAGAAGGCTGGTCTTTCCAACACCGGAGGGACCAATCATAGCCGATGTTTTGTCTTTTAAGAGATCTTTTAACGCCTGCAACGACTCTTCATCATGTATGCTGCTGGTAAGTACCTGATAACCGATTGACTCATACGTGCTGGTAAATTCGTTTAAGAATGCTAAAGCGTTTTCATTAGCCAGGTCCATTTTATTGATTAGAATTACCGGCTGAAGTTCATAAGCTTCACACATTACCAAAAAGCGGTTGATGAATCCCTCATTTAGTTTTGGTTTTTTGATTGACTGAACAACAATGGCCTGGTCAATATTGGAGGCAAGAATCTGCTCACCCTGTCGGCCGTGTGTAGCCTGACGAATGATATAGTTTTCACGGTCTTTTATTTCTTCGATAGTGCCGGT
>JAFGWN010000001.1 GCA_016937115.1 Balneolaceae bacterium | reverse complement strand
GGCAATGGCTGTCACCGATCAAACAAAGATGATTTATATCGCCAACCCCAATAATCCTACAGGCACATACATCACCAAGCAAGAATTTGAAGCATTCATGCGCAAGGTGCCCGATGATGTACTGGTGATTATGGATGAAGCATATTACGAATACGCCCGGGAGGTCAAGGATTATCCGCATGCCCTGGATTATAACTACGATAATGTGTTATCCCTGCGAACGTTCTCGAAAGCGTATGGGTTGGCTGGTTTCCGGGTTGGCTATGCCATTGGACATGAAGAATTAGTTGGTAATATGCTTAAAACAAAACTGACTTTTGAGCCAACTGCTTTGGCACAGGCCGCAGCGTTAGCAGCGCTGGAGGACCAGGGTTTTTTAGCAGAGAGCAAGCAGGTTGTGGAAGAAGGGAAAAAGAGATTATACAATTTCTTTAATGCGGAGGGGGTGCCGTACATACCCTCTATTTCAAATTCGGTTATGATGATTTTATCTGATGAAGAGAAGGCAAAAGATTTTACGCAAGCCATGCTTGAAGAAGGAGTCATCTTGCGCCGAATCAATGCGTTTGGATTGCCTCACTGCGTACGTATAACTATTGGATTGGAAGAAGAAATGGCTCATTTTGAAGAGAGCTTCAAAAAAGTCGGGCTTTAAAATTAATGTTGAAGAATTCGAGAACTACTATTATGGCGTCTGGAAAGGGAAAAAATTATGCTGAGAATATAGATTGGAAAGATTTAGCCCGAAAAATGCTGCAGTCGAGGGCTATGGATGATAAAGAAGAGAACGAACTTGTTCCCAACAAAGAGGTATTGTATCAATTTTCGGCTCGGGGACATGAGCTGGGACAGATTTTACTGGGATCTATGCTGGACCACCCTCATGATGCGGCCAGTGCCTATTACCGGTCCCGGCCGCTTCTGCTTTCACTGGGGCTGTCCCTCGAAGATGCACTTGCAGCGCCGATGGCTAAATCCGGCGGGTATAGTGATGGCAGAGATATTGGTGTAGTTTGCAACAAACCGGGCAATGGAGGCACTACAGTTTTACCGATGGCTGGTGATGTAGGCTCGCAGTATACACCGGCTATAGGATGGGCACAAGGTATTGAGTACCGGCGTTCGCAGTTGGAGGAAGAAGAATATGAAGCAGCAATTTCGGTGATTTTGGGCGGCGACGGCTCTGTTGCTACCAATGGGTTTTGGTCGGCATTAACCATTGCTACAACCCAGAATTTACCGGTTCTTTTTTACATTGAGGATAACAGCTATGGTATTTCTGTACCGGGCGAATTCCAAACACCGGGTGGCAATATTGCTAAAAACCTCTATTCATTTAAAAATATTCGCATCTTTGATGGTGAGGGAACAAATCCCCTTGAAGCTGCAGACTTACTGTCACAATCGGTTTCGTACGTTCGCAACCGCAAGGGGCCGGCCCTGATTCATTTAACAATGCCACGGCTCAATGGGCACTCCTACCAAGATAATCAGGCCTATAAGGAAGATGAATTGCTGGAAAAAGAGAAAGAGAACGATCCGCTTGATTCAGTAAAGAACCTTCTGATTTCAGGCAGTATGTCTGATGCTGATTGGAAAAAACTAAGGGAAGAAGCTGAGAAAGATGTGGAAAAAGCGGCTGAAAAAGCATTGGCCCGGCCAGAACCAGATCCCTCTAAGACTGAACAATATGTATTCGCGGAAAGGGATGAAGATGGCAATGAAGAGATTCAACATGTAGGCGGGCTTGCAGTGGAGGGGCATACGTTTCCCCGTTCAAATTCTTCACCCAACCCGGAAAAACAACGCATTAACATCGTAGAAGCTATTCGCCGGACGCTGGAATACGAATTGGAAACCAATCCCAAACTGATGGTTTTTGGCGAAGATGTAGGGGCTAAGGGTGGGGTTCACGCTGCTACACTTGGACTTCAGACTTCGTTTGGAGAAGCACGTGTTTTTGACACCAGTCTTTCCGAGGAAGGTATCATCGGGCGTTCGGTAGGCCTTGCTTATTCAGGATTAATGCCGGTAGCCGAAATCCAGTTTCGAAAGTATGCTGATCCGGCTACAGAACAGCTAAACAATTGTGGCACAATTCGATGGCGAACAGCCAATAAGTTTGCGGCTCCGATGGTGGTACGCATGCCCGGTGGCTTTGCTAAATGCGGAGATCCATGGCACAGCGTGTGTAACGAAGTCTTTTTTGCTCATGCTATTGGTTGGCAAGTGGCATTTCCCAGCAATGCTCAAGATACTGTTGGTTTGTTGCGAACGGCCATGCGAAGTAATAATCCTACTATCTTCTTTGAGCACCGGAACCTGCTTGATGCACGATATGCCCGAAAACCGTATCCCGGAGATGAGTATGTTATTCCTTTTGGAAAGGCCAATAAACTGCAGGAAGGAGATGAGCTAACAGTAGTAACCTGGGGGGCTATGTGCGAACGCTGCGAAGAGGCGGCCAAAGAGACCGGCATCAGGGCCGATATACTTGACCTGCGAACGCTGGTGCCGTGGGATAAAGAAGCCGTGCTGAAATCACTCGAAAAGACCAATCGGTGTCTCATTGTGCATGAAGATACAAAGACTGCCGGCTTTGGAGCTGAAATTAGTGCTACTCTTACCAAAGAAGCTTTTAAATTACTTGATGCTCCTATTGAGCGAGTGACAATGCCGGATATACCTGTTCCTCATAATGTTGAACTCATGAATTCTGTGTTGCCCTCTTCCGATAAAATTGGAGTTGCCATGCAGCAAGTCATTGTTTTTTAAAGTAATTTGCAGCTTGCTCCATTAGCCGGAGTTAAATACATTTCTTTTAGGGTTTTATGTTATTAAGCCATAATTGTTAAAAGATTGTAATTAGCTAAGTTATTGATACTAAATAGATTAGATTCCATAATAAACAGATCTACAATTTTTTGAAGCTACGAACAAAATTAATAGCAAGTTTTACTTGTGTAATCGCACTGTTACTTGTCATTGGCGGAGTATCACAATATTTCAATAACAAGATTAAAAACCAGGTTATTGATGAAAGCAGGGGAGCTGTAAAAGAGCTTGAAGCTTCAGGACAACTGGAGTCGTATTTATATCAAAGCTTGGTTAATACACAGTATTATCTGGATGAACCCTTCCGCGAAACGCTGAATAGTAACCAGCGTGAATCAACCCTGAGTATTGAGAAAATAAAATCGAACGTGCGTGCTTCTCTTCAAGGAATAAACAGAAGTCTGCGGGAGGTAGAAAGTCTTTTAAAGGATGATCAGTCTTCTCAATTGCTTACTCAGCAGGCAAAAGATAGTAGCTTGGTTATTTTAGATGAGTTGCAAAACAGAATTGTGTTTTATAATTCTCTTATTGAACAATCATTGGGTTACGAAGAAGGAAATTTTCAGGATGGGAAAGAATTTTTTGTAGTGACTATTGAACCATTCTTCAGAAATAGCTTGCTTCCATTGGTAGAGCAGTTTCGAAGCCAAATTCGCATGAATCTTGATCAGCAGGTAGCGCAGCTTAATGGGCGACTTAATACCTATAGTAATATTTTGCTTTTTGCTACCTTGATAGCCTTTCTGTTTTCCATTGTGCTTGCCTATATGCTATATAAGTCTATCACAACGCCCATTCAGTCACTTGTTGATGGTACACAGGAGATTGGTCGCGGAAACCTTGAAAAAAGAATTGACATAAAAACGGATGATGAAATAGGGCAGCTTGGATCTTCTTTCAACCGGATGGCGGAAAATCTTAACAAAATTACATTCTCGAAAAAGTATGTAGATGATGTTATTGAGTCTATGGGTGATGCATTGATCGTTACGGATGAGCAAGCTAACATCAAAAAAGTAAACACAGCTACTGCAAAACTTTTAGGATATTCTTTCGATGAGCTTATCGGTCGGCCCCTTTCGTTGATTCTTACAGAAAGGGATCGGGACACCCTCATGAGCCTGAATGAGCAAGAAAAAATGGATAATTATGAAACCCGGTTCATCCAGAAAAGCGGAACCCACCTGCCGGTAAGTTTGTCAAAAGCTTTCATCCATAATAATGACGGAAGTATTCAGGGTATTGTGTGCGTGGCCAGTGATATTACCGAGCGCAAGAAGTCGGAAGAGTTGATCCGAAATTCGTTGAAAGAAAAAGAGATACTGCTGGCTGAAATTCATCACCGCGTTAAAAATAACCTGGCAGTTATTTCAGGGTTATTACAGATGCAAATTTGGGAGACAGACAATGAAGCAGCAGAAGAGGTTTTGCAAGACAGCCAAATGCGTGTGAAGTCGATTGCACTGATTCACGAAAAACTTTATCAATCCGACAACTTATCAAATATAGCATTTGATAAATATATCGATGAACTGCTAAGTGGTATCGAAAAGACGTACGGTTCTTCAGACTTAAGTGTTAATTTTGAGACAAATATTGATCCGGTGATTTTTAACATAAACCAGGCTATACCGTGCTCACTCTTGTTGAATGAGTTGGTTGTGAATGCGTATAAACATGCATTTAAAAATTCTAAGGAAGGAACTATATTCGTTAACTTGCGCAATAACGAGGGCAAAATTGAGTTAGAAGTGAAAGATGATGGTGTGGGACTTGTGGAATCGGATAATATCAATTCAGAATCTACCCTCGGCATGTCGCTGGTAAACACCCTTGTAGAGCAACTCAAAGGAGAGATGAAATCATATAATGATGATGGCGCTTCATTTAAAGTTACCTTTGAACTTGATGAAGTAACGTAAGTATGTATTTTAGTACATTAACAGAATGATTTTATTTATATAATATATTCTCTGGTAATAAATTAAGAGCGATGATATTATATAAAAATAGTGCTTTGGGGCTTTTATACATTTTGCATAAGCTTTTTCACATTCTAAAAGACCAATTCAAATACTGAGAGAAGGTGTGTAGCCTTGCCTCAGATGGTTTGCTATCCGATAAGAGTTATATTTATGTGATCATCATCAAACTCAATTTTTCTCATTTTGAGAATTAAACTACTTCTTAAAACCCAATTGAGATCAGCATACCTGCTGTTACTGCTCTTTTTGATACCGGTTCAGGTTTTTGGCCAACAGTATTATTTTGAAAAGTATTCAGTAAATAACGGTCTTCCTCATGGACAGGTTCATAATGTCTTGCAGAGTAGTGATGGCTACATATGGATTGGCACGTATGGTGGTGGTCTTGCCAAGTTAGATGGCGAAAACTTTGTGGTTTATGACACAGAAGACGGACTCAAAGACAACAGCGTTGAAGTTATTTTCGAAGACAGCCAAAAAAACCTCTGGGTAAGCACATACGGTAGTGGCATCGCAAAAATGGAGAGGGAACGTTTCGTATATCCGTTTGATGATGCCACACTTGACACATCCGAGGTTTATGCCATAGACGAACTTAGAGACGGAGAGCTTTGGATCGGTACTTATAGAGCCGGGGTTTATATTTATGATGGAAAAAAGCTTGAGCGCATTACTACTGAAGACGGCCTTATCAATAATACGGTTTGGGATTTTTGGGAAGCGGATAACGGCGATATATGGATTGCCACCAGTACCGGAATTTCGGTTTATGATGGCAATACATTTAAGAACTATACGCAGGCTGATGGCCTGAGTGGCGAAAGCATTTATCGAATTGTAAAACATCCCAGCGGGAATATATGGTTTGCCAGCAGCAACGGTATTACCATCTGGGATGGGAAATCATTTTCTGCTCTTACAGAAGTTGGCGGGGTTAAACTGGATTATATTTACGACCTTATCGCTGCTTCTAATGGGACCATGTGGATCGGGACGTATGCCAATGGCGTTATTGCTTATACAGACAGCAATTCCGTGCATTACACGAAGAAAAATGGTTTAAGCAGCAATAATATTTATGATTTATATGAAGATGATGAAGAGAATATATGGATTGCTACCGATGGGGAAGGAATAAACCTTTACCAGGGCGACGATTTTGTTTTTTACGGAACCGAATCTGGTTTACGTTCACCTGTTGTGTATAGCCTGTTTAAAGACTCTGAAGGAAGGCGTTGGGCAGGTACCGAAGGAGGAATATTTTTATATAAAAACAGTCGTTTTGAACAGCAGCCATTTCCGGCCGGCTACGATGATTCCACAGAGATATGGGATATAGCTGAGTTGGCAAATGGAGATCTTTTGTTCCTGATGCCGGATAATACCATTTACCGCTACGATGGAGAATCATTTGTGAATTATTCCAGATTGAATAACCTTAAATTATGGTTTACTTACGATTTATATGTAGATAAAGATAACTCATTATGGATTGCTACTGATGTTGGGTTATTTCATAAAAAGGATGGCAGTCTCAAGCAATATACACGTAACGATGGTTTGCCTTCGAATATAATATATCAGGTTTATGCCCATAATGGAAATTTATGGATTGCTACCTATAACGGAGTTAGCCGGTTTGACGGTAAGAAATTCACGAATTACACCAGAAAAGACGGGATAGGTCATTCGGAAATTTCTTGTATTACCGCCGACAACAGGGGTAATATTTGGTTGGGTACCGGAGCCGGGATAACGCTTCTGCAACTTGATAAAGAAGGAACCGTTTTATCTATTGAAAACTTTGGCAAAGAAACAGGAATGAAGATTGTTTCCACGATGCTTTTATGGTTTGATGGGGCTGGAAGACTTTGGCAAGGGACAAATGGTGGTATACATTTGCTCGATGTACCCGGATATTGGCAAACGGGAGAGATGAATTTATTTCATTACCGTCTCTCAGAAAAAGGGATCGGCATTGAAACAAACCAGCATGCTTTGTTTCCACTCGACAGCAACAAGGTTTGGCTTGGTACGACCGATGGAGTTTTGGAGATTGATGGAGATGCAGGCTTCCCCCAATCAAATAATATACAAGTCCATGTTGCTAATGTAACCCGTAACTCACAACAGGTGGACTGGAATGCGTATACCGATTCAATTGCATATCAATTTGGCCGGCCAACCTATCCTGAGGTCACCTTTCCCTATGGCCATCACACTTATTCGATCAACTATGACGCACTGATTTACGGCAATACATCGAATAAAAAATATCGTTATAAGCTTCAGGGATTTGAAGATAAATGGTCGCAACCAATAGAACAGGAAACAGTAACATTTACAAATTTAAGTCCCGGTTCATACAATTTTATTGTTCAGGCTAAAAACGGAGGTTCGCAATGGTCGTCAAATGAAGCAAGTTTCAGTTTTTCTGTTGACTATCCCTATTGGCAAACATACTGGTTTTACGCTCTATTGCTCCTTAGCTTTTTAGGATTGCTTTATACTTATATCCGCGTAAGACTTGGCTTACTTGAAAAGCGTAAGCTCAAAGAAATGGTGGAAGAACAAACGACGGATCTAAAAAAAGCTTTAAATGAAAAAGAGGTTCTGGTTAAGGAAATCCATCACCGCGTGAAAAATAACCTGGCTGTTATTTCAGGTTTACTTGAACTGCAGTTGGGGTATATAGACAATGAACATGTAGATAAGGTGTTGAGAGAAAGCCAGCGTAGAATTCTCTCCATATCAATGATTCATGAGAAGTTATACCAGAATGAACAATTGTCTGAGATCGATTTTAAAAAGTACATTCATGAATTGGTGAATATCATAGAATATTCATTCAGCCATATTGAAAAGAATATACAGACAAATATAGAAGTTGAAGAGGACATAAGTCTGTCGATTGACCAAGGCATTCCCTGTGGGCTAATTTTGAATGAATTGGTCAGTAATGCCTATGAACATGCGTTTATTGGTCGGGAATCCGGTAAAATTGAGATTTCTTTCACTTCAATAGATGATGAAATAACATTGCAGATAAGAGATAATGGAATTGGCATGAAGGGTTATGAACCGGATCAGGCTCGCGATTCGCTTGGCATTACACTCGTAGAAACGTTGGTGAAGCAGTTGGAAGGGGATCTGGATGTAGAGACATCAACCCGGGGAACGATATTTTCGATTACTTTTACGAATATGATAGGGCAGGAACGGAGTGTCTTCTAATGCGGAGAGGTCATGCAAATAGTTAGCGGTTTAAGTATAGCTTACGTTTTGCATTGGAAAAATGTTCGATTGCATAACGCAGCATAGTCCGGGGCATTTGTGACGCATGTTTTTCTAAAAAACTTTCTTCTTTTTCTTGATCTCTTTTTCCCACCTCCCGAAGCATCCATCCGGTAGCCTTATGGATTAAATCGTGATTATCATCTAAAAGCTTTTCTGCAATTGCCAGCGTATCTTTAAAATCATTATTATTGACAAAATATAACGTACTTATAATGGCAATGCGCCGCTCCCACAGGTTGTCAGACTTAGCTAAATCATACAACACATCTCGATTTCTGTCCTCAAGGTAAGGCCCAACAATTTTGTAGGCTGAAGTGTCAACCAGATCCCAGTTATTTACGTATGAAGTATTTGCTAAATAAAGTTTATAAATGCGTTCTTGTTCTGCAGGATTCGCTTTTTTGAACCTATTCACCAAGATGATTAATGCACATAAGCGCTCTTCGTGGTAGCCGGAGTGGAGAAGCTTTTCAATTTGGATCAGCGATAGTTTTTCAAATCGTTTTGCTATTTTTCTGATATCCGGCACTCGAATACCCAAAAACTGATCGCCCTCGCCATATTCACCGGCTCCCGTTTTAAAAAAGCGTTGCGAATGCTCAGCTACTACTGGATCGGCTATTTCTCTCAGCTTTGTTTGGACATCAGCAACCTTCATTTCTTCTTAAAATCGGCGATAAATTTTTTTGTGTAGTCTGAGAGCACCAGCTCGCCGCTTATGGCTGCACGTTGTTCAAGAAGGGCATCCCAGTGGTCGGTTCCCTGCCACAGTGTATTCTTAAGCTCTTTCATAGCTTTTGGACTGCTTCTGGTCAGATCGGATGCAAGATCATGTACCGCTTTATCCAGCTCGTCGTGTGAGTCCAGGACCTTGGCAAAAAGCCCCTTTTGATAAGCCCACTCGGCATCGTACCAGTTTCGGGCATCGACAGACAAGGTGCTAAAAGCCGCATCATCAATTTTACGTTCTACAGCCGGACCAACGACAAAAGGTCCGATTCCGAGAGCCAGTTCGCTAAGCTTGACTGATGCAGATTTATGCGCAATGGTATAATCTCCGGCTGATGCAATACCGACACCGCCACCCACTGTTTTACCTTGTACGCGAACAATGATCAATTTAGGACACTCCCGCATGGCGTTAAGTACAAGTGCAAAGCCCATAAAAAAGTGTTTGCCTTCTTTAAAGTTGTCGATCGCCATAAGCTCATCAAACGAGGCACCGGCACAAAAAGCGCCATTACCCTTGCTTCTTATAACAACAACATTGATATCATCGTCTTGCCCGGCCGCGGTTATTTTTTTAGCGAGTTCTCTTAATAATTTGCCCGGCAATGAGTTGCCTTTGGGGTGATAAAATTCGACAGTTCCAATTTTGTTTTCAGTGGATAAGGTGATGGATCCGTTTTCTGACATTGAATTTATAAAGTATGTTAGATTTTAAAATTAGTGTTAAATAGTATTGAGATTACTCATCTTCAAAAATATCTATATCCAGCTTGTTACGGCGTTTTACCAGGGTCAAAATCGTATAATCAGCAACGAGCTCATCATCCTGGTTGGTTACCTCTACATCCCAGTAAACAACCCCAAAAATAAATTTGTCGCTCGCTCGCTTTTGGCGAACGGTTTTTCGCTTTACAATCAGCTTTGCCTGGATCGTATCACCGGGTGGTACCGGGGCCAAAAAGCGAAGATTTTCTAATCCATAATTGAGTATAACCGGACCTTCATCGGGGTGAACGAATAAACCGGCGGCCCGTGAAAGCACAAAATATCCATGAGCAACGATCTCTTCAAACAGCGACCGTGAAGCAGCTTCAGGATCTGTATGAGCATAAAAATGATCACCGGAAAGCTCAGCGAAATTCTCGACATCTTCTTTGGTCACCGTATGCTTTTCCGTAGTCAGCGCTTCACCGACCTCGAGATCTTCAAAATACTGCTGGAATGGATGCGTTTCAGCCTCTTTAGTTTCGGCCCCTTTAATGTATTGATTTGTTACTTCGGTGAGTGTTGTCGGAGACCCTTGCAAGGCGACCCGCTGCATATTATGGATCACCGCGCGGGCGCCGCCCTGTTCTTCGCCACCGCCGGCCCTTCCGGGCCCGCCGTGCGTAAGATGTGGCATGGGCGAACCATGACCGGTCGATTCTTCGGCCGAATGACGATTGATGATCATAAAACGTCCGTGGTAGGGCGCGCAGCCCAGCGTTATCTCACGGGCGATGGAATCATCTGCAGTAAACAGCGAGCCGACAAGCGAACCGTCTGCTTTGTTTGCCAGCTGGATGGCTTGTTGATTATTCTCATATGGCATAACAGTTGTCATGGGGCCAAAAGCTTCAATGCGATGTACATTATCCACTTCCATGGGCTTATGGCAAAGCAGTACTTTGGGTTCCGCAAAAGCACCGCTATGTTGTTCGTGGCCGTTGGTATAAACCGATTCGGTATGTTCCAGCAAGTTGGAGATCTGTTCATTAAAGCGCTCGGCCTGTAGTGAACTGGCAAGCGGTCCCATTTTAATTTCTTCTTTTGCAGGATCACCAATCGTCGTTTTGGACAGCCGCTCTTTTAGTGCTTTAACAACATCATCAATCCGATCTTGGGGGACAATAGTACGGCGAATAGCCGTACACTTTTGCCCGGTTTTAACCGTCATTTCGTTGGCAACTTCTTTGATAAAAAGGTCAAATTCCGGCATATCGGGCATCACATCACTCCCCAGAATAGAACAATTAAGTGAATCCGCTTCAAGGTTAAAGCGCACGCTGTTGGCCACAATATTGGGATGCGCTTTTAGTTTTCGTCCGGTATCTGCAGAGCCGGTGAAAGCAACGGCATCCTGACTGGTGAGGTGATCGAGCAGGTCACCAGGCCTGTCGGCAGCGATAAACTGGATCGCTCCTTCGGGTAGAATTTTAGATTCTACCATATCCTTGAATACACTGTAAGCCAGATAGGATCCAATCGGCGATGGCTTAATAATCGCCGGCATACCTGCCATGATACATGGAGCCAGTTTTTCGAGCATGCCCCAGACCGGGAAGTTGAAGGCGTTGATATGAACGCCTACGCCATGAAAAGGCACACAAATATGCTGGCCTACAAACGTGCCGCCACGCGACAGTCGCTCATGGCTGCCTTCAACGTGATAGGGCAGGTCGGATAGCTCGCGACGTGCTTTGCTGGAAAGTACAAACATGGCCCCGATACCACCTTCGATATCAATCCAGGAATCGCGGCGGGTGGCGCCGGTGTGGGTTGAAAGCTCGTAGTAATCTTCTTTACGCTCCAACAAATATTGAGCCAAAAACTTAATCTTAAAGGCTCGCTCATGAATCGACATTTCGCGCAAAGCCGGGCCTGCAGTACTACGAGCATATTCGCAAGCTGCTTTATAATCTAAATCTGCTTCCACCATTTGAGCAACCGGATCACCCGTCACAGCGCTTATGAGATCAGTTACGCTGCCTTCTTTTTGCCAATTGTTTTCAGTATAGCTTAGTACTTTCATGGTATTGAGTGTTATTTAGGCCAGATTTCTAACAGATTAATTTGTTTCTATTGGTGAAAATATAGGGGGTTAGTTTTTTTGTTTTCGTCGTATGTCATTTTTATTTGATTGGCTCGATTGCTCTTCTGGTTCTCCCAATCTATGTAGAGAATTATCAGACTCTTGTAGTTCATTAAATGCTTTTTGAAATTCATCCATCAGTTCCATGTATTCCTTTGATTGTTTGACTCGTCCTTCTATTTGACGACTTTTAAGACTTTCATTACGAGCTTTTTTAATAAATCTCCAAAACTCGAACTCTACAATATTACCATTTTTATCTTCAAGAAAAATAGTTCCCTGTTCATCAACACTCTTATAATAAAAAGTCCCTTTTGCTGTTCCCGAAAGCGAATCTATATATTTATGATAGGTGGCCATGCTAAAGTTCATCCAGCCCAAAGCCGACATAATACCCCAACAATATATTTCATCCCCTTCCTGCCAGTGCAGAATATCGGGATACCAGGTATGTGGCGGTTTTCCTTTTTTATCGTTATTAAATATTCCCATACCTACTGTTTTTT
>JAFGWN010000119.1 GCA_016937115.1 Balneolaceae bacterium | reverse complement strand
CTCATAGGTTTGATTTTTGCGTACAATTTTATAAAGATCAGAGCTATTAATTTCAGTCAGGGTTTTTTATTTTAGGAGCTATTATTCTGAATTTAATTTTCAGAATTTTAAGCGAGAAAATATTGTTTATCATCTTCTGCTCTCTGCCTAATTGAATTTCTATTTAAACGCCTGTTAATAAATGAGTATCAATTTCGATAAAGAACGATTTCTGCATCGCCACATCGGTTCGAATGAAGAAAAAACAAATGAAATGCTTGCCGAAGTCGGCGCGGACTCCCTTGATGAACTGATTGATCAGACCATTCCGCAGAATATCCGGCTTAAAAAACCGATGGCTTTGGATGAGCCGATGAGCGAGTATCGTTTCCTGGATGATTTCAGGGAAATGGCTTCCAAAAATGAGGTAAAGAAATCATTTATCGGGATGGGATATTATGATACCCTCACTCCTAATGTTATCAAGCGAAATATTCTTGAAAATCCCGGATGGTACACGGCATACACACCATACCAGGCAGAGATTGCCCAGGGACGATTAGAGGCACTGATCAATTTTCAGACGATGGTATCTGACCTCACCGGCATGAAACTGGCGAATGCTTCGCTGCTTGATGAAGGCACAGCCGCAGCCGAGGCTATGAGTATGTTTCACTCATCCCGGAAAGGGGCAAAGCGAAAGGGGGCCGAAAAGTTTTTTGTTTCAGAACTGTGTCATCCACAAACCATCGATGTACTGAAAGGGCGTGCACGGTCGCAGAAGATTGAAGTCGTGGTTGGTGACCATACCGAACTTGACGTGACCGACCACCGGCTGTTCGGTATTTTGTTGCAGTATCCGGGAACGGACGGTTCGGTGCACGATTACAGCAGCTTGATTGCTGCCGCGAAGGAGCAGGGAAACCAGGTGGTGGTTGCTGCGGATCTGCTCAGCCTCACACTTTTAAAATCACCCGGAGCAATGGGCGCGGATGCCGTGGTAGGTACCACCCAGCGTTTTGGCGTGCCGATGGGTTATGGCGGGCCACACGCGGCTTATTTTGCGACAGATGAAAATTACAAGCGCAAAATTCCGGGACGCATTATTGGCGTTACCCAGGATGATGAAGGAAATCCGGTATATCGCATGGCGCTGCAAACACGCGAGCAGCATATTCGGCGCGAACGGGCGACCTCAAATATATGCACGGCACAGGTTTTGTTGGCCGTTATCGCCGGAATGTATGGTGTTTATCACGGCCCCGGGGGATTGAAGCGTATTGCTGCGCGTATTCACGGCCTTGCAAAAATTACGGCAAAAGGGCTTGGTCAGCTTGGTATTAAGATCAAAAATGAACATTTCTTTGATACTCTGACCGTACAAGTTGAAAGTGCCGATATGAAGCAGTCTATTCGCCAGCGGGCCTTAAAGCACGATATAAATTTCCGGTATTTTGATGATACCCGTATCGGCATCGCCTTTGATGAGGTAAAAGATCTGGATGATGTGCAGCAAGTGCTCGATATCTTTGCTGAAGCTACAGGTTCAGAACTGAAATTCTCTGCCGGTCAAACGGCGAAAGAGGTGTCCATCGATTTTCCTGAGTCACTGCAGCGGACTTCCGGCTACATGGAGCACCCGGTTTTTAACCTGTATCATTCCGAGCACGAGATGCTCCGTTACATGAAAAAGTTGGAAAACAAGGATTTGTCGCTTGTGCACTCGATGATATCTCTGGGGTCTTGCACAATGAAGCTGAATGCCACGGCTGAAATGATTCCATTAACGTGGCCGGAATTTGGTCAGTTGCACCCATTTGCGCCGGAAAATCAGGCTGAAGGTTATCAGCAATTGTTTAAAGCATTGGAACGTCAGCTGGAGGTTATTACTGGTTTTGAGGCCGTTTCGTTGCAGCCCAATTCCGGGGCGCAGGGCGAATACGCGGGTTTGATGGCGATTCGTGCATATCACAAACACAACGGGGAAGAACATCGCAATGTAACGATAGTCCCCGATTCTGCTCACGGTACCAACCCCGCCAGTGCGGTGATGGCCGGGATGGATGTTGTGGTAACAAAATGCGATGATCACGGCAATATCGACCTGGATGATCTGCGGCAAAAGGTGGAAGCGAATCGGGAAAATCTGGCCGCTTTGATGATCACCTATCCGTCAACGCACGGCGTTTTTGAAGAAGACATTAAAGAAATTTGTGAGATCATTCACAAAAATGGGGGGCTTGTCTATATGGACGGAGCGAACATGAATGCGCAGGTTGGGCTCACCAGCCCGGCTGAGATTGGGGCGGACGTATGCCATCTGAACCTTCACAAGACATTCTGTATTCCGCACGGCGGCGGCGGGCCGGGCGTGGGTCCGATTGGTGTAAATGAAAAATTGAAGCCATTTTTGCCGGGCAATGCGATAGTTAAAACAGGAGGGGAGCATGCCATTCACGGTATTTCTGCAGCCCCGTGGGGCAGTGCCAGCATCCTCACCATTTCGTATGCCTACATTAAAATGATGGGCGCCGAAGGACTGACCCAGGCTACGAAAATGGCTATTCTTAATTCGAACTATCTAAAAGACCGGCTGAAAGACCATTACCCGGTACTATATACCGGCAAAAACGGCCGCACGGCACACGAATTTATTGTGGATTTACGTCCTTTTAAACAGTCGGTGGGGATTGATTCGGTTGATGTTGCCAAGCGTCTGATGGACTACGGCTTTCACGCACCGACGATGTCGTTCCCGGTGCCCGGCACGCTCATGATCGAACCGACCGAAAGCGAATCAAAAGAAGAACTGGACCGGTTTTGTGAGGCGATGATTTCTATTAGGGAAGAAATCCGGGAAGTCGAAGAAGAAAAAACCGATGCCGACGACAACGTACTTAAACATGCGCCCCACACGCAGCGTGTTGCATTGGCTGAAGACTGGAATTTTGGGTACAGCCGTGAAAAGGCGGTTTTCCCGCTCGATTACCTGCGTTATAACAAATTCTGGCCGGCCGTCAGTCGGGTGGATGATGCCTATGGTGACCGCAACCTGATGTGCAGCTGTGTACCGATGGATGCCTACAGTGAAGGGCAAGAGCCGGCAGCCGTTGAGTAGGCCTTCAAATATATAGATGGGGTCCACCTTTGAGGTGGCTCCTATCTAATTATGGGTATTTTCCTATAAACCTGAATGTAATGAAGGCTCTCTTGAGTAAAAGATGTTCATGAAAAAGAGATTCTTCAATTTCATCCGTTAGGCTCAGAATGAGAGTTCGGTTCTATTTTTTGGTAATCGAACTCTCAATTTTGATGTCGCTCAACAGCGTTCGATGAACCGGACACTTCTTGGAGATATCGAGCAGCTTATCCAATTGCTCGTCCGATACATCGCCCTCGATAATCAGTTCTTTCCGGATCACATCAATTTTACTCTCCTTTTTTTCGCAGTTTTTACAGTCTTCATCGTGATGTTTGTTGTGTTTTAGTTCCAGAAATACATCATCCAATGCCCACTCCTTACGCCGTGCGTACATTTTTACGGTCATGACGGTGCAGGAGCCGAGCGACATCAACAGGTAATCGTACGGATCGGGCCCTTGATCCTGTCCGCCTTCGACGTTTTCCGGCTCATCGGCAATGAGTTCATGTTGGCCAGCCGTAAGCGTGGTTTTAAAAACTTCGTCTTTTGGAAGATGAATGTGCACTATTTTGGATTTATTGTTGGAAGCCATAAGGAATGAATTAATTGAGTTTTTGCAGTTTATCATACTACAAAAACTTGCGAAAATATTAGAATAAATGTTTGTGAAGCCGGTTGGATCCTGGGCGAAGGGGCAGCGGCAGGTAATGTTGCGTTAACATAAGTTTGATAAATCCCTAACAATAGGACTATCTCATCATAACATGCATTGGTTTATTTAAACAAAAACCGATCGCGTTTATGGTAAAACGTTCTGTTGATATAGTTGTGCTATCCGACTTGCATCTGGGTACGGTAGGGTGCCATGCAGTTGAATTGGCGCAATATCTTAATTCTATTGAACCACGCATATTGATATTGAATGGAGATATTTTTGACATCTGGAATTTTAAAAAATATTTCTGGCCGGTTTCCCACATGAACGTGGTAAAATGTTTTCTACGTATGCTTTCCAACGGTACCGACATCTACTATTTAACGGGCAATCACGATGAAGTACTCCGAAAAATATCCAGCCTGCAGATTGGCCCGCTCTTTGTAAAAGACAAGCTGGTGCTGGAGCTGAACGGCGAGCGTTGCTGGTTTTTTCATGGGGATATTTTTGACATCACCATGAAACATACCAAATGGATTGCCAAAATAGGTGGACATGGATATGATTTACTCATCTTGTTAAATAAGGCGGTTAATCACTTGCTTGAGAAGATGGGGCGATCCAAGATTTCGTTATCAAAACGCATTAAAGACAGCGTAAAAAAGGCCGTCCGGTTTATTGATGATTTTGAGGTAGCGGCGATGGATCTGGCCATTCAAAATGGCTACGATTATGTGGTATGCGGGCATATCCATCAACCTAAAATACGGGGCTACCAGAATGAGAACGGTTCATGTATTTATATGAACTCGGGCGACTGGGTCGAAAATCTGACAGCCCTCGAGTACGACGGCGACTGGAGTATGTATAAGTATAATGAAGATGATTTTATTGACAAGGAAGCGCCGGTACGGATACCGCTTCGCAACGTTCCGCGCAATGAAATGATGATTGGATGAATATTCTCTACGGCATACAGGGCACGGGACACGGGCACATCAGCCGGGCCAGGGAGCTGCTGCCGGAACTGTGCAAACATGCGGCCGTGGATGTGCTCATTAGTGGGTATGCCTGCCAGTTGGAGCTGGAAAATGACATCACCTATCGCAAGCGGGGCATCAGCCTTAAATACGACAACAACGGCGGGGTGGCTATTCTTGAAACGCTCCGGCAGTTTAAGCCCATTCGATTTATCAGTGATATTCAGTCAATTCCGCTTGAGAAATACGATTTGGTGATCAGCGATTATGAACCGGTATCATCTTGGGCAGCGCGTATCGCCGGGGTTCCAAGTATTTCGATGAGCCATCAGGCGGCGTTTATTTCTCAACAGACACCACGGCCGGCCAGGCAATCCATCATCGCCGAACAATTGCTGCAACGGTTTGCGCCTACCGATGAGGTTATTGGTTTTCATTTCAAGCGATACGACCATTCTATTGAACCTCCGCTTATCCGGGAAGAAATACAAGAGCTCAATCCAGTCAATGAAAATCATATTACGGTTTACATGCCTGCGTACCACCCGATGGCACTCGCGCGGATACTGCAAAAATTTCCGCAAATTGACTGGCACATTTTTTCTTCCGGTTGCTGTAAACCACAACAATTGAGTAATGTGTGGCTGCGCCCGGTGAGTCACAAGAAATTTTTAGAAAGTGTAGAATTGTGCAGCGGGGTGATGACCAGCGCCGGGTTTGAGATGTGTTCGGAAGCCATGTTCCTGGGCAAAAAATTGCTGGCGGTTCCGATTCGAAATCAATATGAACAGCTCTGTAATGCCGCGGCTCTGGAGCAGATGGGCATAACAATTTTGACATCGCTGGAGGGGCAAGAACATGCCATTTGGAACTGGCTGAAACAGAAGGCGATCATCTCGCTAAAAGAAATTGCCGATCCGGCACGTATTGTTACTGATCTTTTTAACAAGCACCGGCCAGCACAGAGCAAAGATATAGTGAGACAATCACTGGCTGGGAGGTAGTGCGTATTATAGCCTGCGTTTTAGCAACGTGCATTTTTATTCATCGTCATACCAATACTGGTGCCTAAAGCAATGCCTAATGCAACCCACACTCCCATATTGCCGGTTGAAGCACCAATGGCTGTTCCGATAGCAACGCCAATGGCAATGCCTGTGCCTATATTATTTTTATTTTCGGAAGCTGATTTATCGTTATTCATCTTTTAAAAATTTATTAATAGCCCGGGTTTTAATCCCGGGCTATTGAATATAACCATTTGTAATTTACATCTACTCTTTGTTATTGACTTCATGCGTTGTATAAACCGCCTCGGCCGTTTTATTGCCATCAACAAAAGTGACTTGCTTATAGGGATATGTGACACCGCCGCCGGAGTTCCAGTTGGAGTAGCGGTCTTCGACAGCCACTTGCGCTCCTTGCTGGGGATTAAACTGCTGATATTGCATCATCCCGGGTAGATTTGTCTGCTGATCGAGAAGCAGCGAGATGTCTTTATCATTAACAGTTACACTAATTTTGTTGTATGTGGTGCCATCAACTTCTTCGGTTCCCAGGAACTGTGGGTTTAAACTGTCCGCATTTAGGGCAATAGCCACGATACTTCGGTTCAGTGTTTCTTTTAGGTTTGATACCATTGGTGCCGGCATAGGGCGCTCCTGACCAGCCATAGTCATGGTTCCTTTGCCATCTTTGTAAGAGAGCTTCATGGTACCGCCGGGCGTCGTGATGTTTTGTTCTACGGCATCGGGGTAGTCCATCTTCAGAGTAACCGGCAGCTTCTGGCTCTGCCCTCCCTGAGTTATAGTAATTTCTCCTGAAAGAGCCAGCGTATTCAACTCAGTGCCCGGTGCAATGATGGCGTTTGCCATGGCATTGAGCAATTCACGGCCTTTTTCAGCATCGCCCTGTACCTCTTCTTTCGGCTCATCCTGGCCGGGTTGCGGAATGCTGATGTCAAGCTCATTGACATTGCCATACTTTTGCAGCTGATCACCAAGGCCTTCTTTATTGCCTACAACCAGGATCTGCATCTCTTCCGGGTGCAGATATTTTTGTGCCATTTTCTGGACATCTTCTACCGTGGTGTTTTTCACACCTTCAACAAACTCTTCAAAGCTGTTTTCGGGAAGGCCGCGGTATTCGTTATTCATGCGTCGGTTTAGGATCTGCTCATAGCTGGTATTGCGGAATACCAGCGAGTTAAGGAATTGGTCTTTCGTATCTTGCAACTCTTCTTCAGAAATGGGTTCATTCTGCAGGCGTTTGATCTCTGCAATGATGGCATCGATCGCTTCAGCCGTAGTTTCGGTCTTGGTTTGAACCTGTACATAAAACTGACCGGGATAAAAGGTGTTGCCCATGCCATATTGACCGCCAACAGAGTATGCCAGTCCAAGGTCGGTTCGCACTTTCTGAAATAAGCGTCCGGAGAACCCACCGCTCAGCACATTGTTCATTACCTGAACTTCAGCATAATCGGGGTTGTCGCGCATACCACCGATGTGGCCCAAGTATACCGTGCTTTGGTTTACATCGGGTTTGTCAGCCAGGTTGATGGTGTTCTCAAAATTATAATCCACTTCGGGAAAAGCGAGGTCGGTTTCTTTACCCGCCGGAATATCACCAAAAGCGGCCTGTAGTTTTTCCTTCATTGCTTCGGTGTCGAAATCACCGACAACACCCACCTGTATATTTTTACCGGTGTAGTATTGGTCATGAAACTCAACCATATCTTCACGGGTAATATTGTTGATGGTAGCGTATTCTGTGGTACGCCCGTATTTGGAATCCGGGCCATAAATAAGCTTGTCAAATTCGCGGTTGGCAATCTGTCCGGGACTGTCGTTGCGCCGGGAAATTCCGGTTTTTGCCTGCGTTTTGGCCAGGTCAATTTTGTCTTTCGGGAAGGCTGGATTGGTAAGCATATCAATAAAAACGGGAAGCATTTCGTCGAAGTCTTCTTTTAACACATTCATACTTGCTCCACCGCCGGTAAAGCCGATATAGCTGCTCATGTTGGCTGCGTTGTTTTCGAGCAGTTGATTAAGACTGTCGGCCGGGTATTTGGATGTTCCCCCGGATCGGATTACTTCACCGGTAAGGGAAGCAAGGCCGGTCTTTTCGTTTGGCACCAACACGCCGCCGGTGCGAATATCCACGCTTACATCGATAAGCGGCAGCTCTTTATCTTCGAGCAGAAAAAACTTAATGCCGTTGTCGGTTGTAAAAGTCTCTACATTCGGCTCATTGAATTCATTGAGTTCAGGGAACTCGAGTTCGTCATACTGTTTTTGCGCGTGCGAAACAGAGGCTACAAAAAACAGCATGACAGCTAAAAGGGTTAGGTGTTTCATCATAGTAGTATTTAAAGCGTTCAAAAAGAGTAAGCGTTTTTTATCGTGTAGCATCGGTAACATCCTCATCATTTTTGGTTACAATCGCTCCAACAGTAAGGTTATCTTTCGTCAAATAATCTTTTGCAACGCGCTGAAGATCATCAAGCGTTACGTTTTGCAGATCTTCCAGGTCGGTAAAGAGCTTGCGCCAGTCGCCCTGTTGCGCTTCGGTACTTGCCAGTTGCTGGGCGATACCGGAGTTAGAGTCGAGGCTGCGAACCAAACTTGCGCGTGCGTTGGTACGGGCTCGTTCGAGGGCATCCGCATCAATATTACCATTCTTAATTTTTTCAATCTCTTCCAGGATGGTCGCTTCAAGCGTGTCTACGCTAAATCCCTGGTTGGGCACGGCAAATGTAGCAAACATGCTTTCGTACTTGGTGCCCGGGAATCCGTTAAAAGCCTGAACGGCCAGCGCTGTTTTTTCTTCTTCCACCATGCGTTTGTACAGCACGGAAGTACGTCCACCTGAAAGAATAGAACCCAGTAGTTGAAGCGCATCAAAATCGGGATGGTCCTGGGGCACGGTATGATATCCCATCAGCATGAAGGGTTGTGATTGCCCCTGAATGGTAAAGCGACGTTCGCCGCGTTGTTCGGGCTCTTTTGTGTAAACGGGCGGTGGTTCGGGCCCGGTTTTCATATCACCGAAGTAGGTTTCAGCCATATCTTTAATTTTCTGCGGATCCACATCGCCGGCAATGGCTATTGTAATATTATTAGGCACATAATATTTGTTATAGAATTCGCGGGCGTCTTCCATTGTAGTTGCGGTGATGTCGGAATTCCAACCCACAACGGGACGTCCATACGGGTGGCCGGTATAGGCTACAGCTAAAAACTCTTCAACCAGGCGGCCGACCGGCTGCGATTCGGTGCGCATGCGCCGTTCTTCGCGGACAACTTCTTTTTCGGTATAAAACTCGCGAAATACCGGATTCTTGAACCGGTCAGATTCAAGGCTGAACCACAATTCAATGCGGTTTTCGGGAAGGCTGTAGAAGTAAACGGTTTGATCATAACCGGTACCTGCATTCAGCCCGGTGCCGCCATTGCGTTCTATAATCTGAGAAAATTCGTTGTTGTTCACATATTGGCCGGCTTGTTCTTGCAAATCCTTGAATTCGCTCCACAGCTCTTCCATACGTGCCGAGTCGGGTTGCGGGCTGTATTTTTCGGCCAGCCACGCTTGATACGTTTCATCCGATTTTTGAAGCAGCGGCTTCTCTTGTTCCCAGTTGCTGGTGCCAATAGTTGGGGTTCCCTTAAATGCCATATGTTCAAAAATATGGGCGATGCCGGTGTGCCCGATAGGTTCATCAACCCCGCCGACATCCACAAAGCTTACCATACTGGCGACCGGCGCCACCGGACGCTCTACAACAATAAAGGTAAGCCCGTTATCGAGGGTAAATTCGGTTACTTTTTCTTCGAAATCGTTGAGCGACTGCGCATACCCCGCCTGATGAAAAGGCAAAAAAAGAAGCGCCAGCAATCCCAACGCATAAATGGATTTATTCAGCTTCATGATACTCCTGATTTTAGATTTAAATTGAGTAGTTATAGAATATGTAATTTGCGAATGGGTTTTACA
Organism: Balneolaceae bacterium; assembly: GCA_016937115.1. GTDB lineage: Bacteria > Bacteroidota > Rhodothermia > Balneolales > Balneolaceae > SMO-BIN1. The sequence continues at coordinate 7,204 of JAFGWN010000119.1, read as the reverse complement.
ATATTTAAAACAAAAACCATTCAAATCTTACCCTAAAGGCTATTATTGTAGTGGTAAGAGTTTTTAATACGAAAGGGAGTAGCAGATGTTACGGGTAAACACGAAAAGGTAAACAGAGGGGATAATACCGGATTAAAAAAGCTAATTTTCTTCTGTACTCAAATAATCCTGCGTAATTTTCCGGGTTTGCTCAGCACCCATATATTTTTCCAGATCATAAAGGGTTACGCGTTTTTTCCCATTCTCAAATGAATAGCTTAAATAGCCGTTGTCAATCTCGCTTTCCACTTCAGAAACAGACATATCCAGCATTTCAGCTACTTCCTTAAGAGTGAACATAGATCGCATGACGAGACAAATTTATTTCTTGATTTTAGTCAGTCTTAAAATAAAAAAAATGCGCAATTATGCTAATGCTAATTAGATAGTTAATAATTACTTAATAGCGGTTATCCCATCTTTTTTATTGTATCATATCGGAAACAGCTGGTAAGATGATCATTGACCAACCCCGTGGCTTGCATATGGGCATACATAATAGTTGAGCCGGTAAATTTAAATCCACGCTTTTTCAGATCTTTTGCCAGCTTGTCTGACTCTTTCGTGGTAGCGGGCACCTGGTTCATATTTTCCCAACGGTTCTGAATGGGTGAACCGCCTACGAACGACCAGATATATTCGCTAAAACTGCCCGCTTCTTCCTGTATTTCAATGAAAAGCTGTGCATTTTTTATGGCAGAGCGAACTTTGAGCTTGTTGCGAATAATTTCCGGATTTTGCAGCATCTGCTGAATCTTTTGTTCATCAAAGCAAGCTACTTTTTCGACGTCAAAACCGGCGAATGCTTTATGGTAACCTTCTCTTTTTTTGAGGACGGTACTCCAGCTTAAGCCCGCCTGGGCGCCTTCCAGAATAAGAAATTCAAACTGGGTTTTGTCATCATAAACGGGTACGCCCCATTCTTCATCATGGTATTTTACATAGGCATCAGATGTGTTTTCACACCAGGGGCATCGGGTTTTCATAGTTTTAAGGATTATCAGACGTTTTAAAAATGAACGGGTTACTGCATTTTTGAATTAAACCTTAAATAGTTTAATTCAAGCAGGCAGTTTAACTGGTGATAACTCCAACGATTTTAGCAGGAACCCGATTATAGTTCCAACAGCATCAGAATATAATTATTTAAACCCGATTAAATGAAAGAAGAAATTATAGCTCACTTTGAACAGAAAAGCGGGATCAGCCAACATCTTGGCAGTAAAATTAAATCTTTGGCAGAATTTCTTGAAAAGGTGATTACGGATAAAGAGAGCAAAGATTTTTTTAATGAAATGACCTCATTACCCAAGTTGGCTGCTAAAGCTTTTGACGAAGATGAGGAGGGCAGCTTTAATACACTGCAGAATAAAATTCGGGAATACGATACTTCTGATATCATCAAGTTCTTGAAAAATAATACTGCCTTTTTTCATCTGGTGAACTCTCTGGAGCAGCATGAAATTACCAGGATAAATCGTCAGCGGGCCTTCGATACCAGTCCCGAAAACCCACGCTCGGAAAGCATTGCTGAAGCTGTTTACCGCCTTAAAGAATCAGGCTTCGGTTATGAAGATGCGCTCAACGTTATCGGCAAGCTGGACATACAGCCCACAATAACTGCACATCCTACCGAAGCGAGGAGACATAGTGTATTGGTGAAACAGCAGCATATTACCTCTATGATCAGCCGATTGGAGGATGAATCTTTCACGCCGGAAGAGAGAGATAATATGGTAGCTGAAATACTTAACGAGATCAATCTATTGCTGGCTACGGATGAAGTGAGAACCGAAAAAGTTACGGTAGAAGACGAGGTTGAAAACGGAATGTATTATTTCATGAACTCTATTTGGGAAACCGTTCCGGTGCTCTATGAAGATTTCCGTCACGCCTTTGAAACGTATTATGATGAGTCGCCCGAGCTGCCGATTGTCTTGCGATACCGATCCTGGATAGGAAGTGATCGTGACGGCAACCCGAACGTAACCGAAGAAGTGACCTGGAATACCATAATGGAGCAGCGACAAAGTATTCTCCGGCTCTATGTCGATGAGTTGGATAAGTTGCGAAGGTATTTGAGCATTTCGAAAAACCAGTTCGAAATTTCGAATGAGCTTGAAAAATCAATCCGGGAAGATGATAAAATCGTGCCCCTCTCAAAGCGGTTTAACCGATTATACAGTCAGGAGCCTTATCGAAGAAAAATAACGCATATCATGCAAAAGCTTCGAAGACAGCTTGAGGCTATTGAAGAAAACGATAAAAATAAGGTGATCAGCAGGTCATCCGATTATACAGCTGAAGATTTTCAGAACGACCTGGATTTGATTAAAAGAAGCCTGGAGGAAAACGGACTCGAAAACGTTGCCCGTGAAGGAAAGGTCAATGACCTGATTATTCGTGCTAAGACCTTCGGCTTTCACATGGCTGCCCTTGATATCAGACAGCACAGTCGTTTGCACGAAGAGACCATTTCGGAACTGCTGCAGTTGGCAGAAGTTTCTGATCAATATGCTGAGCTCTCGGAAGAAGAAAAGGTGAAGCTCTTAACGGAAGAGCTTTCAAATCCACGGCCGCTGTGCCCTATTCGCTCTAATATTTCGGATAAATCTGAAAAGATTATGGGGGTTTTCCATCTCATAGGTGATCTGCTTGAGCTCGACAAAAACAGCTTTGGTAATTATATAATCAGCATGACACACGGTGTTAGCGATATGCTGGAGGTTCTTATTCTTGCAAAAGAAGCCGGTCTTTGGAGTTTGAATGACGGAGAAGTAGAAAGCAGTATCGAAGTCGTACCGCTTTTTGAGACAATTGAAGACCTTGAGGTTTGCGATGAACTGATGAAGGAGATTTTTGAGAATAGCCTTTATGCCCGCCAGATCAAAGCGCAGGACAGCTTCCAGGAAATAATGCTTGGGTATTCCGACAGTAACAAAGACGGGGGATACTGGATGGCGAATTGGGCACTCGAAAAAGCGCAGCAAAAACTGGGTGCGGTCTGCCGTGAGCATGGTATTGACTTCCGCCTGTTTCACGGTCGCGGCGGTACGGTCGGCAGGGGAGGAGGAAGGTCGAACCAGGCAATTTTAGCACTGCCGCCGATTAGCAACAACGGTAGAATTCGTTTTACCGAGCAGGGTGAGGTAATATCATTCAGGTATTCACTTTCTGCCATCACCAGGCGACACCTTGAGCAGATTGTCAATGCCATGATCCGCGTCACGGTATCAGAAGAAAAAGGCACGGCAGAGAAAGAAGAGTTTGTCAATCTGATGGAAAAAATGGCAAATGAATCCATGAAAGCCTATCGAACTTTGATCGACGACAAGGAATTCTGGGCCTGGTATACAACCATAACCCCTATAGAACATATCAGCCGGCTGCCGATTGCATCTCGTCCGGTTTCAAGGAGCGGAGCCGATGCCGCTGATTTCGAAAATTTAAGAGCCATTCCCTGGGTGTTTGCGTGGACTCAAGTCAGGTATAACGTTCCGGGATGGTACGGAATTGGCAATGTGCTTCAAAATCTTCTCAGCGAGAACGGACAGACTCTCCAAAAGCTGCAGGATTGGTACGATGACTGGATCTTTTTCAAGACCATACTCGACAATGCACAGCGGGAGATGGCTCGTACACACCTTCAAACGGCTGAGGTATATGACATCACGGATAAAGATAAATTTGATAAGCAGATAAAAGATGATTTTGATAAAACCCGGGATGCCATATTAAAAATAACAGGACAGTCAGAAATACTTGAAAATAGTTCCGTGATTCTGAAATCCATACAATTTCGAAATCCGTTTACGTATCCTCTCAATTTGATGCAGGTCGAGCTGCTTAAAAGATGGAGAGAAGACAAAGATAATGAAGAATTGAGGGACGCTTTATTCCTCAGTATTAATGGAATTGCAGCTGCCATGCAAAGCACCGGTTGAGAATGTTAAATTTTAAGCATTCCACATTTCTTTAAGTTGGTTTCTGAATTTTGGAGCGCCCCCGTTCGCGGGGTGTCGTACTGGAATATAGTCGGTGCCGAACTTATCCAGCACTTGCTCGCACTTACGGCCGACAGCAACTACTTTGCAACCGGGGAAAATATCCAAAAATGCCCGCAGTGATGGAAATCCTTTTTCAAGTTCGCTGTCGCTGGGAGTACGATTGCTGAGTAACCCTTTTTGCGGATCATACGGATGCCAGGCCAACGCATTCCAAAGCACTACTTCATAAGGGTCAATACCTAAATTGTATAATGCTTTCCACATGATGGTAGCTGTAGGCTCGCTCATTCCTTTCTTGTTGACCTCCGGCTTGCTGGTGCGTTTGCGCGGGATTGATTGAAAAGTGCCCCTTGCCGGAATGCCGTGCACGGGTTGATGGTGCCCGAGCAAAATGCGTTCGCTGGTCATGGCAATCCCCGTAAAATGGCCGCCCTGGTACCCAAGCGCTTCGGCAATAAACAGGTATTTGGCCGACTGCAAACGTTCGGACAAGTACGCTTCGAGCTGCCGCCTGCGTATTTTAGGCGCCTCGGGAAGCCGGTCGTGTTGGTGGTCCCGATCAAACCAGGGATTGAAAAACGGTCCATCCGGTGTTTTTTGCAGTTCGTCAATTAAGGGTTGGAGTTTGCTCATATTAAAGAGAAGTCTAAAAAATTGTCATCCTGAACGTATCTCAGGATCTTAACATTTTATTGTCGCGGGATCAGCCAGAGTTCAGTTTGGCGACCGTCAATATAACGAACGGTGTCGCCATCAAAAAAGGCATCTTCTTCCAGCATAATCCGAATATCTTTATTCCACTCAGGTATGTTTACAGTGGCATTGAGTTCAATAGAATAGGCTGTGTTAGGGTAGAGGGGATAATCGCCTTTTCCTTCCACACCGCCTTGTTGATCCCAAAGCCCGATCGTTGGTCCGGCTGCGTGTCCGTGGAACCCAATGGGATGCGTGTAGATACTGGGACGAATATCTTCACTGATAGCTTGTTCACGCGCGGTTTTTAAAATTTCATTGCCGCTCCGGCCTGTTTTAAAACTGCTGGTCAAAATATCCTGCAGGCGATTGCCGGTTTGCAGCGCTTTTTTGAGTCCTTCCGGCGCATCGGTTTCACCGGGTTTAAGCACGTAGGCATGCTGCTGCGTATCGGTATTGAGGCCCAGGTAAGTGATGCCGAAATCGACGTGGAGCAAATCGCCGGGACGAATTACATTTTTGGCCGGTCGCTTTGAGAAACTCTCCAGGAAACCGGTTTCATCTTCATCACTGCGCTGTACCGAAACGCTGGGGTGAAACCAGGCCGTCAGCTTTAACTCACGGATGCGCTCGCGGTACCACCACTCTACTTCATCGGTAGTAGTTATTCCCGGTTGAATGACGGCTTCAGAAAACCCTTCAGCAATGATGTCATGTGCAATGTGGCAGATCATAGGGTAGACCTGCATCTCGGGTTTGGTTCGTGTTTCCAGCCAGCCGATCGCCAGGTTTTCGCCGGACACAATACGGTCGTGATAAGTTGAAGGAAGAGCCGATTTGAATTCATCAAATTGTGTTTTGGTGATACCGTCGGCCAGGGCAAAGTCAGTCGAGTAGTTAAGGGCAATCGTTTCCGGATCGCGTTCCTGGACAATCTCAGCCAGTCGCTTCCACTGGTCGGGTTGTTCTTCTTTATTCCATGCCGTCTTAAAAAATTCGCCGATATCGTAACGGGCTACGGCCAGTTGTTCAACTGATTCACCATCATCATAAAAAACCAGTATGGTTCGACGCCGGGCCGACTGCCATGTAGCGGGCAGCATCGTTTTGATGACCGGATCTTCATTATATTCCCGGGCGACAACAATCCACATATCAATATTTTCGCGGCGCATCAATTCCGGAATAACGGTGTTGAAACGATGGGCCAGCCACTCATTTTGTACCTCTGCTCGTGTTTGCATATCCAGAATTTTGGGCGGCGTTTGACCGAAACCCGGCGGAATATTGTTAAAACAGAGCAAGAAAATAAGAAGAAGTATGAAGTTGATTTTTTTCATAGAAGAGGTCGCTTAATACTTATTTTTTGTAAAAAAAATTAGGTTATTTTTACTGAAATCATTAAAAAATTAGATTTTAATCGAATTTTAATAGAGACTTATCAGTTTTTTTATAAAAGAATTATTAAATTAATACGAAAGAAAATAATAAAATTGATCATAATCTATGGAAGCCTTAGCTGAAATTGCAGTCCGGGAAGTTCATGAAAGTAACATTCATAAAGTTAATTTGGAAAATCCGGGTTTCGGTCGCGTTTTTTCTGATCACATGCTTGAGGTTCGATATGAAGAAGAGCAGTGGAAGCAACCGGTCATCAAACCCTACGGTTCGGTCCAGATCACCCCGGCATTAAATACGTTGCATTACGGGCAGTCGGTTTTTGAAGGGACCAAGGCCTATTACGCTGATGATAAAACGGTAAACCTGTTTCGCCCGGAAAAAAATTACGAGCGAATGGTACAGTCATGCGAGCGATTGTGCATCCCGGTAATTGATAAAGCTATTTTTATGGAGGGCATCCGTATGCTCATCAAGCTGGATAAAGACTGGGTGCCCAAAAAAGAAGGAAATGCACTTTATATACGGCCGTTTGCTTGTGGATGGGATCCAATTATATCAGCACGGGTTTCCGAAACCTATCGATTTTATATTATCACATCACCAGTAGGGGCTTACTATTCAAAGCCGGTAAAACTCATCACTTCAAAAAACTATGTGCGTGCCGTGCAGGGTGGCATCGGGGAAGCCAAAACGGCGGGAAATTATGCCGGCAGCCTGTATCCGGCGCGCAAGGCGCAGCGGATGGGTTTCGATCAGGTACTCTGGCTGGATGCGTTTGAGCATAAATACATTGAAGAAGTAGGGACGATGAATATATTTTTCCTGATTGATAATACCCTTATCACTCCGCCGCTGGGTGGAACTATCCTGCCCGGTGTAACCCGCGATTCGGTCATTCAGCTGGCTAAAAGCTGGAATATAAATGTGGAAGAGCGCCGGCTGCCAATTGACGAGGTGATGGAAGCCGCCCGAAAGGGAACATTACAGGAAGTATTCGGAGCCGGTACGGCGGCCGTCATATCACCGGTAGAAGCAATTCGTCATGAGGGAGAGTTGGTAACTGT
>JAFGWN010000118.1 GCA_016937115.1 Balneolaceae bacterium | reverse complement strand
GTAAAATCAGTTCGAACCTGTTCTTTTGAACGCATATAAAATGCAGTGGATAGTTTAGACTTGCTAACATAAGCTAATTTATCATCTGAACGTTCATTCCTCCATCAGGATAGCAACGCATGCGGCATTAACAATATCCTGCCAACTGCATCCGCGGGAGAGATCCATCATCGGTCGGGCCAGCCCCTGCAAAATAGGTCCGGTTGCCGTGGCGCCCGCCATCCGTTCTGTAATTTTATAGGCAATATTACCGGCATCAAGATTGGGAAAAATAAACACGTTTGCCCGTCCGGCTACGGTTGAATCCGGTGCTTTACGTTGTGCAACGCCGGGTTCGAATGCCGCATCAAATTGGAGCTCCCCATCAATAATCAACTCCGGATCTTTTTTGCGGGCAATATCCAACGCATTACGCACAAGCTCCGATCGTGGATGAAGCGCACTTCCCTTGGTAGAGAAAGAGAGCATCGCCACTTTAGGTTCCTGTTCGGTTAGCAGTCGGTGTGTTTGTGCCGAATCGATTGCAATATCTGCCAACTGATTTTCATCGGGGTATGGTACAACCCCGCAGTCGGCATACGTGTATACATTACCATCCGGCATTGCCATCAAAAATGTACTCGAAACCACAGATGTGCCTTGCTTTAACCCCAAAACGTGAATAGCAGCACGAATCACCTCTGCTGTCGTTGCCGTCGAACCTGCTACACAGCCATCGGCCAACCCTGCATCCACCATTGACGCCCCATAATAGAGCGCATTCCTGAGCAAATTTTTGGCTTCAACAATATTACTTAATTTGTGCTTTCTTTTTTCCCACAGCGATTGAATATAGGTCTCTTCATTCGGAAGATTATGCTGCATATTAATTTGAGAGAAAACCTCGCTTTTATCTTCTTCGCTGTTTTGGAGGACGGTAACAGTACAGATCTCCTGGCCAACCAGAAACCGGGCTGCCTGTTTCACCCGCGGGTCATCCCCTTCCGGTAAAACGATATGTTTTTTTTGTTTTGCTGCCCGCTGCCGTATGTCCTGCATTATATCAGCCATTTATAAAAGTAGTATTATTGCGGCGACAGCCACAGCCAATCCCAGCCACTGCCATCCCGAGATTTCATCTTTCCAGAAAAAGAGTCCAAGTGCCGTACCGGCCGCTACGTTTAACGCATTTACCATAGGATAAACAATAGCTCCGTCAATATCTGCAAGCGCATAAATTAAGAAAACAGATGAATACAGGTTGGGAAGTCCGATTAAGCAACCCATTGCGGCTTCTTTTGGTTTCATCATCCCCGTTTTTCGAATAAACATAGAACCGGCGCCAATCAAAAATGCTGCACCAAACACCAAACTCATAAATATGAGTTCATTGAACTGTAGACTGAATTCTTCTTCATATATCTTAAGGGAAGCATCGGCAAAGCCGGCAACCAAAAATATCAGGAGCAGCAGCCAGGCCGCATTCATTTTTCCTATTTTTATCGACTTCTTTCTGGGTACCAATAGTACCATCGCTCCAAGAACCAAAATGATACCCAGCGCTGTCTCCCAGGTAATTGACTCCCTGTATAGATACAATGATACCAGCACCGGAACAAGTAAAGAAACCCGCATGGCCGCAATCGTCACCCCTACCCCGTTTGCATGAACTGATTTACTGTACATCAGAAAGTTGCCGATAAAAAAAGCGCCCACAATAAGGCAAAAGAATAATATTACCGGATTACTATAGATCAAAGAAAAGTCGGTTTGATCCCGCAGCCCGATAACAAAAGCGACCCCGCCTGCAAACAGGTAGTTGGCGGTGAGCGTGGGTAGTGTACGCAGCGATTTAACTTCAGTGAGTTTTAGCAGATGGGCTATAAGTACCGAGCAGGCCGCACTTAGAACAATATAGAGATATGGCATAGCATGCTATCTCAAAAGTTAAAGGGAAATAACAGCGCCGATGCCGAGCAGGCTGCGAAACTGAAACTCAGAATCACCGGTTTGGGGATTGGAGAGCCAGAGTGGAATTTCATACCGGATGGCAAAACCGCGCGATTTCCCCAGGTAGTCTGGAATATTCAGATTAAGCATAAAACCGGGACCGGCATCAGACAGTACACGGTTATCTTCCAGGCCGGAAATTCCCAGCGAAGTTCCCGTATCAAAAAACAGGTATGTTCGAAAATCAAGCAGACCGGCAAACGGAATGCCCTTTAGCCAGCGGTTGATTGGATTTGGGTACGCGAGCTCAGCATTGAAAGCACCCATAGACGTATAAAGCGGCGCTACGCCGTCGTTAAGCTGCTCAATATCCTGGTTGGTATAGCCGCGCAGATTGGCGCCCCCTTCAACGTGGATGATCCCCTGACGCACCCAGGGCGTTGGCAGGGTACCCTTAGCCCGGGTTGGTCCAAGTTCATCCCACTCATTATATGGCTTAAAACTGTGGGAAAAGAGATATTCCGGCGCCGTGGTATTCGATGAAACCCCCGCAAACAGGCGTCCGCGGAAGGCAAAGCCATTGCCAAGCGGAATAAACTGCTGCATATCAACCTGCGTGTTGATAAATGCATCGACCGATCCTGCAAAGTTGACAGATGTGGACGTATTGAACCGGTAGCGTCCCAAACCGTTGTTGTTATTAAGCGTAAAGCCGATACCGCCCACGTAGAGCCATTCATTTTGCCAGATCTGTGGATAGAGTACATATTCATCTTCAAACCGTTTTTCGGCTCGCAGGCTTACCGACAGCTCCCGGTAATTCTTTTCCTCGAAGCCGGGCTGCCAGCGTTTGTTGAATGAAATACCGTGATTGTGATATCCTGTGCGGATTGAGGAACGCAGCCGAATATTGCCTTCGCTGTTAAATCCTGAAATAGACGGAATCGGTTCGGTAAATGAAACAAAGTACGACACCGGATAATCAGGGAAAAAGGTGCCCAGCCAGAGACCGGCATCGAGGCGGTGCGGCCCCTCTTTAAACGTGCCCGCGTACTGTCCGCGGAGGCGGATACCCACCCGTATACCATCCACGCTGTTGAACCATGCATCAGGAGCCGGGGTAAACTCGTAATCATTCTTGGGTGCAGTACCTTGCCCGCTCGCTGGTGATGTAATGCTCATTAGAACACCAGCCAAAAACAAAATCAATATGATTTTTAAAGGGATATTTTCCAATCGTCTACGATTTGTTGTGAGGTCAAAATTTTATTAATCAACGTAATCAAACGCTGCTGTTCCGGCCAGTGAATCAACGTATTAACTTCAGCCGATTCAATCCATTTGAATTCCGAATGTTCTTCATTCAGATTGATTGCAGCATCTGAGGCTACTTCGGCGGCAAAAACCGGGATGTGATGTATCGTATCATTGGCTGCTTCATAGAACTGATTTACTGAAGGCACGGTCCAGAATGTTTGGGGAAACAGCCCCGTCTCTTCCCTGAGTTCACGCAAACCGCTTTGCCAGGCGGCTTCGCACGATGCAACCTTTCCACCCACCATTCGCCACTGATTGGCATACTGCTTATCCACTGCCCGTTTCAGAATCAAAAATTCGGGTGACCCGTTCAGGCGATATGGATAGACATCAACCAGTGAAGGCATTAAGTAACATTAAATGTTGAGTTTAGCCACTTCATTTTTGAAGTAGGAAAGCGTTTTCATCAGGCCCTCTTTCCGGTTGAACCGCGGCTCCCAGTCCAGCACTTCCCGCGCTTTACTTATATCGGGTTGACGAACCTGCGGATCATCCTTGGGAAGTTCTTTGAATACGATTTCGCTATCGCTTCCCGTCAGTTCAATAATCTCTTTGGCAAATTCCAAAATCGAAATTTCCTGGGGATTCCCAAGATTCACCGGCTCTGCATGACCGGATTGCGACAGTAGCCAAATACCCTCAATGAGGTCATCAACATAGGTGAACGAACGCGTCTGAGAACCATCACCATAAACCGTCAAATCTTTGCCCTGCAAGGCCTGCGACATAAACGTCGGTAGTGCCCGGCCGTCTTTAATGCGCATTCGCGACCCATAGGTGTTGAAAATGCGCACAATCCGGGTTTCTATGCCGTGGTAGCGATGATACGCCATGGTCATGGCTTCGGCAAAGCGCTTGGCTTCATCGTAAACACCCCGGAACCCAATCGGGTTCACATTCCCCCAGTAATTTTCTTTCTGGGGATGGATTTTGGGATCACCGTATACCTCACTGGTTGACGCCAGCAAGAAACGTGCATCTTTGGCCTTTGCCAGCCCCAGTGCTTTATGAGTGCCGAGCGAACCTACTTTCAATGTCTGAATGGGCATCTCAAGGTAGTCGATCGGTGATGCCGGAGAAGCAAAGTGAAGTATCAAATCAAGTTCACCAGCAACATGAATAAAATTGGTTACATCATGTTTGACAAACGTAAACTGGTCATTACCGATGAGGTGTTCAATGTTCTGAGCCGAGCCGGTACTGAGGTTATCCATACAGATCACCTCATATCCCTCTTTAAGGAAGCGGTCGCACAAATGAGAACCGAGAAAACCCGCTCCTCCGGTAATTAAAACTTTTCTATTCGACATTAATACTGGGTCTTCCTACACTTATATATTTAATATTCGCTTTACGTGCCCGCTCCAGATCGTACAGGTTGCGGCCGTCAAAAATGATGGAATCGCGCATGTGATCCTGGAATCGGTCGATTGTCGGGCGGCGAAACTCATTCCATTCGGTGCAGATCACCAATGCATCAACATCTTCAATGGCTTTCTGTTGACTGCCAACAAATGTGGTGTTATCAAGCACTTCTTGTGAAGTGGCTTTTTTGAACGTTTCTATTGCTTCGGGATCGTATGCCTTTAGGTTTGCACCGCGGGCAACCAGTTCTTTTGCAATATATAACGCAGGCGCTTCGCGAATATCATCTGTTTCCGGTTTGAAGGAAAGTCCCCACAAACCAAATGTTTTCCCGCTAAAATCTGATGTGCCGTAGTAGTCTTCCATCTTTTTGACGATGGATACCTTTTGGGCTTCATTCACCTTCATCACAGAATCAATAATCTTGAAATCGTATCCGTTCTGTCCCGCCGTGTAGTGGATGGCCTGCACATCTTTCGGGAAACAGCTTCCGCCATACCCGATACCCGCAAACAGGAACCGCTTTCCTATCCGGGAATCAGTCCCGATGCCCCGGCGGATATTATCCACATTAGCGCCAACTTTTTCGCAGATATTGGCAATCTCGTTCATAAAGGTAATTTTCGTCGCCAGCATGGCGTTGGCTGCATACTTGGTAAGCTCAGAGCTGCGTTCGTCCATCACAATGATGGGATTACCACTTCGTACAAACGGCTCATAAAGGGTCGTCATAATTTCAGCGGCCCGCTCACTGGATGTTCCTATCACTACACGCTCGGGCTTACGGAAGTCTTCAACAGCCGCTCCCTCGCGTAAAAACTCGGGGTTAGAGACGATATCAAATTCTACGTCCGTCTTTGCAGCAATAGCTTCACGCACCCGGTCGGCCGTGCCAACAGGAACCGTACTTTTATTTACGATTACTTTATAATCTTCAATCAGCTCACCCAGGTCACCGGCTACTTTCAGAACGGCACTCAGGTCCGCCTGTCCGTCGGCCCCTGGCGGGGTTGGCAGGCAAAGGAAAATGATTTCGGCATCTTTCACCGCTTCTGCCAGATCCGTTGTAAATGACAGGCGTTCTTCGCGGATCACCCGCGAAAAGATCGTCTTGAGGCCCGGCTCGTAAATCGGCACGTTCCCCTCACGCAACTCGTTAACTTTATTTTCATCGATATCTACACAGGTTACATTATTGCCAGAATCAGCAAAACACGTTCCCGATACCAAGCCTACATAACCTGTTCCTACTACTGTAATATTCATTTATGAGCGTTCTATTTTTTTAACTTCTAATTTTAATTTACCGGCCGGTACATCCACTTCAACGACTTCACCAACCTCGCTGCCCAGTATTGCTTTTCCTATGGGCGATTCAATTGAGATCTTATTCTTCTTGAAGTCTGCTTCATCAGGCGATACCAGCGTATATTTAACTTCTTTATCCACCTTATGATTATGGATGGTTACGGTGGAGAGTAAATATGCTTTATCTGTTTTGATATCCTTTTCATCGAGGATACGGGCGTTGGCCAGCGCATTTTCCAGCTCGGCGATGCGTTTCTCCAGCATACCCTGGGCCTCTTTGGCCGCATCATATTCGGCGTTTTCGCTAAGATCACCCTTGGCGCGTGCTTCAGCAATCTCTTCAGCAATCTCCTTGCGGCCTCTTATTTTTAAATCTCTCAATTCTTCTTCCAGTTTCTCGAAACCTTCGCGAGACAAATAATTCTTTTCCACGGTGTTACTTTTATTTTATTGTAAATCATTGATTCCTCTTGTTCAGGAGTACAACTCCCTGACAACGTATGCGCTGTGAAGAGGTTACATCTCCGAACAAAGTCATTCAATAGCGTTTCTATAAATAAGAAAGTCAGCTCTAAGCTGACAAATACTGCTTTATTATGACGAGCTAAAAATACTATGATCTGAGTTCTTATCCCAAATTTTAATTTTGATGATTTTGCATGGCACCCCTCCTCTGTCTCCTTCCCAACCACAAGCTTTAAGACAAAAAAATGAAGAAAGCGCTAAATCAATTACTTATTCCCTCAAGGTTTTTTTAATTACTTTTGTGTCAATACAAAAGTACTAATACCTTCACACATAACGCCCGGTAAGGAACAGGAAAATTAAATTTTATGGCTCCAAAAAAACTCTCCACCAAAGAAATTCTTAACCGCAATCTGGCGCGCACAACGCCCGGCATGATGAATGAGCTGATCATCTTGCTGCATGATGTGCGCAGCCTGCATAACGTAGGCGCAGTGTTCCGCAATGCGGATGCCTTCGGCATAAAGAAGATCCTCTGCTCGGGCGTCACCCCAACACCGCCCCGGCCGGAGATTAGCGAGACGGCCATCGGTGCAGAGAAGTTTGTAGAATGGGACTATGTAGAAGAACCAACTAAAAAACTAAAAGAGCTGAAAAAAGAATACGCTCTTTGGGGCATCGAACAGACCATCCACAGCCGGCTGCTACCCGACGCTGCCCTCCCCGCTCGTCCCGCCTGCCTGATATTTGGCAATGAAGTGACGGGTATCCACGAAGCGCTTCTGCCCTATATCGATGCCTTTGTGGAAATCCCTCAATATGGAAACAAGCATTCTCTGAATGTTTCGGTGGCAACGGGTGTAGTACTCTATGGCATGCTGCAGAAATATTGGTCGTATTAACAATCCTTTGTCAACCCCTCTTGCCAAAGAAAGTATCCGATTGGTCATCCCGAGTCAACGTTCTCAATTTTCAGAAATGCTTTTTCGAACGCTTCATTATGACCACCATCATAAAGCAACCTCCTCTCAAAAAATTATATACAATACTTTGCATAATATTTAGCATCTTAAGGGTGAAATTTCATTCAACCCCAAAAGAGAATGTCTGCTGTCAATAAAGTAACGTTTAATAATAGTACCAGCCGGGAATTCAGTAAAACGGTAAAGAAACGAGTGAACCAATATTTTGAAGAGAATAATCTCTCCAAGCATGCAAACAGCCAGATGGTTGTCAAAACCATTGTATTGCTAACCCTCTACTTCGGAGCCTACGCATTAATCATCTCCGGACAATTTTCTCTTGGCTTTATGTGGTTTTTAACATTTTTGATGGGTATCGGGATGGCCGGTATCGGCTTTTCGGTATCGCACGACGCTCTGCACGGAGCCTATTCTTCTAATAAGTATATCAACCGCGCCCTGGGGTATACCTTTGATCTGATGGGAGCCAACGGGTATATCTGGAAGATTACCCACAATATAATCCACCACACCTATACTAATATTCACGAACACGACGAAGATCTGGAAGTAGCCGGTTTTATCCGGCTCTCCCCCCATGCCGAACACAAACCGATTCATCGCGTACAGCATATACTGGCCTTTTTCGCCTACAGCATGGCCTCTTTTTTCTGGGTTTTTGTGAAAGATTACAAACATTTTTTAAAAGACAATATCGGTCCTTACAATAACAAAACGCATCCGGTCAGCGAATGGATCATCCTGTTTTTAACAAAGGGCATCTATTACACCTATATGCTGGTGCTGCCGATGCTTCTGCTCGATATCACCTGGGTGCACCTGTTGATTGGATTTTCAACCCTTCACCTGACGGCCGGACTGATACTGGGCATCATCTTTCAGCTTGCCCACGTCGTTGAAGAAACTGATCATCCTGAGCCGGACGAAGAAAATATGATTGACGAACACTGGATGATTCATGAGATGGTGACCACTAATAATTTTGCGCGCGACAATAAACCGTTGTGCTGGTTTGTCGGCGGGCTGAATTTCCAGATCGAGCATCACCTGTTTCCGAGAATATGCAGCGTGCACTACCCCGCCATCAGTCCCATTGTAGAACAGACCGCCCATGAATTTAATATCCCCTACAATCAGCACGACACGTTCTTCGAAGCCGTAGCATCCCATTATCGTACGCTAAAAAAGTTCGGTGATCCCAACTTTACTTATTCTGAACCTGAATATACGTTTGACTTCCAATAATCTGTTCACCTTCTGCGATGAAGTTACCAAATCAATCCGTTGGGCCGGTGTTTCTCCCCTCACATCGGCCAAAAAATGGGCACCAGAATGATGACCAGCGTCCATAGCGTTAACTCAAGAAGGAACCCTACTTTAAAGAAATCGGTAAACCGATAATTACCGGGGCCATACACCATAAGGTTGGTTTGGTAGCCGATGGGCGTAATCAGCGACATAGATGCAACAAGCGTAATAGCGATGAACAGACCACGGGCTTCAATCCCCTGCGACTCGGCAACCGACAGGGCGATGGGAAACATCAGGGCTACCGCACCGTTATTGGTAATAATTTCGGTAAGCAGCCCCGTGACAATAACAACCCCGGCCAACACTGCCCGATGCCCGTACGCGCTGGTAAGGTCCACCATTCCCTGCCCTATAAGTTCGGCTGTGCCACTCACTTCCATCGCTTTGCCCAATCCAATAGCCGCCCCAATCACGATTAATACCGTCCAGTCTACCGATTTTCGCGCTTCCCCGGCTTTGATAACGTCGAAACTCAATAGCACCGCGACCCCCAAAATACCGGCCAACGCAATATGTACAATTCCCGTGGCTACCAGCGATACAATGCCTACAAGTACGGCAACGGAGACGTATAAGTTCTTTCCCCCGGAGCGATGTTCTTCAATGCTTTTTTCCGCCCCGGCTGCTTCACCCCCGGCCGCGCTTGTAAGGAAAAAATCTTTGGTATCCTCATGGGCTTCGCGAAATCCACGACTTGTATCAAGCAGCAAAACATCGCCGGGATGCAGTACAAACGGTCCAAGCGGTTGATCGATACGTTTTCCTCTCCTTCGCACACCCGTTACGGCAGCTCCGAACCGTTCGAGGAGCTTAGCTTCTTCTACCGTAGATCCGCCCAGCGGCGAGCCTTCTTTTACAACCACTTGGTGAAGTTCCCGTTCCGGCTTTTCTGCTCCCCGTTCAGTATTCCGTGGGGGGCGATGAACCACCTGAAGACCGGAATAATCAGCCAGGTCGGGCAGCTTAACCGCAATGCCCCCCTTGGCCGCATACAAAAGGTGGTCGCCCGGATGTAACTTTTCGTCTTTGGGAACGGGGGCAATTTCAAGATCTCTGCGATTAATACGGGAAAGATAAAAGCCCTGAAACTCACCTAATCCCACTTCTTCTATCGTTCTTCCAATAATATCCGCTCCTTTTTTCACCTCAATCTCCACCAGCAGATTCCGGATTTGCTCCTCTTCGTACCGAATATCCCGGCGGGCCGGTGTAAGCATGGGTGAAATAAAAACGAGATACAGCAGCCCTGCCACCGCGCAGGGAACTCCGACCCACGCCAGCTCAAAAAAGGAAAGTCCCTCAAATCCGTGGCTTTGCAACAGCCCGTGAGTAATCAGATTGGTACTGGTGCCGATTAAGGTGCAGAGCCCTCCCAAAATAGCGGCAAAAGAAAGGGGCATAAGCAACTTTGATACAACAATATTCTTTTTAAGCGCCCATTGCCGAATAGCGGGAATGCCCATCGCCACAACGGGTGTATTATTTAAAAAAGCAGAATACAGGGACACACTGGGACACAACCGCAGTAAAATTCGCTGAATACTCCGGGTTTCGTTTCCCAGGATAAAGGAACTGGCCCGGTCCAGCGCCCCGCTTTCCCGCATCGCCGCCGATACCACGTACAAGCTCCCCAGCGCCACTAATGTGGTATTTGCAAAACCCTCGAACGCCTGCTCAAGGCTGAGCACTCCACTTATAGTGAGAATGGCCAGGGCCGTCAGCAGAATACCATCCGGACTCCACAGGTCAATAGCCAGGCCGATAAAAGCACACAATAACACGCCAAAAATCAGCAGTTGCTCGAATCCCATGGAGAGTAGATAAAATTTTAAATTTCAGATTGATATTATTCAGGACTTGTAAAAGCAATGAAGACCTTTATTCGCGGGAACAACGTAAGGGTTGAACAAATAAAAAAACAACCAATTAATCCAACTTATAAATAATAGAGTTGATATTTATTTAAGGTCCCGCAGATGGCAGAATGATGATGTTCCCTTTGTTCATTAGGATGCCCTCCATTCGCAGCGGGTATAATCGGGCGGCATTCAATTCGGCTATTCTGATGGCGTTATTGCACCTCTTGCTGCTGTTTGACCGATTTAGATCGCTTGCTTTTTAACAGAAAGCCGAGCACCAACCCGGATACAAATCCTATGGCCCCGGTCAAGAAAAGCAGCACCACCAGCGACATTTCTGTAGTAAAGCCCAGAAAGTGAGCCTGGACCGACGCCGTATTTTGCACCACAAGCAATACCAGAACCAGCGTTAGAATCAAAAGGATTGCCAATTTTAATTTTTTCATAGCGTCCTTCTTAATTTGGGTACCAAGATTATATGGCTGACAAACAGCCGGTTACTATAAATTAGATGGAATATTGGAAACAGCAAATAACTATATCACACAAAAATGAATAACGTGAAAATCTTCTAACGATACCCGGCCGATATCTAATTATCCTGGCAGGAATAGCACTTAATGATACGGTCTCCATTATCAAAAGATAAATAGGTATTCCGGGTTATTAGTATTACCTTGAAGTGTTAAAATTAATTACCCACCTGACAAGCATACTTTCTGAAGAGACGCGTTAACCCAACTCCTTTCACAATAGATACCTACGGGTGCATAAAATACAATACACATGTTACAACAAGGCAAAATAAAATTTTTCGATTCCCAAAAAGGATTTGGCTTTATAGACCCCGATGAAGGAAGCAAAGATATTTTCGTTCACAGAAACAACGTTGAAGATCTTGGTTACGACCAGGGTTTTGAAGATGGTGAGGCTGTAGAATTTGAGACGGAGGAAACTCCTAAAGGTTTGAGTGCTATTAACGTACGAAGCCTGAACTAAGATAATTTGATTTATCAAATTTAGTTTTAAAGCCCTGGTTCTGCCGGGGCTTTTTTTATTGCTTTCCTTGGTTTGGGATGGCCTATTCCAAATTTACCCCCTTCAGACTCAGACAAGGGATTGCAACCCCTTGTCATAAGGCGGGTCGCAATCAAGAGGTACAGCCCGGATGACATGACGATTGATTTGAAACCTCATGTCCAAAATCAATAATGTTGACTATAACCAGATTATTATTAGCTTATTCATAGTAAGCTATAACAATAATCAACAAGAGGATTAAACATGGCTGTTAAACATAAACCAACCGGCGAAATTCATAGCGGCACTAAAGGTGGCACTACAGGCTGTGGAGTAGATACAAAGAAAAATCCATCACATTGGGTGAACTCTCATAGCAAAATTACTTGCAGCAAAAATGGGTGTAAGAATTAAGATACGTTGTTTTTTTAATAGCTTTGCCCATATGCCATATTCCCCATCACCATCTCAAAGCCGCCGGTGTATTCCGGTTGGAACGCCTGTTCCATCCTGACAAGGGGCTGCAACCTTGCTCAAGGAGACAGGGAAACTCTACAAATGAAAGCGTCCAAGATTTGGTAATAGTGCCTCTGGCTTTAATAATGCTGAATTAATTATTTAGCAACGAAATAATCGGTACTCCTACCCTCTAACAAGGGGTTGCAACCCGGCCCGAAGACGATCATCCCATGCGGACACATACCCACCCCAACTAACTAACAAGGGGTTGCAACCCCTTGTTAGTGGTGGTATTCAACATCACGTACGTATTCTGCTGGGGCAGGCAGTTTTATATTTCGCATGATGCCCTGATAATTCGGTCGCTATTGGTGGGCCCAATAAAAGTAAGGTCGCACTTCCTGGCGTAGTATCTAAAAATGACGGGTTTGTTGAGGTTGTAAGGGTTTACTCACCCTTTTCTACACTTCAATCTTGTACATTACCCTTTCCCATAAAAATTCTGACACCTCCTTTTGATCTAAAAAAGGAGAATCACCTTTCCAAATTGGTCCTGAAAAACCTATAAACATTGGTTTGAACAACAATTTTGACTTACCTGCCTCTACGTAAATAATTTCATTTGTACTACTGTCCTCGATACTTGTATATCCTTCTCTGTATGCAATGGACTGGTCATTATTCACCCATATCATGAATTTTATTTTCTGATTACCATTTAGATAAACCTTGCCGGTAAATTTCAAAGCATGTATTTCTTTAAAAGAAGTTTCTATTTCAGAGTGGTTCTTTTCTATCGACTTTAAACCTTGTTTGAAATAGCTCTTTATTGTCTCAAATCCTTCGTGTAAAAAATCTTCTTTGTCTTTATCAGTAAATTCCTTTTTAAAGTTGGGCATTCTGGGATTACCAAAACCTGAAAGATTATTTTTTGAAGGATTTGTTTTCTGGTGTTGATTGGTTTTTGTTACTTCTTTGCCAAGCTTTTGCAGTGTTGCATTAACTACTCCATTAACACCGACCCTATTCAAGTCTAAATATCCGATAGTATTTCTTAGGCCGGGAACTTGTGTGTCATCTATTCTGACAGGCAATATATATTCTTTGTCTTGGCTGAAATCTCTTTCCTGTGCAGCTTTTAATTCTAATTTCGTCCAGTTTTTATTTGGGTAGTGTTCAGAAATAAGAATGATGCAATATTCAGACTTTTTTGAATAAGTATCGGTCAGGTATTGATATAAATCTTTTCCCCACAAATTAGCCTGTTCAAATTCATCAAAAAACACTTTAACATCTTCCTCATCCAATGATTTAGCAATTTGCTCTGCTATTGTTCGGTCTTCTCCGGCAAAAGAAATGGCAATGTCATATTTGGATTGCATAATGTGTCCTTTATTTCAACTGTAAACCAAAGTAGATCAAGAGTGTTAGGAAATAGATTAAAGTTTTGAGTAAATAAATTCTAAAACCTCATTACCAAATGATCTTATATCCTCATCTGGACGGTCTCTTATCACATGATGATCTGCGTTTAACGATTTTCTAAATTCATGAAGCTCATACGAAATCTCATCTTTTATAGCACCTATTTTATTTAGCTCGTCAATGAGTTCACCAAATTGTTTATTAGATAACGAATTATCCAATATTTGTTTCTGATATCTTAATCTGACTTCATTTTCAAGGTATACCCTTAAATCCTTTTCAATGCTCTTTGAATGTTTTCTTTCAACAAAATCTACTATTCTTTTGAACATCTTTTGATGAGGAGTATCAACAAATTCAGCACTTTTGGCATCAACTAATTTTGATCCCTCGTGATCCTTTTCAATTTGTAAAAGACTTATACCATTTTGATCAGCATTAGTCCTATCAAAAAAAGATTTAAGATATCTAGGATAGTGCGAAATAATAATTAACTGATTTAGCCCATATTTTTCCCGATTCATCAACCTTATACTTTGTTCGATCCTGCCATCATCAAAGCTAGTTACGGGATCGTCAAGAATTACAATTGTATTTTTTCTTTGATCTGTTTCGAGTAACTCAATTTTAGCCCAAAATATTGATAATGCGAGTGCTCTTCGATCAGATTCACTAAAAAATGATTTTAATTTGTCATTTGTAATTTCAACCCCAGAGAATTTTGCAATAATTTGGACAGTAGGTAAATCACCACGTCGACTTATTTTCTTATGTATGCTGAAATCGGAACTTCCCAGCTTTTTAAAAATTTTAT
>JAFGWN010000117.1 GCA_016937115.1 Balneolaceae bacterium | reverse complement strand
CAGAAGCACTAATATGATATTGTAACGTATAGCGATCCACTATTCGCATAGGATATTTTACGGAACTATTCATTTCAATGCTAATTTTTGATGCCGTCACATTTATTTGAGGTACAATGCTATAGGTAAAGGTTTTTTTATAGGTGGTGAGCATTTGTAGCTGTACCAGGTTACCCGCTTTTGTTGATGCAAACCATATCAGACAATCTTTGTAGTTTGCTACTTTACAGGTCATAAAGAAGTGATATTCCAGTACATTGTGTTTAACCGTGCCAATAGGATGATATACCTGCTCAAACCCCAGTAAACGTTTTACCAAAGAGCGGCCAATTGTATTGGAATCAGCCAATGCTTGAATCTGTTTTTCATTGATTGTGGCTGGAAGTGACATTCCTCCATCCTCATTCTCTTCAAGCTTCTGGCGCACAAATGCTATAAACTCCTTATGCTGCTGGATTGATTGTTCGCGTTCTTGTCGTATTTGATCTTCAAATGAACGATACGTTTTCGATTCTAAATAGGCCTGATCAACTGACGGACTTCTCTTGTCACTGCAGGACGAAAAGAACGTAAACAGCAGCACAACCGATAAGAAACCGAATTGTTCTGGTGAGAAATTAATAATCGGACAATTTATGAACGTTTTCAGTCTTTTACAGCTACTTGTTCACCCTTACTCGTTCCGTAGTGCTCCATCACATAGTTATCCAGAATTTCACGAAATTCCTGTCCTATGTTATCGCCACGCAGCGTGGTGTGATGTTCGCCATCCATATAAACGGGCGCCTTGGGCTCTTCGAACGTACCGGGCAGAGAAATACCAATATTGGCGTTACGCGATTCACCCGGACCGTTAACCACACAACCCATCACGGCCACATTCATCTCTGCAACATCAGGATAGACTTCACGCCACACGGGCATCATTTCACGCAGGTAGTCCTGAATCTCTTCGGCCAGTTCCTGAAAATAAGTACTGTTTGTACGTCCACATCCCGGACACGCTGTTACCTGTGGCACAAAATTCCGGATTCCCAATGATTGTAAGACCTGTTGGCAAACCCGTACTTCTTCGGCCCGGTCACCGCCCGGTTTGGGCGTAAGCGAAACGCGGATGGTGTCACCAATGCCCTGCTGTAACAGAACGGAAAGCGCTGCCGAACTGGCCACCATCCCTTTCATTCCCATCCCTGCTTCGGTAAGCCCTACATGCAGCGGATAATCAACGATCTCTGCAATGCGCTCATATACCGTTACCACATCCTGCACATGCGACATTTTACAGCTGATAATAATTTTATCTGATCCCAAACCCACACTCTCCGCCAGTTCGGCCGATCGTTTGGCACTCTCTACCATTGTGTCCAGCATTACCTGTTTCGATGATTTTGGATTCTCCAGCTTGCTATTGGCATCCATCTTGTCGGCCAATAACTGTTGATCGAGCGATCCCCAGTTCACCCCGATACGTACCGGTTTATCGTACTTGATCGCCTGTTCAACAATCGTGCAAAAGTTTTCGTCGCGCGTCTTGGTTCCCACATTCCCCGGATTAATACGAAATTTAGCCAGCGCTTTGGCTGTCTCGGGATATTTTGTAAGCAGCTTATGACCGTTGTAGTGGAAATCACCGACAATAGGTACCGTAATGCCCTCCGACAACAACTTCTCTTTTATTGCGGGCACAGCTTCGGCGGCCTCACTATTATTAACCGTAATGCGAACCAGTTCTGAGCCCGCTTCGTGCAAGTATTTAATCTGCTCATATGTGGCTTCCACATCGGCTGTATCGGTGTTGGTCATCGACTGAACCACAATGGGCGCATCACCTCCAACCGGTACACTGCCTACCATTACCTGGATAGATTTACGCCTATTTATATTCGACATAAAGCAACTATTTTATTGTTCTGCAATTATTTAATTCTTTTTGCTTAACTCAAAAAGCTTTTTCTTTTCCTCTTTTGTCAAAGCATCATATCCTTTATTGGATATCTTTTCAAGGATTTCGTCCAGCTCCGATTGTTCCACTTCTTCAACCACCTCCACATCAGATACCGAATACATATTTTTATTGCGTGGTGTTTTCTGCTTTTGATACGATCCCTGCAGGCCGTTCCACCAGCGTTCAAGGGTACGAATAGGACTGCTCAGGTCGAATCCATTTTGCCATGCTTTCATCAATACGTAGCCAACGCCGGCACCGCCAAGATGTACAACATGTGCTACATTACTCTCTCCGCCCAATGCCAGGAGGTTCAGCCCAATAAGTCCTGCTACCACATAACGTGCTTCAATTGGCGGAAGCAGTATTAACATGATGGGCATGCGCGGATAGAGCATGGCAAATGCAACCATCACCCCAAATACAGCACCGGAGGCGCCAACTACGTACGCAATACCAAAGACCTGCGCTAACAATACATCCAAAAGTGCCCCGCCGATGCCCGAACCAAAATAGATAGCGAAAAAGGTACGTGGTCCCAACCGTTCTTCTACCGCCCGGCCCATCCACCAGAGCCATAACATGTTAAACAAAAGGTGAAAAAACCCGCCATGCATGAACATATAGGTGACCAGCCGCCACGGCTGGGTAATAGTAACCAACGGATCGGGGAAAAAGGCGAACCAATCGCGCATAAAAAGGGTGAAAGACTGTCCCCCGATAATATTGCCCACCCATTGCACAAGGAATACGGCCACATTGATGCTTATGATAACCTTGATAGCATCGGGCAGATTGTTATAGCCGCGCCGGGCAGAACTTGTAAATGATTGATTTTGCATAAAATTTTTTGCTGATCTTCATCATAAAAACGAACCTGATGAACGGATCATTTCCTCATCTCAATAAATTATAGTCTTAAAGCATACACTCTAATAAAATCAGGTATAATAGGTCTGTTCTTTTTTTAAACCCCAGACCTTAATCAATATAAAACCAACCAGCATACCGCCGAGGTGGGCAAAGTGAGCCACCCCCTGCTGGGTTCCCATAACGCCGCTGTAAAGTTCCACCGCCCCAAAAAAGGCCACAAAATATTTTGCCTTAATAGGGATAGGCAAGAATAAGAGCATGATCGGCCGGTCGGGGAACATCATCCCAAAAGCCAACAAGATGCCATATACTGCTCCCGAAGCCCCTATTGTTGGAATATACTGCATGCCCTGGGAGGTCATCACCGGATCATTGTTCACAAAAACGTGCAGCAGTCCCGCACCAATTCCTGTTAAAAAATAGTAGATGGCAAATCGTTTGGTACCCCAAAAATTTTCAATGGCCTGGCCAAACATCCACAGGGCAAAAAGGTTGAATAGAATATGCCCGATATCAGCGTGCATGAACATATACGTAATAAACTGCCAGGGATAGAACAGCGGACTCTCAATTGGAAATAACGGAGCGTATGTTTGTAATAAAGGGCCGATGCCGGGCGTCCAGCTTGCGAGGTACACCACAAAATTAATGATCAGCAAATGCTTAACTGCCGGCGGGAAAACTGTGAATTCAGTATTGGGACTGTAATTGTTGGATTGGTAGTTCAAAAAACATTCTTTTGGTTAACATTATTGCGCCTTCAATATACATTTTAACTATACCAGATATCAAAGTCCCTTAATATAAGCTTTATGAACCGTTTTTACAGGAACTGATTTTAAGCCTGAAGCCGGCGAAAATGGCAATTAATTACTACTTCGGTAAAATGTTTATGCCGTTTTTGCTACAACTTCAACATTTTCCAGAACGGGATTTTCGACCTTTTCATCGGACTCAATAAGCCCGTCGCGCAGGCGTATGGTGCGGCGGGCATGATCGGCAATATCATCTTCATGGGTGACCAGCAGAATGGTGTTACCCATACGATACAGCTCTTCAAATAACATCATGATCTCTTCGCCGGTTTTCGTATCGAGGTTTCCGGTCGGTTCATCAGCCAAAAGAATGGAAGGATTGTTAACCAGGGCTCTTGCGATTGCTACCCGCTGCCGCTGCCCCCCCGATAGTTCATTCGGTTTATGATCCAGCCGGTCGCCCAGCCCTACCCGCTCCAGTGTATGCGACGCGCGCTCCCGCCGTTCGGCCGTTCGCACTCCCGAGTAGATAAGCGGAAGCTCAACGTTAGAAAGGCAATCGGTTCGAGGAAGCAGGTTAAAGGTCTGAAAAACAAACCCGATTTCGCGATTGCGAACTTCCGCTAATTCAGAATCCTCAAGCTGGCTAACATCCTGATTATTAAGAATATATGTTCCTGAAGTTGGCGTATCCAAGCAACCAATAAGATTCATCAGGGTTGATTTACCCGAACCTGACGGCCCCATAATCGCTATGTACTCATTTTCCTGTACATCAAACGAGACGCCAGCCAGCGCATTGACTTCTGCACTCCCCATCTGGTAAATCTTTTTAAGATCACGAACCTGAATAATCGGCTTTTCCATAACAGACTCTATTAATTATTTGAGGCGAAACCTCCAAAAGCATTATTATTCACCCGCACCGGATCGCCGTCGGTCAACTCTTTTGAGAGCACACGATAACTGCCAATCACAATTTCATCCCCGTTTTCCACTCCGGATAAAATTTGAATATGCGTATTATCACTAATTCCTGTTTTCACCTCATGCCGGATTGCTTTTCCGTCTTTTACTACAAATACAACTTTTCGCAAATCTTCTTTTGGGATGATCGACTGCTCATCAGCCTGTAAAGTATCGGAAGTTGCAGAATCTTTTTTTACAGAAGAGCCTCGTTGTTGCGATTCCGAAAAATCACGTACTGTAACAGCCTGTATAGGAATTGCCACAACCTGTTCGACCGTCTCACTCTGGATATCAACCGTGCCCGACATGCCCGGTTTAAAATTGGGAGAAAACGGGTCTCCCGACATTTCCCGGCCCGGCTCCTTGCGAAGCTCAGCCGCCGCCATATCAAGATTATGTGGAGTGGTAACCCGAATCTTTACTTCATAATTGGTAACCTGCTCACTGGTTCCTTCCCCGCCAATCATCGCCGAGTTGGCGATTTCAGTCACTACCCCTTTAAACGTCCGCTCGGGATAGGCATCCACCTGAATGTTTGCGGTATCACCCATCGATACATTAACAATATCATTTTCATTAACTTCCACCATCACTTCCATCTGGTTCATATCGGCAATGCGCATCATTTCTGTACCCGCCACCTGCTGGCTGCCCAGTACCCGTTCGCCCTGTTCAACCGCCAGCTTGCTTACAGTACCATCTTTGGGCGCCCGAACAATCGTCTTTTGCAACTCTTCACGGGCCTGCTGCAGCTGCGCCTCAACACTTTGCACTTGGTATTTTGTGGCTTCATAATTAGCCTGCTGTGACTCATACTCCGTTTTGGCCTGAATATAAGCCGATTCTGAGATCAAATCTCTGTTATAAAGCTTTTCTTGCCGCTTAAATGCAGATTCAGCTTCAATTAATCCTGCTTTTGCCTGTTGCTCCCGCGCTTTTTGTGTTAGCAGCGAGGCGTTTATTTCATCAATGCGAGCCTGGTAAATTTCAGGACGAATACGAAGCAGCAGATCACCCTTTTGCACGTAATCACCTTCTCTTACGTTTAATTGGATTATTTCGCCAGACACATCGGGACGGATGATTATTTCAACTTCAGGCTGAATTTTACCGGATGCCGATACAACCTGGGTTATTGTCTTGTATTTTGCTTCGGCTGTTTCAACAGTTTTTCCTTCATCACCGCCGCCGATCCAGCCCATGGAATTTGCTATAACCGCGCCAATTCCAAAGACAGCAATAAAAATTCCGGCAAAAATAAGAAGCTTTTTAGTCGGATTCTTTTTTTCTTTAGCCATAATGTTCTTAGTTATTGATTAGCTGAATATCTTCGTTTAACAGTCCCAGGTAGTA
The DNA here is from genome assembly GCA_016937115.1 of Balneolaceae bacterium. Lineage (GTDB taxonomy): Bacteria > Bacteroidota > Rhodothermia > Balneolales > Balneolaceae > SMO-BIN1. Next base: position 2,397 of record JAFGWN010000117.1, on the reverse strand, counting down.
ATCGAGCAACTTCTGCTGAAAAATGAAATTCAACTCAGCCTGCGCGCGATTCGAACGTGCTTCTACAAATTGCGAATTGGCGTCACTCAGTTCAATCAGCGTACCCGCACCTACGTTGTAACGCTCTTGCTGTGTTTCATACGAACGCCGGGCTGCCCGCAATGCCTTTTCGGTTGATTCCAGTCGCTTCACTACGGCCACGTAATCATTATAGGCTTGGTTTACTTCCTGTACAACCTGTAGTCGCGTATCTTCTAACTGCAAGCGGGCGTTGTCGTAATTAATCTCTTGCGCCTGCACACTATTACGGATATTGAGATTATTGAAAATGGGAATTTGCAAAGATAAGCTGAATGAACGTCGTATATTCTGATCAAAAAACTGATCGTTGAAAGGAATCTGATCATCGGTACCGGGAAATGTGCTTTGGTCACTATAATCCGTACTCAAATTTGCATTCAAACTCAGTGACGGGTAAAGGCTTGCCTTGGTGGCTTTAAGCTGATACTCAATAGACTCGATGCTATATTTTTCGCTCTTTAAATCTGAACGGTTTTCCAGCGCCGTGGCCACAAGCTGTTCCAGATTGTAATCTGTGGGTGTCATGTCTTCAACATTAATTTCCGGAATAACAAAGTCATAGCTATTTAACGGATCAACCTGAAGCTGGCGGATAAGCTGCAATCTGCTGATATTGAGTGCATTTTCCTGGTTGGTTACTTGTAACTCATTGCTGGCAACCGTCGCTTCCTGATTATATAAATCTACTGTAGGGCGCGATCCTACATCAACCTGGGCCTGTACCTGCTCAAGTGTTTTTTCTGATGCCTCAAGTGTTTCCCGCGCAATTTGAAGCAGTTCCCGATTCAGCACTACCTGTAAAAAACTACTGGCGGTATTAAAGATGATACTCTCCCGGACCCGCTGTTTGTTCTCCTCTTGCGATCGGGTATCATACTGGCTGCTGCGCAGGCTGTTAATATTTTCAAAACCGTTGAAAAGAGGAAGGCTTGAACTTAAGCCCCCACTAATCCCGCGCGAGGTTTGATTAATAAAACGAGATGAACCCGGCACAAAACCCGGACCCGTACTTTGGCTTGCGCTAAAATTTGCCGAAAGAGACGGAAAGAAATCGGCCTTTTCACTCTTTTCATTAAATTCGGACAAAGCAAGATTATTTTCTGCCACTTTTAACTGAAAATTATTTTCAAGTGCAATATCAATGGCTTCCTGAAGAGTAATTTGCACGCTGTCTGATGATGCTTGGGTATTCTGGGCATCAAGCTGAAAAGTTAATCCGGTACAGAGGATTAGAACTGCTATAACATGTCGCATATGAGTAGATGGTTAAACAGGTTAGTTTTACTTTCGGTAAGTTACACGAATTCCACGCGTATTAGTTACACAAAGTTAATTATTTTTTTATGCAAACAGGCGGGCAGAGCTCGAAGTTTTACTTTTTTTACGGTTCTATATCGCTGTAGAAAATATTTGTCTCTACTTCTTCAGCATATTTTCAAGATAATCACTTACAAAAGAAATGCCTTTGCGCGTAATTAATCTTTTAAGCTCATAGGAAAGTGTTGATGACAATGTATCTCCCGGTGCAGTGGAGCTGGATGATTTTACTTCTCCCTCTTTTCCTATCAAAAAACCGATCAAGATTGATATGCCCACGGCCGGGAGCGGATGCCGGCGAATGTGCTCCAATGGATCAAGCGAAGAAGACACCTCAGATTTTACCTGATTTAGCGAATCATCAAGCTCTTCCTGAATATTCTTAAGTTCTGCTTCTAACTCGTTTTTCTTTTCTTGCAGTGTTTCTTTGTCTGTGTCAGCCATGATGCTCGTTTTTCTTTTCTAATTCATTTGATTCCGGCGGTATCAGCTTATCGTCTTTCTGAATATTTTCAACCTTAAAAATTCCTATCAATTCTTCTTCAAATTCAGTCCTTAATTTCCTGGATATACTTGCAGGTTTCAAGTTAAAAAACAGATAGCCACAAATTAAAAACGGTATGGAAACCAACACAAAACCCAGGCTCCGGCTATTGAGCAACTCTCCAAGATAAAGTGCCAGGGCAATTAATAAAAAGACAAGCGCTCCAAATAGAAATATCAGCCCGGCAATCTTTTGAATCGACTCGGCAATCCAACGGGCATACTGTTCACCAACATTTATGACCATCAGCTCAATTCGCTTCTCTACGTATCGCTTCAGGTCAACCGTAATATGTTTGATACGCTGCCCTATTCTATCTGCAGTTCCGTCGTCAGCCATAAATTAATCTTCTGCACTAAAAAGTTTACCAAGTACGTAACCGGTAATAAGCCCGATCGCAACACTTTTTAACGGGTTTTTACGAATATATGTTTCTGTCTGATGCTTTAAGTCTT
>JAFGWN010000011.1 GCA_016937115.1 Balneolaceae bacterium | reverse complement strand
GTAGTTCATTAAATTTCCCGCGGACGGGCGGCCCCCAGTCCAAAAATCAGCTTGGCAAAGAGCACGACGAATAGCATCAGTAGCGGCACAATCCAGTTGTTGCTGAAATCATGCAGCAGCCCGAAGAGTGCGGGTCCGCCTGCGGCCAGCAGGTAGCCAATGGATTGTGCCAGGCCCGAAAGCTCGGTTGCCGTTTCGGTATCACTGGTTCGTAGAACAATGAACAGCAGTGCCAAACCGAAGCTGCCGCCGAGAGAGAAACCGATGAGCGATACCCAAACGGCCACGAGGGGCGCCGAGGGAATGATCAACCCAATCAGGCTTATAAGTTCCATTATGGTAAGAGCCCAAATGATGGAATGCTGTTTTTTAAATTTTTCTGCCCAGGTTGGGATTAAAAGACTACCCAGTACACCCATGCCCTGTGAGAGTGATAGCATCCAGCCCCCACGCAACGCGCTCATCCCGCGGCTTTGCAGTATTTCGGGCAGCCAGGCCAAAATCACATAAAAAGCCAGCGACTGCAGGCCCATAAAAAAGGCAACCTGCCAGGCAAGTGAGGAGTTTCCCAGTTTCTTGAGGGACTGTGGAAATGTTCGGGTCTGCTTTGGACGCGTTTGGAATTTAAGTTGGGGCAGCCACAGTATCAGTGCAATAACTGCCGGAAGCGCCCAGGCGCCAAGCGACCATCGCCATCCCGTAACTTCGGCAAGCGGAATGCTTACTCCGGCGGCAAGGGTAGCCCCGATTCCCAGCATACCTGAATAGAGGCTGGTCATAATTCCTTTCTTGTCGGGAAAATCACGCTTGATGAGGCTGGGCAGTAAAACATTGCCCAATGCAATGCCAATGCCAATCAACAGTGTTCCGGCAAATAAGGCGACGATTGGTGTAAAAACGCGAAGTACAGTTCCCACAGTAAGCAACACGAGCGCCCCCGCCAGTGTCGCCTCAATACCCCAGCGCCGGGTAAGCAGTGAGGTGAACATAGAGATCACCCCAAAAGCAAGCAGTGGCAGAGAGGTGAGCAGCCCCAGCAGGGCGTTGGATAGCCCGGTATCAATACGGATGGCACTGATAAGCGGTCCCACGGCGGCCAGTCCGGGCCGCAGGTTAAAAGCAATAAGAATGATACCGCCAATCAGCAGTCCCTGCCGGAGGCGATGTTTCTGCTTCGCGTTCATTGAGAGTCAGGTCAGAAAATTAAATTGAAGGGGAAGGTAGAGATGAAAACCTTCTTCTGAAAATCATTCCTTTCTATGGGTAACATAGAATGCATGAATCGTTGCGGGAGAACAAAAAATGGTTTTTACTGGAACAACTTCACTTTAATTGACTTACAAAAATATAAATTTTCAATGTTTTTGAAGCTTCAGATTTATAATGGCTGATACTCTTCTTTCCAGGTTAAAGAGAAACCAAGTTTATATCCGTTTGTGTGCAAAATTCTTCTCGGTTCTTATTCTCATGTCTTGCCTGCTTTCACCCAATGTTTATGCCGGTGAAAAAAAGGCTTCTCCCTTCATCCAGGTTATTCCGAATGCATCCGATACAACAGCCCGGGACAGTGTGATATCCGGTACGGTAACGTCTGCCGAGGAAGGGGATCCGCTGGTAGGGGTAACGGTAAAAGTGAAAGGAACAAATGTGGGGACCAGTACAAATGCAACCGGCGCATATAGCTTAGCGGTGCCGGCTACAGCGCAAACGCTGGTTTTTAATTTTCTTGGTTATAAAGACAAAGAAGTAGCCATCAATAATCGTACGACCATTAATGTAATAATGGAATCAGAAGTGCAGCAAATGGATGAGCTGGTGGTTGTAGGTTATGGCAGCCAGTACCGCGAAGATTTAACAGGCTCTGTCTCATCCATTTCAAGAGATGAGATAGAACGCCAAACGGTGAGCTCGCCTGAACAGTTGTTGCAGGGGCAGGTTAGCGGTGTTCGGGTAACAAAAAATACCGGTGCCCCGGGCGGCGGTTCAACGGTGCGCATCCGGGGTGTAAGTTCTATACGAGCCGGGAATGATCCGCTCTATGTGATCGACGGATTGCCGGTGAGCGGCGGTACTTCCCAGTCTGAAAGTCCGCTTGCTTTGATCAACCCGCAAGATATTGTATCGATTGAAGTACTTAAAGATGCATCGGCTACCGCTATTTACGGGTCCCGTGGAGCCAACGGCGTTATCCTTATTACAACCAACCGCGGCCAGCGTGGTGATACGCAGGTACGCTTGGAGGCCAAGTATGGTGTTAACCAGGTGCGCAACCAACTGGATCTGCTAAATTCCAGCCAGTTTATCGCGCTGGCCAATGAGGCCGCTGCCAACAGTGGGGGAGAGCCGGTGTTTGCCAACCCGCCCGGCAGCTATCCTAATACCAATTGGCAGGATGAAGTTTTCCGACCGGCACCCCGCCAAACGTATCAACTATCGGTTTCGGGGGGTAATGAGGACACGCGGTATGCTTTGTCGGCTAATTTTTTGAATGAAAAAGGAATTTTAATCGGTTCAAACTTTCGGCGTGGAAGCTTTCGGTTCAACTTCGATAAACAGGTGAGCAATAAATTTACAATTGGCAACAATCTGATTATCAGCCGGGCCCAATACAATCTTATCGAAACTGGCGGGCGCGGACTTTCAGGAATCATAAGCGGTGCCTTGCAGATTCCCGCAGTTGTGCCGGTGCGTGATGAAGAGGGAAATTATGTATTTCAGACCGAGAATACTATTGAACGCGATAACCCGGTGGCTTCTGCGCTGGAGAAAACGAACACAAGCGACCGGCTTAAAGGGGTAGGTAATTTATATGCCGAATATATGATTGCTGAAGGACTGGAAGCGCGTATAAGTGTTGGCGGTGATCTCGGCTACAGAAAGCGGAATTTTTATGCTCCGCGCACAACATTGGAGGGCCGCCAGAATGATGGCATCGGATCGGTGACAACGGCTCAGAGTTTTCGGTGGGTTAATGAAAATACGCTCACGTATCAACAAGAATTTTTAGGGCTTCACGATTTAATCGTATTGGGTGGGTTTACTTTGGAACGCGAAGCGGGTGAATCGTTGCGTGGAGCGTCTTCGGGCTTTGTTACCGATGCGTATGAGTTTAACAATCTCGGCGCGGGCGAAACGCCTGATAATCCAGCCACGGGATCGAGTGAATCGGCGCTCGTTTCATATCTTGGACGCATAAATTATAGTTTTGATGATCGTTATTTAATTACACTGACGGGACGTATTGACGGTTCTTCGCGCTTTGGAGCGGGCAATAAATATGGGTTCTTCCCTTCCGGTGCGTTTGCCTGGCGCATCAGCAATGAGACGTTTATGCAGCAGCAAAACTTGTTCAGCAATTTGAAACTGCGGTTGAGCTACGGTGTTACGGGCAATCAGGAGATTGGTAACTTTGCGTCTCTTGCTCAGCTGGGATTCTCTCAGGTTACATTTGGTGATCGAATTGCAATTGGAATCAACCCTTCGAGCCTGGGTAATGAAGATCTGAAATGGGAGCGAACAACCCAGTACAATGCCGGGCTGGATATCGGACTTTTTAACGATCGTGTGAATCTCACCGGAGAGGCTTACTATAAGAAGACAACCGATCTGCTGCTGACCCGCCGCGTACCTCGCTTTACGGGTTTTTCGAGTTATCTTGATAACATCGGCAGCGTAGAGAACAAGGGGTTGGAGCTGGCACTGGAAACCCAAAATATAACCGGACAGGAGTTTTCATGGAACACCTCGATAAACTTCTCGATAAACCGTAATAAGGTATTAAAGCTTTCGGACGGCGAGCCGCTGTTTGTAGGTACGCCTGTTTCATTCGCAAGCGGCCAGAGCTTTCGCATCATACAAGAGGGCGAATCGCTGGGTGCTTTCTACGGCTATGTGTATGGCGGGGTGTATGCCGACCAGCAGGCCATCGATAATTCTCCGACAGCGCCGGAATCAGCCCGACCAGGTGATCCTTATCTTGAAGATTTAAACGGAGATGGAAATATCAATGGCAATGACCGCCGGATCATCGGTAACGCTTTCCCCGATTTTACTTTTGGATTCACCAACACCTTCTTTTATAAAGGTTTTGATCTTAATATTTTTATTCAGGGATCGCACGGAAATGAGATTTTGAATATGAATACACTGCGTCTGGAGAGCGTACGTGGATATACCAACCAGACAACCGATGTTTTAAATCGCTGGACGCCCGAGAACAGGAATACCGATATTCCGCGTGCCACACGCAGCCGAAACAGCGCATCCCAAACAGCAATGCGGGCTATTTCAAGCAGGTTGATTGAGGACGGTTCATATATACGGCTCAAAAATTTGACGCTGGGCTACACCTTCCCCGTTGATTGGGTTGCAAGTATCGGCGCCCGTACGCTGCGGTTATATGCCAGTGCGCTCAATCTTATCACGCTTACAAATTATGACGGATACGATCCCGAAGTGAGTACCTATAATAATCTCGGAAACATCGGCGCGGATTACGGTACCTATCCCAAAGCAAAAACATTTCTTATGGGCATTAAACTCGGATTTTAAAGAATATATTTTATGGACAGAAGTACAATATCGTTAACAAAAATAGTTGCAGCTGCAGGATTTGTGCTGATGGCTGGCCTCACCGGATGTATGGATCAGTTTCTGGATACCAAGCCGGAAGATTCACTTTCACCGGAAAATTTTTATGAAAATGAACAGGATGCTGTCGCCGCTATTTACAGTGTGTACGAACGGCTGGCCATTCCCGACCTCTATAACCTCGACGGAGTGATGTACATTTTATCGAATGCATCTGATCAGACCCGGCCTTTTGGCGCCAATGCCGAACGTGTAGCGATCGATGAGTTCAATAATACTGAACTGAATACCATTACGTCCGCGTGGTGGCGGGCTTCATTTCAGATTATAAATCGGGCTAATGCTGTAACGGAAAATGTGCCCGGTATCAACATGAATCCCACGCTTCGGGAAAGTATTGTCGGCGAAGCTAAATTTTTGCGGGCGCTTGCCTATTTTAATCTCGTGCGGATGTATGGAGCGGTGCCCATTTTGACGCAGGAAACTGAAAGCTTTGACGATATTGACAAACCCCGCGCCTCTGTCGACAGTGTATATGCCCAGATTATCCGTGATTTGGAAGATGCGCAGCGGGTGTTACCGGTTTCATATAATGCTGATAATAAGGGCCGTGCCACGGTGGGTGCAGCAAAAACCCTGCTGGCCAAGGCCTACTTAACACGCGAACAGTGGCAGCAAGCGGCGGATAAAGCCAAAGAGGTGATGGATTCGGGCACGTATGCTTTGTTTGAAGATTATGCCCACGTGTTTTTGCCAGCGTTTGAAAATGGCAAAGAGCATATTTTTTCGATTCAGTTCCACGCGGGTGACCAGAATGCCGGTAAACAGGGTCGGTTTTGGACTTATACTGCTCCCAATGCCCGAAAAACGGATGGGCGTTCGATTGCAGGCGGCGGCTCCAGCTTTGGCGCTGTTTTCCCCGAACAAAAATATTATGACGAATACCCGGACGATTACCGAAAAGAGGTGAACTTCTTTACTGAATTCACATTCTCTGACGGCGAAACGGTTACCTTTGAACCGCACTATTATAAATTTCGGGATCCCGGGCAGACCAACGCTAAACGATCAAGCGTGAACTTCCCTCTATTCCGTTTTGCCGATGTGCTGCTGATGTATGCTGAGGCTGCAAATGAAGCAAATGGCGGACCTACGCCACAAGCGTATATGGCGGTCAATAAGGTGCGGGAGCGCGCCCGTTTTGGAAAACCCGACAGCGTACTGCCTGATTTGGCAGGCTTGACCCAGTCGGAGTTCAGGCAAGCGGTTGCCCGTGAACGTAATTGGGAACTTGCGGGTGAGGGCCATCGCTGGTTCGATTTAAAGCGTACCGGGCGTTTGCTGGATGAGCTGAGTGAAGACGGTAAAAACATCCAGCAGGAAAACCTGCTTTTTCCGCTTCCAAGTTTGTCGCTTGAGTTAAACGACTGGCAGCAAAACCCGGGATATTAACCAACTTTTTGTTAAGGAGAGAAACGTTAGGGTTTACTTTTCTTCATCAATTGGGTCTTCTGCACTGCCAATAATGACTTCAACCGCGTCGGTAAGAGTGATTAGCCCGATGACTTTTTCGTCCTCTTTAACCAGTGCTAATTCTTGCTTATTTGATTGAAAACGGTCGATAAGATCACTCACTTTCAAATCGGGCGGTACGGCCATGTTATAGTGATCCAGATCATCGAGGATGATTTCGCCATTTTGAAGTTCTTGAATGCGAGCCAGAATTTCCGGTGTGTACAGAATGCCGATGAAATCATCAAGTCCATCACCAACCAGCGGGTAACGGTTTTTCATGGTATCCTGAATAGTTTTATAGTTTTCCTTAAAATTTTTCTGTGTAGAAAGTGGATTTATCTCCTCTCTTGGAATCATAATGTCGCGCACAGGAATCTCTCCCATTTCGAAAGTATTAACGATTTCCTCTTGCCGGTCTTCCGGTAATCCTTCTTTTCTCACCAACTCAGCAATTTGATGTTTAAGCGTGGCTCTGCCCGAAGGTTGTGAATCTTTTTCACCTTCACCTTCTCCTTCTTTCGTCCAGGATCGGGTCATCTCAACGCCAAAAACTTTAAGGGTAGCTTTGGTAAGCCAGTCTCCTACTTTAAGTATAGGCTTGATGGCAATAGTCCACCAGTGAAGCGGCCGGGCACAATAACGAGCAATCTGTTTTGAGCGTTCTACACCCAGATAGGTCGGGGCCTGTTCGCCCCAAACCGTATGGGCAAAATTAATGATGATAAGCGAGAGGACGATGGAGATGCCGTGCGAAGAGAAAGCCCCTACACCAGCGGGAATCATCATAGAAATAAGCTCGGTTACGCCCGGCTCGGCGATAACTCCGAGTAGAATACTTGTTGTGGTAATACCCACCTGGCAGCCGGTAAGATG
>JAFGWN010000116.1 GCA_016937115.1 Balneolaceae bacterium | reverse complement strand
TGGGCTGAAGAAGCTGGCCGGTCTTGCGGGTAGCCAATTCAAGATGGGCGTGTTGCTGTACGACGGCTCCGAAACGATGCCCTTGGGGGGCGGAATCTGGGCTGCGCCGTTGTCGAGCTTATGGGGAATGTAGAAGACAGAAGCGCGACATCAATGTGTTGCGCAACGCATCTATTGATCTGAAGTTTAGACATTTATGCTCATTGAAAAATTGTCGAAGTAAAAGATGTGTCAATTTGTAAAATTTTGTGATGGGTGATGGCTGGGCGGGCGAATTCGATTTTCTGCGGGAATTCTGTCAGGTTGTTTACCTGCCGAGAACGCAGGATATTTCCAGCTCTAGTCTCAAAGTGCGGATGCGAAATGGGGAATGTTGAGGGCTGTTGTCTATTTGAACCGGTGTTTGTATGATGTCAATGACTGTCATGTAAGGTCATGAGCTGATGCCGACCACAAAGAAATGATAAAATGTTTGAAGTGGAAATATTGACGAGAAGATGGGTTAAGGCAATAAATAAGATAGAGAGAATATAGGTGATAGTGATATGACTACTTTTTTAATTGGAATAGCAATGCTTGTTATAGGCGGAGCTTTTTATGGGAAATTCTGTGAAAATGTTTTCGGACCTGATGTGCGCCCTACTCCAGCTATTACAAAAGCAGATGGTGTGGACTTTGTGGGAATGAAGAAATGGAAAAACAGCTTAATTCAATTATTAAATATAGCAGGGACAGGGCCTATATTAGGACCAATCCAAGGTATTTTATTTGGGCCAATTGCATTTATAACGATACCAATTGGTTGCGTTTTAGCTGGGGCTATGCATGATTATTTCAGCGGAATGATTTCTATAAGAAATGGTGGTGCCCAAATGCCCAAACTGATACAAGAGTACTTAGGGTTAAAAGTACACAAAGTTTATAATGTTTTGGTATGGGTGTTAATGATTTTAGTAGGAGCCGTTTTTGTTTATACACCGGGAGACTTAATCGTCACTGAAATAATGGGGCAGAAGGCTCTTTTTAATAACCCGACTACATGGATGGTATACGCAGGAATATTTGCATATTATTTAGTTGCAACGTTATTCCCATTAGATGCAATTATAGGTAGAGTTTATCCTATATTTGGAGCGATACTTATTTTTTCGGCGGTGGGCATTTTTGTTGGAATATTAATGAATGGTGGAGAAGAACTCACCAATTTGACATTTGCAACCAGCGTGTTTGGACAACATCCCAGTAAGCTACCATTTATCCCTATCTTTTTTATTACGGTTGCTTGTGGCATTATGTCAGGATTTCATTCAACCCAAGCGACATTAATTGGACGAGCGGTTACTAATGAAAAAGAAGGAAGAACGACGTTCTTTTACATGATGTTGGTAGAAGGATTTATTGCCATGGTTTGGGCAGCTGGTGCAATGATAGTATTTGCTAAATCAACGGATACTTCAACGAGTGCGACTTTAATCATTGGTATTGTATCAAGGGATTTTTTAGGAAACATTGGAGCAGCCTTTGCAATTTTAGGAGTTATCGTTCTCCCGATTACTTCAGGAGATACTGCATTCAGATCTTTAAGGCTTATGATTGCTGAGCAATTCAAAATAGATCAATCTAATTATATAAAGAGACTTGCTGTTACTACAGGGATATTTATTGCTGCTATAATTATTTTATTCTATGCAAAATCAAGCCCGGCGGGATTTACTATCTTGTGGAGATATTTTGCCTTTACAAATCAAACCATTGCTGTATTTGCATTAGCGATGATATCTGTTTATTTATATCTTCATAAGAAAAATTACTTCATATCCTTAATACCGGGTCTGTTCTATTGTTTTGTTGTATTAAGCTATATCTTTCATGCGCCTATAGGGCTTGGATTAGAACAAAGACTAGGGTTTGACCCCAATAGTTACATGATTTCATATAGTTTATCTGCAGTCTGCGCATTGCTTTATGCATGGGCTACTGTGAAAACAGCATCAGGAAAACTGTTAGCGTTAAAACGGTGAAACAAGTGATTCGATTGGGGGATTATTTTTTGATATAAAAATAACGCATATTTTAAAGTCTGTGTTGTAATTTTTTGTTCTAATTAAGTATGGTTTGCTCAATAACGCTTATGTTGGCAAGCAGCTCAAGGGGGGCTTGATGGGTTGCGGCGAATAAGGGTAGACAGCTACAGGGTTGTTTATGAAATCAATAATCACGAGGTAACAATTCTTGTGCTGCGCGTTGCCCATCGAAAACATGTTTATCAATAACAGGCTGTTGAAAACGGCCTGTAGAGCCCATGGACGGGCGACCAAAATCAATCATTGCTCCATAATGGATTGATTTTGTGAGCAAGACGGAAATCGCATTTTCGGCTTGCGTCGTTGAAAAACCCCTGGATGGGACTTTTTCAACATCCTGATAATTATCGCCAGAAATTTGCCTTTCAGAATGGTTTTTTATTTTTAGACGTGGGGCTGACTTTACAAGCTTCATGTGAAGGCAGGTTTTTTTGAAATTATTACATTTGCTTAAAGAATCCTTCCTGTCGGTACTGGATAACCTGTTTTATTCCCTGTCTTTTCTGGTCCGCAAAGACAAAAATCTTTGGGCTTTCGGTTCCATGTTCGGGGCTGGCTACGCCGACAACAGCAAGTATTTCTTTGAATATATCTGCAAGCAGCACCCGCAAATCCGGGCGGTGTGGTTTTCCGACCGGCCCGAGGTTGTGGTGGCGCTGCGTCTTGAGGGTTATGAGGCTTATCGCTTTTATGAGCTTGCGGGAATAGCGATTGCTTTGCGAGCGGGTGCCGCTTTTATCTCACACAGCGGTGTGCGCGATATTCGCCCCTTTGCCTTCACACCCGCTGTGCTGCTGGTAAACCTGTGGCACGGCATCCCGCTGAAAAAAATTGCCCTGGATGACCAGGTTTCCGAGCTGCGCAACAAACCGACTCTGCAGCCGCTTCAGTGGCTGTCTCAGGTGCTGTGCCCCGGTTTCCGGCGCCAGGCCGACGTGCTGATTGCTGCTTCAGTGGAAGATCAGCGCAATTTTTCGACGGCATTTGCCTTTCCACAGGAAAAAATCACTATCACGGGGTACCCCCGCAATGATGTGTTTTTCCGCTCGCGGGCTGCTGTCGACACGGAAGGGGCGAAAAAAGGGATCTACGTGCCGACCTTTCGTGGCAAGGAAAATAGCAGCTTCGATTTTTTTGCGCAGTTTGGTTTTAATGTGGCGGACATTGATCAGCGCCTGACGGAATTGAATGTCCGGCTTTATCTGAAGTTGCACCATTTTAATTTCCCCTCACCGGAGATTCAGCGAGAGATTCGCGCCGCACGGAACATCGTTTTTTACGATAAGCTTGATGCCTATGAAGATCTGCCGGATTTCGATTTTTTGATAACTGACTTCTCCAGTATTTATTTTGATTTTCTGCTCTCCAACCGGCCGATTATTTTTGCTCCGTTCGATAAGTTGGGTTTCGAGGGAACCGTGCGTCAGCTCTATTATGATTATGATGAGGTTACGCCGGGGCCGAAGGCGCAGAACTGGTCGGAGGTGCTGGATTGCATGGCCAAGGTTCTTCAGAATTTCCAGCCGTATGCGGAGACGCTGGATAGAACCCGGGCGCGGTTTCATCGCTATGTCGACGGGCACAGCTGCGAACGGGTGTATGACGAAGTTCAGTCGCTGCTGCTGACGCGGTAGGCGGCTGAGGGACTGATTGATCTGCGTCTGGCACCGGTGCTGGCGGTTTATTTCTTGGCCAGCAGATCGGTCAGTGCCTGAAAAACCTCATCGGTTGTGATTTCCTGAATGCAGCGGGCCTGATGTGGGCAGGGCGGGGTGGTGCCGAAGC
>JAFGWN010000115.1 GCA_016937115.1 Balneolaceae bacterium | reverse complement strand
TACCCGTTTAGCGGGTGCAATTTTGGGCAAATCTTGCTGTTGAATAGTACGCAGCGCTTTGGCGGACGCCGTGTTACAAGCCAAAATAATGAGCGGGCAGTTTTGCGCGAAAAGATATTTTACACACTCCAGCGTATAATGATAAATGGTTTCGAACGACCGTGAGCCGTACGGTGTGCGGGCATTATCTCCCAGATAGAGATAATCGTAAGAGGGGAGTACTTCGATGATTTCTTTCAGAACCGTGAGTCCACCCACTCCCGAATCAAAAATGCCGATAGGTTTTCGTTTACTATCTCTCATACATTTTCATCTATAGCAAATTTACAATTTTCGATTAAAAGTAGCGATTAAGACAGGCCAATTAAAAATTAAAGATGAAGAATTGGTTCGATAGGTCAATTTCCAAGCTTTTCATTGATGATTTTTAATTTAGGCGACGCGCCAGTACAACCGTTTCTTTGAAGGTTTTATTATCACCGCTTGCGCTGTCGAACGCCTTGAAGATGACGATGTAAATACCGATTCGATTGTATGTTCCGTTATCCTTGCGGCCATCCCAGATGAGTGATCCCTGCAATCCCGCTTGTTTGCTATCAGCCAGTTCACGAACCAGGCGGCCGTAACGGTCATAGATGCGAACGGTCATCAGGTAGTCGGGTTGATCCAGCTGGTAATTGATAAAGAGGTTATCATCAATACCATCGTCATCCGGTGAGAATGGGTTGGGCATAAAGCTGATGCCTACTTCTTGCTGTCCACCGTTACCGGGTGTCTGAAAGAGGGTATTCTCCTGGTTTGGCGTGCCACCTTTTTCATTGGTGCTCGATCCCCAGTTGGTATTGTTGTTGCTTGGACCAAAAGGATTAATGCGTTCCAGTGCCACACCGTCAGTATCAACTAAGTTGGGATTATGCCAGCTTTCATCAAAATAAACAGAATCAATTTCAGTTCCCTCATCACCGGTAAGGAAGATGGCATCATCAGTAGAGGCCAGGCTGAGACTGCTGCGGTCAACCCGAATAATGCTGCTTGGCGCCGGATCCTGCAGATCAAAGAATTGCGCCACTTTGCTTTGATTGAATGCGGGGTTTTCGTCTTCGGCATAGATAAGCGCGGTTCCCTGGGCAGGAATAAATTTAGAAGTAGTGTTGACCGGTGTAAGCGTTCGCACATTGCCGTCTTCATCGGGGGCATCATGCAGGGTGATATTTTCAAGTGATATGGCGTAATCGCGGATATTGCGGAGCTCGAGGTATTCGGCCTGGTCAGGTTGATTGTCTTCTGAATCACTCAGCGGGTCGAAAAGAATTTCATTGATAACAACATCACCGGCTAAAAGAGGCTGCGAAACAGGTTGTTGCACGGATGGGTTAACATTGCCTTTTACATCACTCAGGTTTTCGGCGGTAATGGTAAGGCTGGTTCTGGTTTCAGCGGCGGCAACCGGTGCCGTGGATGCCGGATCTGGTGAACTGTTGAGGAAGATTATATTTCCGTTTGCAGGATCAAACTCGTCGATATTTAAAGCTTGATCACCCGTCGAAAAGGTCAGATCGGGAGTAATAGCAATGAACTCACTGAACCGCACTTCAATATCGCCATTTGGGAAGATGCGGGAAAATACGATGGTAGGCGGCGTTTCATCAAGTCCGAAAACCGAGTTCTGCAAACCGGGTGTTGAGCCGTTATTGGCGGTGCTGGTTGCAAAGTTTGCGGCGTCGTTGGAAGCAGCGCCAGGATCTTTTCGCTCAGTAGATTTGCCGTCTGTGCTACCGCCAAATTCGGTCGTGTAAAAGAGTGAATCGATAGTGGTAGCGTTATCTGATTGAATATAAACGGCGTCTTCATCATCATTCAACGACGGGAAATCGGAGAGAAAAATTCCGTTATCTACTACGTTTGCCAGCGATGCATTATCCGTAATAACAAGATATTCGCCGGCGCGCAGCTGAACTCCGGCATCGAGCGTGGCGGTACTGCTTGCGTCTCCGAGTTTCCAGTTCGAGAGATCAAAGTTTTGGTTGGTGCGATTTAAAAGCTCTACAAATTCGGGTGATCCGGCACCTTCCCGGCTATACAGAATTTCGTTAATGATAATATTGCCGGGTTGCGCTTCGGTAAACGACAGATAGGTTATTTCCCGGGTAGCCTCAATAATAATGTTACCGAAAACGTCCTGCAGTTCACGGACTGTTATTTGGTAAGCTTGGTCCGATTGAAGCTTGTTGGAGAGGAACAGCGTTACCGTATCCTGCACAGAGGAAATAAGCTGAATGCCCGGGTTGGGTACGATAGAATAATTGTCTTGGTCGGTAGCAGTTTGGCCGCTTATCGTTTCAGAAAAAATAAGTTGCAGGGTGGTTTCGTCCAGAATTCTTAGCGAATTGAGTATCGGAGGCTCATTATCGGGTGTAACCTGATTTGTTGATCCGGGAGTTCCGAACTCATTGGGTGCGTCTCCAAAGTTTGCACCAATGGGAGCTATATTCGTCGTGCGGCGCTCTAATGCCACTTCATTACCGCCCCAGTTTGAGGTGTATCGAAGAGAATCAAGCAGGGTGCCGTTTTGATCGCGTAAAATAATATTATCCCCGCTGTTATTGAGTGACGGGAACCGGCTGCCCATGGTTATGAGTGCAACGTCCGGGTAGTTGTCCCGCAATGTTGGATCGGGAGCGACGACAACAAAACTATCGGGTGGTACGATAAATTGTTCTTCGGTGATGATTCTTCGATTGCCGGTATTATCGTTGACCGTCCAGTTTTGAATATTCAGCGACCGTGAGCTCGGATTATAGAGTTCAATATATTCGGTCTGCCCCGACGGTGGATCATACATAAACTCATTAATAAAAATGTCGCCTGAGTCAACCGGCGATATTTCAAAGTAGGTGAATGTAGTATCCCGGTTTGTTAAGGTGTTGCTGAAAATATCATTCACCTTATTAATAGTAGCAGTATAGCTGGTATTATTCTGCATAGCTTCGGCAAGCCCAATTCGTACCGTATCACCGCCGGCTACTATAGCACTGTTGACTGGGATACCCCCCGAAAGCGTATAGTTCTCGGTATTTGTTGCTGATGATTCCTCGATCTGTTCCGTGAAAACAAATTCAAGCGACTGGCTGTCAATAATGGAAAAAGCAGCCAGGTTTGGCGGCGTGGTATCCGGAGAAATTTCATTCTGGTTTCCCGGTGTACCGAATCCGTTAGGGGCATTGCCAAAGTTAGCCTCAATTGGTTTCACTTCGGTCGTGCGGCGTTCGAGGGCAACCTGGTCGCCGCCCCAGTCAGCGTTGTAACTAAGAGAATCCAGCCGTTCACCGGTTTTATCTCTGAGTACGATATCGTCGCCGCTATTGTTGAGTGAAGGAAATCGGTTCCCTACCGCTACCAGAGTGATATCAGGATTATTTTGCAACAGGGTATTGTCCGGAGCGATGACAACAAAGCTGTCGGGTGGTACGATAAACTGGCCTTCAGTAATAATTTTTCGATTGCCGGTATTATCGTTGATCGTCCAGTTTTGCAGGTCCAGTGACTTAGACGAGGAATTATACAGCTCAATATATTCTGTTGAACCTTCGGGCGGATCGTAGGTAAACTCATTGATAAAAATATCGCCCGAATCGGCAGGCGATACTTCAAAATAAGTAAAGGTAGTGTCGCGATCGGTTAATGCGTTACCGAATAAATCAGTCACTCCATCAACCGTAGCTGTATATTGGGTGTTATTTTGTAAAGAACCGGAAAGAGTTATCTGAACGGTGTCGGCCGAGGCGGTTGCGGAGCTTATGGTTAGCCCTCCGGTCATTGCATAATTTGAAGGATCGGATGCGGTATGGGAATCGACCTGTTCGGTAAATACAAGTTCCAGTGATTGGTTGGACAGGATCGAAAATGTTTGCAGGGCGGGCGGGGCTTCATCAGAGGGAACTTGATTCGCCTGGCCCGGTGTACCGAATCCGTTAGGGGCATTGCCAAAGTTAGCCTCAATTGGTTTCACTTCAGTCGTGCGGCGTTCGAGTGCGACCTGGTTGCCGCCCCAGTCAGAATTGTAGATTAGTGAATCCAGCCGTTCACCGTTGTCATCGCGCAAGACGATAGCATCCCCACTGTTATTAAGAGACGGGAAACCAGAACCCATATCTACTAAAGCAATATTCGGATTATCCTGCAACAGGGTTTGGTCAGGCGCAATAACAACGAAGCTATCCGGCGGTACAATAAACTGGCTGTTGGCGATGGTTTGTGGTGTGCCGGTATTGTCATTAATAGTCCAGCCATTTAAATCAAATGATTCGGATGTGGGGTTACGAAGCTCAATATATTCCGAGCTTCCGTCGGGCGGATCATACATAAATTCATTAATAAATATATCACCGGAATCCACTGCCGTGACGAAGTAGTAGGTAAAACTGGTGTCGATAGGGGTGGCGGTATTGCCAAATATATCCTGCTGATTGCTAATGGTTAGCTCATATTCTGTTCCATTTTGCAGGGGTGACGAAAGACTTAGTTGTACGCTGTCGGCTGCTGTTTGTTGGGCATTGTTAATAGAGATACCGTTATTTAATGTATAGTTCCCGGCGTTTGTTGCAGATGTGCTTTCCAGACGTTCAGAAAAATCAAGATCCAGTGTTTGGCTGTTGGTGATAATTAAATTGTTTAAATCGGGGGGCGTGGTATCGTCGGCTATTTCGTTGGCGATGCCCGGGGTACCACCGTTGATACTCGGCGAATCACCAAAATTTTCCATGTATGTTGAAGGTGCGGTGTCGGAACGGCGTTCTACAGCTATGTTATCACCACCCCAAGCGGGAGTATATTGCAGGGAGTCGGCAACGGCGCCACCATCTGTTAAAATTTTAACCACGTCACCGCCATTGTTGAGGCTTGGGATGCTGCCCGACTCTACATAAGGTCGCGAACCATACACATTGAAGAGAGCAGTTGTATCGGAAGAAACCGCGATAAAATCATTGGGCTGAAGTATTACGGTGCCCGATGAAATGGTACCATTGCCCGACTCATCACCAATTTGCCAGTCTTGCAGATTCAGGTATTTTCCCGAAAGATTTTTGATTTCTATATACTCTTCCTGGCCGCTTGGCGGATCGTACATAAACTCATTGATGATGACATCACCGGGGGTGTAGTCGGCAAAAATTATAAAATTTGCTGACGCATCAGACGCAATTGACTTTCCATTTTGGGCCTGAATATTTTGAGCGGTCATAGTATATTCATCAGAAGGAAGGCTGCTGCCATAGGTAAGCCTAACAACAGTTGGAGATGGGAAGGTTACAGAGGCAGGAGATCCCCCGTTATTGTTGACCGAGAAGTCGCTGGGTTGAACTGTTGTTTGATCATAATCTTGATTAAACGTAACGTCAATTTCGCTGTTACTTACAGAAGTTGCCCCATCAATAGTAAATGGGGGGAGGTCAATTTTAAAATCATATGTAAAAAGATCGGCCCGAGAGCTGGTATATGTTGAGCGAACACCAAAAAAATTGGAGGTTGTATATGTATTATCTGTTGTTGTACCGCCCTCTTGTGATGGCGCTCCATCGTAACCTTCGCCAACTTCAAGTGTCCAGATGCCACCACTTTGGCGGGTTACACGCACACGAAATTGGCCACCACTGCTGATATCAGTGGTACCCGAAAGAACCGGTGTGCTCAATTGGCTGCCGTTATCGTAGCGGACAATTCGAAATACATCACTACTGCCGCCCTCACCCGCCTGAACAGCATAGCCGTTTACACTTCCTTCTAAATCAGCAATATCACTCATCAAAAAAATATGAGCCTGGTTGCCGCCCGAAGGACTAAAGTCAAGATTGATGTAAAATTCCCAAGCTCCTTCTGTATTTGTGGAAGGTGTACTTAACGAAGAAACGCCCCCATTAACATCATCACCCTGGAGTTGCAATAAAAAGTTGGGAGTACCATTAATCACGGTATACTGCCCGTCATCTCCACTCCAGATTGGATTACTGGTAAAATCGCCATCTTCGAAACCGTCTTCGAAATTCACTGTTTGGGCATGCCCTGCTTGCATACCCAGAAAAGCGAGGAATAGAAATAATAAATATAAATTCCGCATAAATGTGGTGTTGCAGCCCGATCATTGATATGAATTAACACGATAATATGGAATTGATTAAACCGCAAATATGAAGGCGATAAAGAGGAGTAAAAAGGGCATCACCCCTCTTTACTCTTTAGGTCATTGCTATGGATCTTGGGTTACAACAAGTAAGTTTGGTTGCAACCAACATGTATAAGACAAATGAAAGTGCAACTCCTTACAAAAAAATTTATATTTTCTTAATTAAGTAATTTAAACAGATGGGTTACCCTATGAATATGAAAGCTCCGGTTCCGTTCGAAATTCCTGAAATTAACCACGGACTTAAAGAAGCCAGTGGACTGATGAAACTCTGGGATGGAGGTGTGGAACTTGAGTTTGAGGTTGCTACCCTTGGGATTTTTAAGTCGGGCGTGCAAATTGTTCGCATTTCATATGCCGACTTAAACGCAATCAAATTCAAAAAGGGTTGGATTAAGGATAAGGTAATACTGGAAGGGATATCGATGCGGGTATTTGAAGAAGTACCCGGTACCGAAATAGCCACCTGCACACTAAAGACCAAGCGCAAAAACCGGGATGAAGTGCAAAACTTGGTTTCGAGTGCGCGCCTTCATCTGTCTGAGTATAAGCTGGAACAGATGAATGAAAAGTAGTTTATAGTGGAGTTATGGGTGCCTCTGCTATCAACGGATCAATATTTTGCTGATAGATAGCCTTTCTTCACAAGCAGCTCAGCATTCAGTACCGCGCCCCCCGCTGCACCCCTGATGGTATTGTGTGCCAGCGCCAGATATGAAATATCATTG
>JAFGWN010000114.1 GCA_016937115.1 Balneolaceae bacterium | reverse complement strand
CTTCGAACGTGTTTCCGATATCCGGGCGGTTACCTGGCAAAGTCCGGATGAAAAAATTGCTCTTTCGTCTGATCGTATCCGCACTATCAATGTAAATTCGCGCTATAACGTGAAAGAGTTCACCATGCCTGCGGTGCAAGACGGCTCGGTGATTGAATATGCATATACCATTCGTCGACGTTACATCGAAGAGTTGCCCGATTTCTATTTGTCGCACCAGGTGCCTACAGCACTGGCCGAAGTCTCGATCACCTATCCCAAATATTTGCGCTATAAAGCCGTGCCGGAAAACTACCCGGAAAAATTAAAACATGAGGTTACACAGATTGACAGCAGCGACGTGCCTAAAATTTTTACTTATCCTCAACCTGAGCCGGTTATTAAGGAAACATGGCGCGCCACAAACATTCCCGCCGTACAAAAAGAAACTTACATCTCTTCGCTGGATGATTATCGAAGCAAGATCAAATTTCAATTAAGTGAATTTGGCATTCCACGCCAGACGCTGGAAAACAGCTGGGATTACGTTGTTGCAGAAATCCGGCGTAAACAGCAGGTATGGCTAAATATTACCGCTAATGAAAAGGCGCAGGCCATCGGTCGTGAAATTGCCGGTGCATTTGAAGATAAAGAAGCTGCGCAAGACAGTATATTTCGATTCGTAAATCGGAATGCCAACTTCTCTGGCAGTACGTCGCCCTTTAGCGGAGTAAAAGATGAAGTTGTCTTGTCTGGTACGCCGAGCGATCAGGCAGCGATCAATCAAACGTTAATTGCCATGTTGGAAGGGGCCGGAATTGAGGCGTACCCGGCACTGATATCAACCCGCGAATCGGGACAGATCAATACCTCATTTCCTTCCTTTTTTGAGTTTAACGGACAGCTGGTTTATTCGAAGATAGGAGACCATATCTACTTCATGGATGCCAGTTTCCCACACAGTCAACCCAATCTTATTCCTGTTGATACCTACAATGAAACGGCGCTTCTGCTTAAACCCGAAGACTATGACTGGGTTGCGGTAGAACCGGATAAGAGCAAATTTGCCATTCAAATCAATATGAATGCAACGTTAAACCGCGACGGAACTTTAACAGGCTCCGTATTATCACTCAATGAAGGCTATCTTGCACAGCTAATTCGTCAGCAGCGGGCCAATGGCCAGACATCTTCACAGGTTATAGCGCAAGCAATATTCGACGGATATGCCGATGCAGAATTAGCGCAACCAGCTATTTCAAATATTAATAGTTTTAATGAGCCGGTTAAACTTTCCGCTGATTTTACGCTGCCTGATTACGCCGTCAGCTTTGCAAGCGGATTGGAGTTTCGCCCGATGGTCGTTGGATATCTGATGAGTAATCCCTTTAGCGAGAACCAGCGAGAATTACCCGTAACGCTCGATGCGCCGGAAAAATTGGATCTTCAATACACGATTACCCTGCCGGAAGGATACTCGGTAGACCAAAAACCGCAAAACAGGATTGTAAAGTTGCCGGGAGCAACGTTTGAAGAGCGGTACGAGGTTGAAGGGCAGACCATTAAATATGAGTTCCACATCAATATATCCCGCAAGCAGTTTTCTCCTGATATTTATCCCCGGCTGCTGAACCTGTATAAGCGCTGGGTGAACCTGAGTAACAGTACGTGGCTCATCAAGCGTTAATATTTTTGTATATTTTCCGAAGCAGACTGTTTGCGTAGTGAAAAGAAGTAATTTCCCTCAGAAAGGGGTGCCTACTTTGGCCGGGCAGGATTGGATGATCTGTATCCAGCGACATAATCCGACATATAGGGAATCGATATCTATATGATACAGTCTTCTCAATCTCCCTTTATTAAGGGGACGTATTAAAATTGAAACTAACTTCAAATGATTTTAGCAATTGAAACAGCTACCAATATTTGTTCGGTAGCATATCAAAATGAGTCGGGAGAAATTTTTGAAAAACGTGTGGAGGCCCGCGGTTCGCACTCCGAAAAACTTTTCCTGTTTATAAAAGCGCTGATGGAGGAGCATCAGTTTTTAATTAATGATCTTTCGGCAGTGCTTGTAAGTGAAGGCCCGGGTTCGTATACAGGATTACGTATTGCAGCGAGCGGAGTAAAAGGGCTGCTTTTTAACGTGAAGGTTCCGCTTTATTCAGTTCAAACAATGGCTTCATTTGCATGTTCGGCACTTGCAGAGGAATCTCGGATATCTACAATTCATTCAATTATTGATGCCCGGCGGGTGCATGTCTATCATCAGCAATTCGGAGTTAAAGACGGCGTAATTAGCACGGATGACGCTGTTGAAGTGATTCCAATCAAATCATTTGAAGCGATGATTCAACCTGGCGATGTACTTATTGGAACTGGTATTGAGCGTCTTGATGCTGGTTTATTGTCAAAAGTCAACACGTTTGGAAAGAAGTCTGTCTCTGCGCGTTCGTTAATTAAGCTTTATCATCGGAGGGAAGCATCGAATTTTAAGCAAAAGGTTTCACCCGGCCAGTTTGATCCGAAATATTACACATCAAATCAAGTTTAGCACGTTACAGATCGATACAGAAATAAATAAAACATTTCTCCTTCGCAACAGAATCATTATTTTGGGGAATAATTAAAATTAAAAGCACCTATATGGCTTGGTTTAAGCGAAAAGATAAAAATATTCAAACCGAACAGCGCAAAGAGATGCCCGAAGGGGTCTGGATTAAAGTACCAACCACCGGTGAAACGGTCCATCGGCGCGAATTGGAAGATAATCTTTGGGTTGATCCGCTGAGTGACTACCACTTTCGCATCGGCAGCGATAAATATTTTTCATTTCTTTTTGATAAGGGAAAATTTAAGGAGATCGGGCAGGATATTGTCCCAACGGATCCGCTCAAATTTGAAGACCGCAAAAAATACAGTGACCGGTTGGACCAGTATCAGAAGAAGACCGGCCATTCAGATGCGGTGCGCGTGGGCGTTGGCAAAATGAACGACCTTGACGTAGTTATTGCCTGTATGGATTTTGATTTTATGGGCGGCAGTATGGGTTCGGTGGTAGGTGAGCGGCTGGGCATGGCCATCGATCATGCACGCAAGCAAAAGAAACCACTTATTATTATCTCACAAACCGGCGGCGCGCGAATGCAGGAAAGTATCCTAAGCCTCATGCAGATGGCAAAAACTTCAGCCAAGCTGGCACAGCTCGAGGAAGAGGGCGTGCCCTATATTTCGTATATGACCAACCCCACCACCGGGGGAGTAACCGCCAGTTTTGCCATGTTGGGTGATTTTAATATTGCCGAGCCGGGTTCGCTTATCGGCTTTGCCGGACCGCGGGTAATTCGCCAGACGATTGGCCGCGATTTACCCGAAGGATTCCAGACGGCCGAGTACCTGCTCGATCACGGATTCCTTGACCTTATTGTGCCTCGAACCCAGATGAAAGATGAGCTTAGCAAGCTCTTAAAGCTCGTATTACATAAGTTTGCGTAATAATTTAAAGTTTGACATCCTGTCCGAATGTTTTCGGGATCAGCGTCTGCTGTACTTTTTAATAATCAGATCATCATGAAAAAATTAGTATTTTTATTTGCAATCGTCGGCTTGGTGATGCAACCCGCAAGCCTTCAGGCCCAGGACAAAAAAACTATTACGTTTGAGCATATTTTTGACGGCACGTTTTCGCCTGAAGGAATACAAGCTGTCGAGTGGATGAAGGATGGACAATATTATACGGCAATTAAGCAAACGAAAGATGACGTTGAACTTCGGAGATACGACATCACAACGGGCGATTATGAAGTCCTGACGGCAACATCCGAGCTAAAAGTGGAAAACCGTGATGATCCTATTACTATTGAAGATTATCAGTTTTCTGCCGATGAAACTAAAGTACTTATCAAAACGGATGTAGAGCAGATTTGGCGGCGCAGCACACGCGAAAATTATTTTGTGCACGATCTCAATGCCGAATCAACCCAAAAGCTTACGCAGTCGGATCAAAAACAACAGTACGCGCAATTTTCTCCGGCGGGGGACAAAGTTGCTTTTGTACAGAATAACAATTTGTTCTGGGTTGATCTTGCAACCGGAAAAGAGACTCAAATTACCACCGATGGCGAAAATAATAAGATCATCAATGGCGCTGCCGACTGGGTGTATGAGGAAGAGTTCGGCTTTGCCAAAGCGTGGTATTGGTCGCCCGACGGCCGAAAAATAGCCTTCTATAAATTTGATGAAGCGCGTGTTAAAGAATTTTTCTATACCGAATGGGGGCCGTTGTACCCGAACCGGGTAGAGTACAAATATCCGAAAGCCGGTGAAAAAAATTCAATTGTTAAAATTGGTGTGTATGATCTTGAATCAGGGAAAACAACCTGGATGGATATTGGTGAAGAAACCAATCAGTATATTCCGCGCATCAACTGGACCCAAGATCCCGAAGTGCTTGCTATTCGCCGCATGAACCGCCTGCAAAATGAGCAGGATTTAATGCTGGCTGATGCCAACACAGGTGACACGCGGATCATAAAAACCGAACGCAGCGATACATGGATTGATGTAAATGATGATCTTACGTTTTTGGAAAATGGTGAGCAATTTATTTACACCAGCGAAGAAGATGGCTATAATCACGTTTACCTGTATGACATGAATGGAAATTTAATTCGTCAGGTTACGAAGGGTAACTGGGAAGTGACCAACTTCTTGGGCTATAATACGGATACCGAGAGAATCTACTATATCAGCACAGAAGAATCACCCCTTCAACGCCACTTATACAGCATCGGCATTGACGGAAATAACAAGCAGAAGTTGAGTGATGGGGCGGGATGGAACAGCGTGAACATGAGCCGGGATTATAGCTATTACATTCAAACGTTTTCGGCGCCGGACAACCCGCCTGAATATACTTTGCACACCGGTAACGGAGACCAAGTACGTGTGCTTGAAGATAATGCCGATTTAGAGCAAAAATTATCAGAATATAGAATGCCTGCCAAGGAATATATTAAAGTAGAATTACCACAGGCTACGCTCAACGGGTACATGCTAAAGCCGGCTAATTTTGATTCCACTAAAAAGTATGGAGCTATATTTTACGTGTACGGCGGTCCGGGAAGCCAAACCGTGACCAGGCAATTTGCATCCGGTCAGCGGACCATGTGGCACCGCTATTTAACAACACAGAACTATATCGTAATCAGTATCGACAATCGTGGAACAGGTGCACGCGGACGTGATTTTGAAAAGCAAGTGTATAAGAAACTGGGTCAGCTCGAAATTAAAGACCAGATGGATGCTGCTCAGTTATTGGGCGCTCGACACGATTATATTGATGCTACACGTATGGCTATTTGGGGATGGAGCTATGGCGGCTACATGGCAGCCCTGGGTATTTCAAAAGGATATGAGGTTTTTAATACAGCGATCTCAGTTGCTCCGGTAACGAGCTGGCGTTTTTACGATACCATCTATACCGAGCGTTTTATGCAGACTCCACAGATGAATCCCGAAGGCTATAAAAAAGGATCGCCTATGCACTATGTGGACAAAATTCGCGGTGATTATTTGCTTGTGCACGGTACCGGTGATGATAATGTACATTTTCAGAATTCAATTGAGTGGGTTGATGCACTTATTGCCAATAATGTGCCGTTTCAGAGCATGTACTATCCTAACAGAAACCATGGCATTTATGGCGGAAATACCCGCAAGCACCTATACCGTACGCTTAATAACTTTATATCGGAAAATCTTTAAAGTGATGTTACCATGCAATTTGCCGATTACGCTAAAATTTATGTGACTGCCGGGAGTGGCGGAGCTGGTACAGTCCACTTTCGTCGGGAGAAGTACGTAGCCAAAGGTGGTCCCGATGGAGGGGATGGTGGTAAGGGCGGAGACGTGATTTTAGTCGGTAATGAGCAACTTAACACCTTACTTGACCTTCGGTACCAAAAATATGTTAAGGCGGACCATGGCAAAAATGGAGAGCCCAGCAAGCGAAAAGGAAAGGCCGGCGACGATCGTATTCTGGAAGCGCCGCTGGGTAGCGTTGTATTTGATGCCGATACCGGGGAGCGGCTCGGTGAAATAACCGAACATGAAGAACAAATTGTGATTGCCAAAGGCGGGAAGGGAGGTTTGGGAAACTGGCACTTCAGAAGCTCGACGAACCAAACGCCTCGTCATGCACAGGATGGAGAAAAGGGTGAAGAACGCACCATTGAAATTGAATTGAAGTTGTTGGCCGATGTTGGTTTGGTCGGTTTTCCCAATGCCGGAAAGAGCACGCTGCTTTCTGCTATGAGCGGTGCCAAACCGAAGATTGATTCATATCCTTTTACGACGCTGCAGCCGAACTTGGGGGTCATAACAATGCCCGATTATCGAACATTTGTGATGGCCGACATTCCCGGTATCATTGAAGAAGCGCATGAAGGTCGGGGCCTGGGGATCCAGTTTTTGCGACACATTGAGCGAAACAAGGTGCTTTTGTTTATGGTGAGCTCGCAGCAGGATATCGAATATGAATATAATGCTCTGCTGAATGAGCTGGAATCGTACCGGAAAGATTTGCTCGATAAACCCCGCATTCTTGCGATCACCAAAATGGACTTGCAGGAAAATTATACATTAGATCAAGAGATTGATATTGATATTCCCATCGTGCATATTTCTGCTGCTACGGGACACAATATAGACACGCTAAAAGAAACCATCTGGGAGCAATTAAAAACCGTTGAGCCTGCTGAACCAAAAGCCGAAAAACCATCGTGATGCGCTCGTTGCATTAACGTTGATTCCCAAACTGGGTATACAGCGCATCCGTCTGTTACTACAGGTTGTTGATCATCCTGCCGAAATTTTTATGCTCACATCACAGGAATTAGAACAGGTTGATGGCATTGGTCCAACTATTGCAGCATCTATTCTTGAATTTGATGATTGGGGCAAGGTAGCGGAAGTTTTTGAAAATGCGGATCGGGTTGGCGCGCAGATTATTTCCTATCAAGATGCTGTATACCCTCCTTTATTGAGAGAAATCTATGATCCACCCGTTTTGCTATGGGTGAAAGGGAATACGGAGTGTTTAAAAAATTCCGGTATTGCTGTTGTGGGGACGCGTCGCGCAACAACGTATGGTCTTATGATGGCCAAAAAAATCAGCGGGCAGTTGGTTAAGCATAAATTGATGGTAGTAAGCGGACTGGCATTTGGCATTGATGCTGCCGCTCACAATGCAACAATTAAAGCCGGCGGTAAAACAGTAGCTGTGTTGGGCTCGGGTATTGATGTCATTTACCCACAGAAAAATGCGGGGCTGGCAGCTGAAATCATAGAAAATGATGGCGCTATTATTACCGAGTTTCCCATGGGCACACCACCGGATGCCGGTAACTTTCCCGAGCGGAATCGGATTGTAAGCGGGCTTACACTTGGCACACTGGTGGTAGAATCCGGATTGAAGGGCGGCAGTATGATTACAGCACAGTCGGCTTTAATGCAAAACAGAGAGGTTTTTGTGATCCCTCATGCACTGGAAAATGCAAACGGCATCGGCTGTAACCACCTTATCAAACGCGGTGCAGGAAAGCTGGTACAAACAGGAAATGATATTCTGGAAGAGCTTCCCAACTATCACTATCAAAAAAATGAAAAAATGCAGCTACAAGATGAGGGCCTGGAAGAATTCAAGTGGGAGAATATGGACTTGGATGAAGAGGCTGAAGCAATTTGTAGGCTGCTAAAGAATGATTCCATGCATATTGATGACATCAGCAAAGCATTGGAGAAACCATCGTCGCAACTATTGGCAAAATTGCTGGAACTGGAGATGATGAATTGCGTACGGCAGCGAGTGGGTAAGAATTTTGAATTGATATAGGCTTAATATTAGTCACTGCTGAAATATTTGTCATACACAATATATGCGATAAAAGCAGCTAAACTGATAGCCGAAATCCATATCAACCCGGTTTTCAGGCGATCCATATCCTCGGTCATCCATGCGATAAGTAAAACAAGCGGGGTGATACCTGCCAGCGTGGCTGCCATAAATTTCCAGTAGCTCATTTTTAGGATACCGGCTACAAAGCTGATGGCATCATTCGACAGAAATGGAGAGAAGCGTGCAATACCAACAGCTCCTGCACCATAGTTTTCCATAAATTTTTCGATTTTTTGTTCGGTACGTCCTCCAATAAGCTTATGTACGGTTTGGCGTCCCAGTGCCCGCCCGATAAAGTAGCCTATGGTGGAGGCTGTGCAAATACTGATGATTCCAAGAAACGATCCCCAAAAAGGTCCGTATGCTAAAATTGAGACCAGAACCAGCAGGGTTATATTGACAATGAGCAGGAACATTTGAGCAACAGTGAGGAGAACAATAAAAAGCGGGCCCCAGAACCCAAACTGCTTAATCCATTGCGATATTTGCTGATCATTTCCACTGGTTAAAATACGCCAGGCTTCATCAATAAAGGATTGATATGCGGGAATAATGAAATAGCTGCCTGCCGCAGCAGCAATAATCAACGCTGTAGAGATGAGAATGAGGCGGCTTTGGGAAGTTTGTTGTTCTGTGGACATTTAAATATTAACTGAATGCATTTATTTGGGAAAGTGATAATAAAGTAAAATCAGCAAGAAAGGTTAAATTTTTTTGATAATAAACGAGCATTATTTTGCTTGAATGAGTTTAAAAGTGGGTATGTTGATAAGAAGTAGTTCTGTTAATGCTTTTTGATTCATTTTTAGAAATAGTATCTTCATTTATCATGATTTTTCATCAACAAGCACAGGATGCTTAAAACGGGTCAAAATCAACAGATGGGCCAGAAGCAGACGCAGCAACAGCGTCTGTCGCCCCAGCAAATCCAGTATATTAAGTTGCTGCAGCTTCCAACTATCGCTCTTGAGCAGCGTATTAAAGAAGAAATTGAGTTAAATCCTGTTCTGGAAGAGTCGTTTCCCGAAGAGCCGATGGAAGAACGCGAAGAGCTGAATACCGAAGATGAATGGGATGAAACCGGCGATAATGTAGAGCCGGTTGATCAGAATGAAGAAATTGACTGGGATGAGTATATGCAAAATACCGAGTACGACGGCAATACTTATAGCGGATCGTACAACGGGCCATCGGGCAGTGAAGAGTGGCGAGACTTGCCGAACCCGTATCACGAGTCACTGTTGGAAGAATTGGAACAGCAGGTTTCGCTTCTCAATCTAAATGAAGAAGAAAAACTCATTGCAACGCAGATTCTTGGCTCACTGGATGAAGACGGGTATTTTCGGCGTGAAGTTGAAGCCGTTGTTGACAATATAGCGTTTAATAAAGGAGTACTTACATCGAAAGAAACTGTTGAAAAAGTACGCA
Organism: Balneolaceae bacterium; assembly: GCA_016937115.1. GTDB lineage: Bacteria > Bacteroidota > Rhodothermia > Balneolales > Balneolaceae > SMO-BIN1. The sequence continues at coordinate 11,991 of JAFGWN010000114.1, read as the reverse complement.
AGCAGATACAGCGGTTAGATCCGCCGGGTATTGCATCCAAAGATTTACAGGATTGCTTGTTGGTGCAGCTTAATATGATGAGCCCGGAAGCTACTGGTCGCGATAATGCACTTAAAATCGTGAAAAATAACTGGACCGCTTTTGAGAAAAAGCATTTCGGCAAGCTAAAGAAGAGAGCGAATATTAATGATGATGAGCTCAAAGATGCATTTGATTGCATAAAAGGACTTGATCCCAAACCGGGCAGTGTTGGAAATGCCGTTGATGATACACAAAATTATATTGAACCTGATTTTGAAGTTCGATATCAGGAGCATACAAATGAAGAAGGAGAACAAACGGGGGAGGGTGATTTTATAATTACGCTCAATAACCGCAATATGCCGGCACTCAAGATATCACCCCGCTACAAAAAAATGTGGGAAGACCTTAAAAAAAAGGAAGATGACCAGAAGGCGAAAGAGACTAAAACGTTTATCAAAGACAAGATGGAGTCGGCACAGTGGTTTATTGATTCTATTCGCCAGCGACAAAACACCCTGATGAATACGATGAAAACTATTGTTGCACTACAGGAAGATTTTTTCAAGTACGGCGAAGGGTTAAAACCCATGATTCTGAAAGATATTGCCGAGCGGGTACATCTTGATATTTCAACAATATCACGCGTGGTGAATGGTAAATATGTACAGACCAATTTTGGCGTTTTTGAACTTAAGTATTTTTTTAGTGAAGGTATTGAAACCGAGAGCGGAGAGGAAGTATCGAGCAGGGAAGTAAAGAAAGCCGTGCAAGAGATTGTTGACAATGAAAATAAAGATAAACCCTTCAGCGATAAGGTAATTGCTGATAAATTGAAACAGAGAGGATATAAAGTGGCGCGGCGTACGGTTAGCAAATATCGGGAAAAGCTGAATATTCCGGTAGCCCGTCTGCGGAAACAGATTACTTAGGGAAGATGCGCGGCAAGTTCTACTACGTTCAGCAGTTTGGGCGACAAAACGATCCATATTATTATGCCTGTCAATACAATGGAATAACCGCCAAGCGTTCCTGCATAGACCCAGGGGCGCCTTGAAGTAACGTGCCGCACTGTATCTAAAGCGGTGAGGATAAAGCTGCCAATAAAAAGGATCACAAACAATCCTGTTAACAGATAAATGAGCACGTTGTTTCCACCCGGAAGATAAACCGCCGTAATTAACGTGGCTATGATCAGGTTTAGCTGTAACAGCCAAGGATATAAATTCACGATTTGGCTTAAGTATTTTGTGGCGGGGTTTGCGATCCAGAGCCACAGAATGCTGATGACTTCTATAACCAGAGTAAAAAAGCAGCCCCAGATGAAAAGACCCAGTACCCCAGTACCAAATATGGCCAAAATGTTATAGTGGCTATACAGGGCTTCATAGCCAAGCGGGGAAAAGACGCTGTGAAACAGGCAGTAAAGTACAATTCCCCCACAAATAGCATGTTGTATTAAAATAGAGAAACCGGTAAATAAACTGCGTATATGCCGTTGTATTACATCCTCGACAAAAAACTTATGCCCCGTGAAATAACGGAGAAAAGATTTTCGAAATACCGGATTATAATTGTAGGTGGCTCCAAAGATGAACCATACCAGAAGCAGCATAACTACGATAATAGTATTGCTGTCCATTTTTTGACCGGCTTTTTGTGGCAATGGAAAAACGGGATCGGCCGAAGTGGCATAAAGCCTGATGGTTTGGGCAAAATCGGGATGCCTGTTTATCATTCCCTTTAACCATGAGGATTCAAAAAAGATCGGTAATTGGACCCGGTTTGATGTACGTGAAAGGAGCGATTTTACCGGTACAAGATGCCATTGCATGTCGGGTTCAGGATTGTATAAAAAGCCTCCGGCCTGCCCAGAAACCGTTTTATTGGCGTGGCCTGTAAGGATTATTCGAAAGCTAAAATCAGAGCTTATTAGTGTTGACTTCGATCCTGCAGCGATGTAATAAAATGGCTTTTGAACTTCTTTGCCAAGCCGTTGAATAAATGATGATACGGTTTGCCGAAATTCTTCATCATACGTTGCTCCCACAGAAAAAATGCCGATTCCCTGAACTCTATTCTGAGCATTATAATGATCAACAAGCTTTTGCAACCGAACGGTAAAAGTGCTGTCCATTTCTGAGAATGACTGGGTAACAGCAAAATCTACTGGCAGTTTACCAAACACGGTAAACTGCAGATTATCAATCAGTTGCCAGGTTTGTCTATCCAGCGCCCGATCAATTTGAAGATGGGTTAGGCCCAACTCCGCAAAATAGTGAAGATCTGCAGCTGCTTCTGATTTTTTGGCCGGTACCTGCCAGTCGATTCCTACTGTACGTTGCGCCCAGCCTGAGAAGGGGACTACTAAAAATATGCATAAAAGTGCAGCAAAAAGGCGGTTACCCATCAGTTGATTTATTAAGACTATTTTTCGGGATGGATAGTCTTTTCGATAGGAATTTCATGTGTTTCTTTAAAAGTGCTTAAAACGATGTTGGAACGCGATTTGCTGACACCATTCCATGATTGTATCGTCGATAACAGCTTTTCAAATGAAGCGGTGTTTTCGGTACGAATTTTAAGCATGTGCGATCCGTCACCGGTGATAGAGTGACACTCCATTATTTCGGGTTCACCCGTAGCCTTTTCGACAAATGTTTTATAATTGTCAGATCCATCAACCTCAACAAAAACAAAAGCAGTGATATCAAATTTAAACTGTTTGGAGTTGAGTTCGGCATGGTAACCCTGAATTAAATCCTGTTCTTCCAATTTTCGCATGCGTTCCGATACGGAAGGAACGGAAAGATGTACAATTTCAGCTAACTTGTTACGCTGGGCGCGTCCCTTTTTTTGTAAATGATTTAATATTTGAAGATCTATCTTGTCTAATTTCTGGCTCATGATCGAATTTTATATACCTAATTTTTCTATGTGATCAAGAAAATAAGTTTAATTAATTAGGAGTTCAATACTAATTTTAAGGAAATTGGTAAAAATATTTTAATCACTATTTTGAAAATAAAAATCCTAAAAAAGGGTTCAAACCTTGCGTTATCTCTTGTATCTTCCATCTTTAAAATTAAAATCAAAAACAATTCTATGCTCGATGTAAACTATATCCGCGGCCATGCTGATCTCGTGAAAGAAGGCATGAAAAATAAAGGAGAAAAAAATATTGATCAGGTTGATGAATTGCTCAAAACCGATCGGCAATGGCGCTCTTTAGTGCAAAAAACGGATGAGCTGCGCAACGAGAGTAATACCAAGGCCAAAGAAATCGGTCAGTTGATGGGGCAGGGTAAAAAGGAAGAAGCTCAGGAAATCATCGAACATACCAGCAAGCTGAAAGAACAAATAAAAGACCTTGAAGAAGATCTAAACAACCTGAAGGAGAAGCGCGATGAGCTGCTTTTGCGCATCCCCAATGTGCCGCACGAATCGGTTCCGGTTGGACAAACGGAGGATGATAACGAGGTTTTCAAAACCTGGGGTGATCCGGCTACGGATGATTGGCGAAAGCCGCACTGGGATCTTGCAGAAGAGCAGGGATGGATCGATTTTGATCGTGGATCGAAAGTTACAGGTGCAGGATTTCCGTTTTATCTCGGCCCCATTGCCAAGTTACAGCGCGCGTTAATTAATTACTTTATTAATAAAGCAACTGAAAACGGCTATACCGAAATTCAGGCACCCTACTTTATTAATGAAGATTCCGCGCGCGGCACCGGTCAAATTCCCGACAAGGAAGACATGATGTATGTGATTCCCCGTGATGAACTTTTTGCTATTCCCACGGCCGAAGTACCGGTAACGAATTTTCACCGCGATGAAATTATTGATCCCGATAATCTACCGATTTATTATGTAGCATATACTCCCTGCTGGCGGCGCGAAGCAGGATCGTACGGGAAAGATGTTCGCGGGTTGAACCGGTTGCATCAATTTGATAAGGTCGAGCTGGTAAAAATGGTTCATCCCGATACTGCATTTGACGAGCTGGAAACGCTGCGCGAATATGCCGAATCACTTCTGGAGGAACTTGATCTGCCATATCGTACCTTGCTGATGTGCACGGGTGATATGGGATTTACACAGAGCAAAAAATACGATCTCGAGGTATGGAGCCCGGGTCAACAGCGCTGGCTCGAAGTGAGCTCTTGCTCTAATTTTGGCTCATTCCAAGCGCGGCGCATGCAGCTTAGATATCGCAATGAGAATGGGAATACCGAAATTTTGCATACACTCAACGGCTCCGGATTGGCGCTGCCACGTGTTGTAGCTGCAATTCTGGAGGCTTATCAGCAGGAAGATGGGTCTATCGCTGTTCCGGAGGTATTGCAGCCGTTCATGGATTCACAAAAGCTGGGATAAAGGGCAGTTAAGCAGTTTGTCGCTTTCGGATAAACCGGTAGAGCAGCCATCCGATCAGCCCGCCGGAAATAAAAATAGCGATAATACTTCCCCAGAACAGGTAGATAAAATAGGGAGCCAGCATGATCATCACCAAACTGATAAAAAATTGGAGTGGATTGGCTGCCAGTTGCCATGTACTCCAGCCGGTTGAAAAGACATTGAGAAATCGATTGAACATAAGCGCCGTATTTATTTGATGGTTAGTTACGCGTACGGCAGCGGAGCAAAAAAGATTCAGTATCAGGCTACAGCGTAAAGCTCTTCTTCTTTGAAGTTGAGCAACAGTTCTAAAATAGGTTGCATCTGCTTGTGTTCCATAATGTCGGCACGAAGCTGCCGGCTGTTGCGAATACCTTTCAGATAGCTGCCGTAATGCTTTTTCATGATAATAACACCGTACCGTTCACCGTGGTGATCTACCGAGCGGCGCAGCTGTTCGGCGCACAGTTCCAGCCGCTCTTTAATGGTGGGATCGGGCAGTAATTCACCGGTTTCGAGGTAATGATGCGTCTGTTGGAATATCCAGGGATTGCCGATGGCGCCACGACCAATCATTACGCCGTCAACGCCGGTTTCGTCAAACATACGTTTGGCATCTTGTGGAGTGGTTACATCGCCATTGCCGATGATCGGGATTTCGAGTCCGGGTGTATTTTTGAGCCTTTTCAGCCATTCCCATCGTGCATCGCCTTTATATTTTTGGCAACGCGTGCGAGCATGAACCGTTAACGCTTTTACACCCAGTTTCTGGAGCATCAGGGCAGCCTCTTGGATGCGAATGGTGTTGTCGTCCCAGCCCAACCGCGTTTTAACGGTTACAGGTTTGGATTTAACGGCGTCGACAACCGAGCCTGCCATGCGTTCCATCATGGCCAAATCTTTAAGGCAGGCCGAACCGGCGCCTTTTTTCACAATTTTATATACAGGGCACCCGAAATTGATATCAACAAGATCCGGGTTATTGGCTTCGGCCACTTTTGCGGCGCCTTCCATCGCCTCTTCTCTACCACCAAAAATTTGCACGCCAAATGGCCGCTCTTCTTCCTGAAAATCCATTTTGTGCAGGGCAACATCCGAATCACGAATGATTGCTTCTGAACTGATAAATTCTGTATAGACGATACTTGCTCCTTTTCGGCGGCACATCACGCGGAACGGGGAATCGGTGACATCCTCCATCGGGGCAAGAAAAAGGGGCTGTTCGCCCAGGTCAATTGAGCCAATTTTCACAATAGTAAAATCTTTGATTGTAAATAGAACAGAAATATAAGGAGTTTGGCGGAAAACGTCGATTAATTCGTTTTTTTGTTCTCAATTATTATAAAAATAGTTCATTATTTTAGCTGATGATATGAATGTGTAAAATCCTTATAATTACAAAAGCAAAAATCGATCATTAACTAAGGGAAATGGAATTATGGCGTTAGCAGCAAAAAGTATTGAAGAACTATTGGGAGATGAAGCTGATGATTTATTAACACACTCTTGTGAAACAATTTCTAAAGATAAGCTGTATTTGCCGGGTCCGGATTACGTAGACCGGGTGTGCAGTCAGTCGGACCGTAACCCGCGTGTACTTCGCAGCCTGCAAACGTTGTTTAATCATGGGCGTCTCGGCGGCACCGGCTATTTATCCATTTTACCGGTAGATCAGGGTATCGAACACTCCGGCGGAGCTTCATTTGCTAAAAATCCGGCTGGATTTGATCCCGCGCATATTGTAGAGCTTGCTATTGAAGGAGGATGCAATGCGGTAGCTTCTACATTTGGCTTGCTGGGTTCCGTTGCCCGGAAATATGCACATAAAATTCCTTTCATTGTTAAGATTAATCACAACGAGCTGATGACCTATCCCAATGATTACGATCAAATTTTGTTTGGTTCGGTTGAGAAAGCATTTGATATGGGAGCAGTGGCTATTGGTGCAACAATCTATTTCGGTTCGCAGGAATCGAGCCGGCAGATTCAGGAAATTGCAAAAGCGTTTGAACGAGCGCACGAACTGGGCATGGCAACAATCCTGTGGTGCTACACCCGCCATTCGGCATTTAAGGTTGATGGAACCGATTATCATGCTTCTGCCGATTTAACGGGCCAGGCGAACCATATTGGAGTCACTATCCAAGCCGATATTATCAAGCAGAAGCAAGCTACCAATAATGGAGGTTACAAAGCTTTGAATCAGGGTGACTCTTCCTACGGGAAACTCGAAGAACGCATTTATTCTGATTTGACAACGGATCATCCCATTGACTTGACCCGCTATCAGGTAGCCAACTGTTTTATGGGGCGTGCGGGTCTGATTAATTCTGGTGGAGCATCGGGTGATAATGACTTTGCCCAGGCAGTCCGTACGGCTGTAATCAACAAGCGAGCCGGGGGGATGGGCCTTATTAGTGGACGTAAGGCTTTTCAGCGGCCGAAAGAAAAGGGTGTTAAGTTGCTGAATTTTATCCAGGATGTATATCTGGATGAAAATATTACGGTGGCCTAAACATCACCTTACATCTTGATGGCGTGGCTTTCCCTGTGAAATAATATTCAAATCTTGATTTGTATACACGATAAGTTGATGGTCAGAGTTCAATTAATAGATAAATAAGCCATATTTTATACGCCAATCTCTGACGGGGATAACTGTTAATTAATACAACTTTTTTGCCGAATAAAACTGATCACATAGAGGAAAATCCCCAAAAGTATTTTTCCAAAAAGTACCTGTTTATTTCTATCGGGTTGAGTTTGGCAGGGATGGGGATTGTCATTTATTTAACCTATACGCCGGGTGTACTCGAGCATCTTAAACCCAAGCGGTTGCCTGGTCTCTTCATTGCGCTTATTGTTTCTCTATTGCGCTTGTGGTTTGTAGCTGCAAAAATACGCTACCTTGCAGAAAAACGGCTTGGATGGATGCAGTCATTTCGTGTTGTGTTGACATGGGATTTCACCTCCTCGATTACACCGTCTACGATTGGAGGAGCTCCAATGGCAACATATGCAATGAGTAAAGAAGGGCTTACGCTCGGGCAGTCGACGGCTATAATTTTGTATGGCGTATTGCTCGATCAGCTATGGTTTGCACTTGCTGTTCCTATTTTGCTTGTCGCGGGAATTTTTTACGAAGTAATACCGTCAAATATCGGAGCGGTAGGAGAAGTTTCCATGTTTTTACTCTATGCAGGACTGTTAACCTATGCTTCGTTACTGGCGTATGGAGTACTCAAAAATCCGGCCGCACTCAAGAAAGTGGTGAATGCTGTTTTTAAACTTCCTTTTCTGCGGCGCTGGAAAGATAAGGTAGCCAAAGAGGCAGAAAATCTGGAAGAATATTCTCACGAGCTGCGTAAGAAACCAACGAGCTTCCTTGTAAAAACTTTCTTTCTTTCCACTATGTCGTGGATATGCCGCATCGCACTTCCAACAATCGTTATTTTGAGCTTGCTGCCCGCTAATGAAATTTTGTCGTTGCTTCGCAGCCTGGCTATGAACCTTGCATTCCTGATTATGCCTACGCCGGGCGGCAGCGGTGGTGTTGAAGGGCTTTTTGCGTTATTCCAGGGTCCTTTGATTGAGCGAACCGCTTTCATTGGACTGGCCGTATTCCTCTGGCGTATCATCAGTTATTATATCAGTATCGGTTTTGGGATGATGGCTACAACCTGGTACATCAACCGTTCGATGATTGAAAACTTCAGTAACAACTCATCGGAATCAGCGGATCAGATTCCACCTTCAAAAACAGCATAGCGTGGCAAAATCAAGAATTGAATATATTTGTAGCGACTGTGGCCACACGTCGGCAAAATGGCTGGGCAACTGTCCCAGTTGCGGGAGCTGGCATACCTTCAAGGAATTTACTGTCGATAAAAAACCATCTTCAAAATCACACAAGGGAAAGGTCGAAGGATTAGATAAAACGCAGTCACCCCAATCGCTGAAAGATATTAGCTATGAAGAAGAAGCGCGATTTAAAAGCAATATTCCCGAGTTGGATCGTGTACTTGGCGGTGGTTTTATGTCGGGGTCATTTGTGCTTATCGGGGGTGACCCGGGGATTGGCAAAAGCACACTTACACTGCAGATTGGTAAAGCTCGCCCCGATTTAAAAATATTATATTGTGCCGGGGAAGAATCGGCCGGACAGATTAAGCAGCGGGCCAACCGGCTGGGGGTCTCTACTGAAAACCTTTTTGTTTATACCGATACTGATGTCAGCAATGTTCTAAAACAGGCGCAGGAACTACAGCCGGACCTGCTGATTGTAGACTCGATTCAAACGGTATATCGCACAGAGCTATCGAGCATGGCCGGCAGTATTCAACAGGTAAAAGAGTGTGCCGCGCTGTTGCAACAGCTGGCGAAGAAGCAGGATATCACCACCGTTCTGATAGGGCACGTGACGAAAGAGGGCAGTATTGCCGGTCCGCGGGTGCTGGAACACATGGTGGATACGGTGCTCCATTTTGAAGGCGATAGCAATTACACCTACCGCATGCTGCGGGCTTTAAAAAATAGGTTCGGGGCGGCGCATGAAGTCGGTGTGTTTGAAATGCGTGAAGATGGTTTGCACGATGTACTGAATCCCTCGCAGCTCTTTTTGTCGGAGGCTGAGAGCGGTGTAAGTGGTAATGCGGTGGTGTGCACCATCGAAGGCACGCGCCCGCTGCTCATCGAGGTACAGGCGCTGGTGACGCCCAGCAACTACAGCACGCCGCAGCGTACGGCCAACGGGTTTGATCATCGTCGCCTTTCTATGCTGTTGGCCGTGCTGGAGAAGCGGGGCGGGTACCAGTTTTCGGGGCAGGATGTGTATCTGAATATCGCCGGCGGTATACGGCTGAATGATACGGCAGGGGATCTCGGCGTTATGTGTGCGCTGGTGTCAAGCATGTTGGATAAACCGATATCGGACAATACGGTATTTTTGGGTGAGGTAGGGCTGGGCGGAGAAATCCGGGCCGTAAATCGCATCGATCGCCGGATCGCAGAAATTCAAAAACTGGGGTTCAGGAATGCATTTGTCCCGGGATCAAATAAGGTGGGAAAAACAAAATCAAATCTGAATCTAATCAGGGTTAAGAACAGTATTCAGGCTATAAAAAAAGCCCTGTAGCTAAGAGCTATAGGGCTCAGAAAGAAAAAAAGATGCTTATCCTTAAAACTGATTGCGATCTCGTCGGCGCTGATCACGGATGCTTTTCTTTAGCGCTTCACGACGTTCTTTCGAAGGTTTGGTATACTGCTGACGATCCCGGTATTCATTTAAAATACGGGAGCGGGCTACCATCTTCTTGAACCGGTTAATAGCCCGGTCGATACTTTCATTATCTTTTACTTCTACTCCAATCATATAAATTCCGTTATTGGTTGTCTTTAATTCGGCTGACTAATATAAGGATTTTATTTTAAAAGTGTAATTGTAAGGGATTAATTTTTCTGAATGATTAGAAATTAAGTCGAAAATCAATTGTTAAATCACTATTACTTGTGTCATACTTGTTAAAATACCGGATATGATACGCAGGTGTTACGCTGAAGTAAATATCATCGGATAGTTCAAAAACGCCGGCAAGACCAAATTTGGGGCCAACCATTAACCCATCAAATCCCTGAGTGAGATCGGTTGCGCTGAAAACCGGTTCATAACTGCCATAACCGATAAAACCGCCTGCATTTGGTAGCAGCCTTATAGTATCAGAAAGGGGAAGTACGGCATACAGCGAAGAAGAAGTGAGAGCAGAATTGAGCGACGGCTCGGAGTCATCGGGATAGTTCTCTACCTGAAAATTGAAAGATTTGTAAAGCGATACCTCTGACCGGAACTTTATTGATTCTGAAAAATGGCGGGTATGGCCAAATGTTATACCAAGATTTAACAATGTTACTTTGCTATTGGGACGTGTGTTGAATTTTCGTTCACTGGATAGAAATTCAGTATGGAGCGCAATATCAAATTTTTTGTTAAAGCGATATCCTGCGGCGGGTCCTATTAGTTGGGTTGATTCGAGCGATCCTCCCCGAAGTTCAAATGATTCCAGCAATGGCGTAAAAAAGCCGGGATCACTTTTATAAATTGTTTGCGCGCGGGTGATGGAAGTGCCGGCAAATAGTGTACAACGAATAGTTATGGCAAAAACTGCGGTTGCTGATTTTCGCATATCATTGATGATTTCGTTGTCCCTTTTGTTTTTACTAATCTATCATTCTTAGGAGGAGTATAAAAATGACATGATCATGTGGGCGATCTCTATTTAATAAACTGTGGGTTCAGCACAAACTCATCTGGTATTTTTTCCTGTTTTACCCCGATCCCGAACAGGGCATAATCGTATTTGGCGGGATCGCCCGGGTCGAGCTGGCGCATGTTTCGGGTGAGCTCCTGCGCTGCTTTCCAGTCGTTGTACGTTCGGGTAAGCAGGCCAAGCACCCGGGCCTGCCGCGCAGCGTGTACATCAAGTGGTATTATCAGGTCGGCGGGTTCCATAAAGTTCATAATTCCCGGGTCAACGGGACTGTCGTTGCGAATCACCCACCGCAGGTACATGTACAAACGTTTTGCCGCACTGCCTTTATCGGGATTGGAAATGTGCTTGTGGGTGCGGCGCGGAATTTTATCATGCATCCCCAGAAACTCATGATGAAAAACAGTAATAAGTTCCCGGTTTAATCGCCGTGCTTTTTGATAGCAATAGGTCCAAAACTGTTCGAATGATCTGTGCTCTGCCAATATCTGCTTAAGAGATTTGGTGAGCCAAAACATATCAACCGGTTTAAAGGTGCGATGTTTGAATCCGTCAAAAACGGACACTTTATCATCACTGAAGTTTCGTATAAAACGAGCGGGCTGGTGATTCATTCGCTGCAACAAATCCTGCACTTTGGCAAGCACAATATCACGCCGCCCCCATGCCATAATCGCAGCAAAAAATCCTGCTAACGCTTGATCTTCTTTGTCATCAAACGCGTGCATAAACGATACCGGATCGTCAGCGATGTATTCCGGGGTTTCAATTTTGGCAACCCATTCATCAAGAAAAGGTTTGAGTTGCTTAATGTGTTCAGGTGATGCTGGTTTAATTTGCTTCAAAAAATTCGGTCAATTTTTCGATTGTTGACATTCTTCGCGGCTAAAACCGCACTTCCTTGGCAGGAGGACTTTTGTCATTTAAAAGCTAAAAATTCAGTTCTTTTGGATGGAAATCATTGCTCATGAGCTTATTCGTGAGCCGGCGATTGGCTTTAGGGAAGGGAACCTGGTCGAGTTCATCAATGGAAATCCAGCGAATTTGTTGACTGGTTTTTGGCTGGGGAGTACCTTTTTCAATCTTACAAATGTAGGCGTGCAGTGTAATTTTAAAATGTGAATAGGCGTGTTTAAGCTTCATAAGCGGCTCCATAATCTTCGCTTCAATCCCGAGCTCTTCATTAAGCTCACGAACGACGGTTTCCTTGATTGACTCGTCCTCCTTTTTCTTGCCACCCGGGAATTCCCAAAGTCCGCCCAGCATGGCATCGTTAGGCCGCAGAGCAATCAGAACTTTATGATCCGGG
>JAFGWN010000113.1 GCA_016937115.1 Balneolaceae bacterium | reverse complement strand
GTCCGGTAAAAATACCAAGACAAAAAATGATCATGATAAGAATGGGCGGAATGGCAAAGACGGTGAAAAAAGCCAGTGCTCCGGCCAGCATGATCGGATCATTCTCGTTAAAGTTGTGTGCCGCCTTTCGGATTAAAAGGGCTATATCAGAAATCGTTTTTTTCATTACTTTCCAAATCTAAATGCTGCGCGCTCTTTTTGCAAAGCAAATAAGGGAACACGCAACATTAAATAATAGTTACAAGAAAATCGTATTTAAACCGTTAATAACGGTAAGATAAGATCAGTATAAAAATTTAGGTTTCGCAAAAAATAAAGGCATTTTTAACCTTTATCATCAAAAGGTATATTACCAGAAATTTACAATTTTACATTTAAGATTATGATTTCAAAAAGATACCGAAGCATTTTATTCAGTATTATTGCCACGTTTGTAATGCTGGGGTGCCAAAATTCCGATACAAAAGTTCAGGCTCAGTCGTCCGAGCAGTCTGATAACAATGTAACCGTCGTTCTAACAGAATACAGCGATTTCCAGTGTCCGGCTTGTGCATACTTTTACCCGATAGTGGAAAAGCTGAAAGAGAATTACGGAAGCAAACTGGAAGTGAACTATAAATATTTCCCTTTAAACAGTCATCAATATGCCATGCTTGCTGCGCGTGCCGCCGAAGCCGCCCGTAACCAGGGAAAATTTAAAGAGATGCGCGATCTGCTATTTCAAAATCAACAGCAATGGTCAAGCTCCGGAAACCCACAGCCAACATTTGTCAACTACGCCAGAAAGCTGGGGCTGGACATCAACCAGTTTAAGAATGATTTGAACGCAGCCGAAACCCAGAAGACGGTAATTGAGCAGAAGAAAGCCGGAGAGGAGCGCGGCGTCAATTCAACTCCCACGTTTTATATCAATGGCGAACAGGTGATTTCGCTCCCTCAAACCTACGAACAGTTTAAAGCGCTTATTGATATTTATATGAAAGAGGCAGAAGAAGCCGCGAAAAATAATTAGTATAATTTAAACCGTATGATATACGAGTTTCTTGATAAAAAACCGACGTTCGATGATTCTGTTTTTATTGCTCCCAGCGCCGACCTCATCGGGGACGTAACAATCGGCACCGAAAGCAGTGTTTGGTTTAATGTAACCATTCGGGGTGATGTGAACTGGATAGAAATTGGAGACCGCTCCAATGTTCAGGATAACAGCTGTATTCATGTGATGCATCAAACGGGGCCAACGAAAATCGGTGACGAAGTGACGATTGGTCACAATGCAATGGTGCATGGCTGCACTATTCATGACCGCGTACTGGTTGGTATTCACGCAACTATTCTCGATGAAGCCGTCATTAATTCCGATGTAATTATTGCCGCAGGAAGCCTGGTACCCCCTGGTAAGGAACTGGAATCGGGCTATATGTATATGGGATCACCGGTGAAAAAAGCGCGAAAACTGACGGACAAAGAGTTGGCTTCTATTCCAAAATATGCCCAAAATTACGTGAAGTATTCCCGCGCCTACCAGCAGAAAGATACGTATGAAGAAAATCCGTTTTATACTCCAAAGAATTGAAATGTTAAATGGTTAATGCTGAATGTTAAATTGATGTATTTCATTCAAAATTTATCATTCACCATTTAACATTTTCTTATGTCCGGCATTTACCTGCACATACCATTTTGCAAGCAAGCGTGTTCGTACTGCGATTTCTATTTTGTAACGCGCCAGGAGTTAAGGGAGCAATACGTGGAGCGTCTTCTGCAGGAAATTCGCAATTACCGTGATACAGATTATACGGAAGAGCCGGTCCAAACCATTTATTTTGGCGGCGGCACGCCTTCACGGCTTGGCGTCAAACAAATTGACGCCATCTTAGCCGAACTGCAACGCGTGTTTAACGTTCAGGCGAGCGAGATCACCCTGGAAATGAATCCCGATGATGTAACCGCAGACTACCTGTCTGGTTTGAAACAGGCAGGCCTCACCCGCGCCAGTATGGGCGTGCAGTCGTTCCAGCCGGAACTGCTGGAATTTATGCATCGGGCGCACAATCGTGATGAAGCGTTGCAATGCCTCGAGCTGCTCAGCGCTTCAAAATTTCAGTCTTTTACCGCCGATCTTATTTACGGTAATCCCAATCAAACCGCCGAGCAGCTTGCCCGCGATATTGATTTACTGCTGCAGTTTGATCCGCCGCATATTTCTGCTTATTCACTGACTGTTGAACCCCGGACCCGGCTGGGCAAGCAGGTAGAGCTGGGGCGCATCAACCCGCCGGAAGACGACATAGTTGCCGATCAGTTTGCATTGCTCAATGAACAGCTGAAACCGCACGGTATCCACCGGTACGAGGTGAGCAACTACAGTAAGCCGGGAATGGAAGCTGTGCATAACAGCAGTTACTGGAGTCATGAAAATTACCTGGGATTGGGTCCCGGCGCCCACTCTTTCTGGTGGGATGAAAAGCCGCGCCGCTGGCAAAATGTAGCCGATATCAACCATTACTGCAGTAGTGAAGATGTAGCTGGTGAGACCGAACAGTTGTCCATGCAGGAACTGGCCGAAGAGCGCATTATGATGGGGCTTCGTACTAAAAAAGGCATTACAGAAACGGAGTTAAAATCTCGTTATGGCTATTCGCTGAATGAAAAGCAATGGGGTTATTTGCAAAAAAAGCAGGACGAGGGACGGTTAACACTAAAAGGTTCTGATTTCGCCTTAACGGAAACCGGCTTGGTTATAGCCGATGCCATCATTCTTGATCTGATCACGCTTCATTAAACTCCAAAATGAGGGTGCCAAAGAAATTGATTTTCTGGAGCAAATAGGCCAACTTTGAGGCGGACTTAAAAATCATTATTTAGCAATTATATGAAGCAAAGCTTAAAAGAGTTCATGCGGGAAATTATTGATTATGCCGGCCTTTTCCCCCCGGCTGATCTGGCCCTGGACACTGCCATCCGGAATTATGCCGATTATAAAAAAGGAGATGACGCCTGGATGCTTTCCCGCTTTATCATTCCGGCCTCCCGGCTGGAAGAACTTTCGCCTTATGCGGGCGAACTGTTTTCGGAACAGACTCCTTTTACATTTTCTGTGTTGGGAAAAGCCACACAAACGATGTCGGATTTTAATAATGCACTGGAAGATGTAGAAAAAGCTTGTCGCCCATTTTGTGAAGCTCATGGTGGTAGTGTCGGAACCGATATGCTGGAGATGAAACTGCCCAAAGAAGCAGCTTTTTCTCACGATATTGATTTACTGCAGCAACTGATGGACCAAACGGCTGGAAGGCTGAGCAGGCACAAAAATACCCCGAAGATCATTTTCTATGAAGGCTTTTTTGATGAAAGCTGGAAGAAAGATATTGAGGCAATTCTAAAGGCCATTTCAAACCACAATGAATCGGTGAATAGTGGTAATGCAAATTATCAATATGCGGGGTTTAAGATTCGGTGCGGCGGGGTTGAGGCCGATCTTTTCCCCTCGGCTGAACAGGTGGCATTTGTGTTAGAAAAAGCCCGCGAACATAATGTGGCGATTAAGGGAACAGCGGGCTTGCATCATCCTGTGCGGCACTATGCCGATTCCGTTCAAACGAAAATGCATGGTTTCTTTAATGTGTTTGGTGGCGCCATGCTGGGATATGCCCACAATTTGAACGCTGATGAACTCGATGAAATTTTGAACGAAGAAGATGCCGATCAGTTCTCTTTCACGGATGAGGCATTTAGCTGGAAAAATTATTCAATCCGTACTGAAGATATCCAATCGTTGCGCGAAGTTGCACTGCTTTCGTTTGGAAGCTGCAGTTTTGATGAACCGAGAGAGGATTTAAAAAAGCTAAACCTCTTTTAATCGAATGCTTAATGATAAATGTTGAATTAAAATCATAAAATTGCTTTCCATTTACGTATTCCACTTTCACAAATTTAACATTTAAAATTATTAAAGAATGCATCCAACCAACGATCCGAATTTAAAATCATTTGTTGACGTAAAACCCGAATCGCATTTTCCAATCCAAAACCTGCCCTATGGTGTTTGCCGGAACAAGGCGGGCGGTGAGGTTTTTATCTGCACCGCCATCGGCGATTATGTACTTAACCTGAAAAAACTGGAAGCCAGCGGCGTGTTCGATGGGCCCGAGCTGGATGGCAAGCGCGTGTTCAACGAGCGAACGCTCAACAAGTTTATGGGTATGGGACACAAAGCGTGGGCCGAGGCGCGCGCGACCATCAGTAATTTACTGGATGCCGACGAGCCGACGCTCCGCGATAATGAATCACTCCGGGAAGCGGTGCTTATCCCCATGGATGAGGTCGAAATGATGCTGCCTGTACAAATTGGAGATTACACCGACTTTTATTCTTCCAAGCAGCATGCAACAAATGTGGGTACCATGTTTCGAGGTCCTGAAAACGCGCTTAAACCGAATTGGAAACACTTGCCGGTGGGCTACCACGGCCGCGCCAGTTCTGTTGTGGTAAGCGGTACCGAGCTGCACCGTCCGCAGGGCCAGACCATTCTGAATGAGGATGAGAAGCCGGTTTTTGGTCCGAGTAAACTGCTCGACTTTGAGTTGGAAGTCGGCTTTTTAACCGGTCCCGGTAATGCACTGGGCAGCCCAATTCCGGTAGAAAATACCAGGGAGCATATTTTTGGCATGATGCTGGTTAATGACTGGAGCGCCCGCGACATTCAGAAGTGGGAATATGTTCCGCTGGGTCCATTTCTGGCAAAAAACTGGGCGACCTCGGTTTCACCGTGGATTGTCACGCTCGATGCACTTGAGCCGTTTAAAACCGAAGGTCCCGACCAGGATCCCGAGCCGCTGCCGTATTTGAAAACAAAAGATGGCTGGTACGATATCAACCTTGAGGTGTATCTGCAGGCAGAAAATATGGATGATCCTCACTGCATTTGCCGGTCAAATTATAAGAACCTGTACTGGAGCATGAACCAGCAGTTGGCGCATCAAACCGCAACAGGATGTAACGTGCGCCCGGGTGATTTATATGCTTCGGGCACCATCAGCGGAGAAACCGAAGATTCGTACGGCAGTATGCTGGAATTGACGTGGAAAGGCGAAAACCCGATTCAACTTCCCAATGGTGAAGAGCGCAAATTCATAGAAGACGGCGATACCGTAAGCATGACGGGCTATGCCGATGCCGACGGATATCGCATAGGATTTGGCGAAGTAAGTGGCCATATTTTACCCGCAAAGAAGTAATAAGAAAATAAAAAGATCAAAATTTTCGACGCAGTACGTACATCAAACCACGTGCTGCGTTTTTTTATGTTCGCTGATTTCACCTTTCCCTGAATCTTTTCGTATTTTTGGGGATTGAAAGGTGAAGAAATTAAATGACTGGTGTCATTCCTTGTCGTTGTTCGCATAATTTTATGTGGTGAAACTCTCCGGGATGACAGGATTCTTAAAATGCTAAATAGCTGAAGCAATACCATGTACGAAGTAATACTCTATTACAAATTTGTGTCCATTGATGATCCGGAGCAATTTGCAGCCGACCATAAACAGTTCTGTAAAAACCTGGGTGTAAAAGGTCGGATTTATGTTGGTGATGAAGGCATTAATGGAACGCTGGGTGGCACGCCCGAACAAGTGCAGAAGTATAAAAAACACCTGACTTCAATTGAAGGGTTTGATGGCATTGGCTTCAAAACGGATACCAGCGATTACATTCCATTTGCGAAGCTGATTTGCAAAACGCGCGATGAGATTGTAGCGTTGCATACCGAAGCGGACCCTGAAAAGGGTGGCAAATACCTGGAGCCGCATGAATGGAAGCAGGTGATGGAGTCCGAGGAGGATTATGTGATGATTGACGTGCGCAATGACTACGAATCGAAGATCGGCCATTTTGAAGGTGCCATCACCCCGGATGTCGAAAATTTTTACCAGTTCCCCGAGTGGCTGGATAATCTGGAAGTAGACAAGGATAAAAAAGTGCTGATGTATTGTACGGGCGGCATCCGTTGCGAGAAGTTTTCGGTGTTGATGAAAGAACGTGGCTGGGATGATGTGAACCAGTTACACGGTGGTATTCTGCGCTACGGAAAAGAGGAGGACGGCGTGCATTTTAAGGGCAAGTGCTTTGTGTTTGATGATCGCCTGGTGGTGCCGGTGAACGAGCGGGATATGCAGCCGATCGCCCAATGCGAAATTACGGGTAAACCCGCCGATACTTATATCAATTGTGCCAATATGCAGTGTAATAAGCTGTTTGTCTGTTCCGAAGAGGGCGCGCGCCTAATGGAAGGCTGTTGTAGCGAAGAGTGCCGCCAAAGTGAATACAAGCGGCCGTTTGATCCCGAAAACGCCTTTCGTCCGTTTCGCAAATGGTACAACTATTTTGATGAAGATTTTAAAGAGCGGGAAATGGAGAGTGAAACCAAGTAAGAACACAGCCCACACAGCTCTGAGGGAGTTGAACTCCCGAAGAGTTTAGTAATTCTAATGAATAACGTTATCCTTTTAAAAAAGCCCGGGCAATCGAAGCAAAGTGCTTGGGTCGGTCCAGGAAAGCATAGTGTCCGGCATTTTCTATAGTGACCATGGCCGCGTTTTCAATGCCTTTTTCCATTCGCTCGCCTTGGTACAACGGTGTAGCTTGGTCATCGTTGCCCCAGAGCAGGAGTACTTCATGCGGAATCTCAGGCAGGCACGGTTCCAGATATTCCGTCACCGATTTCACAAAGGTTTCGCGCATCACCCCACTGAGTTTCGAATAGTCGCTTGAGCCGAGTGACTGCCATAGTTTTGTATCGCGGAGCTTTGCCAATGCTTTCTCTTTTTGAGCGTGCGGCAGAATCACGAACGGCGCTTTCAGGATTATGGCTGTGTATTTTTTGATATAAAATGAGAGGCTTCGTTTGGGCTTCATGCCGGCGCCGCCGGTAATTAATACTTTATTTACCAACTCTTTGCCGGCCGGGCGTGCACACAGCTTCAGTGTAATACGTCCTCCAAACGAGTGCACCAGTAAATCAACGGGTTCACCAAACTCCGACTGGATAAATTCTTCAATCATATCGGTGTAATCGTCAATATTCCAGGCCGAGGGCGGCTCTGCAGTATCACCAAAGCCCGGTAAGTCCAGCACGTAGCACATTCGAATATCGGATAGTTGCTCGGCAACAGGCATCATCACCCGACCGCTGCTGCCCCAGCCATGCAGAATAAGAAGCGGCGGGCCGGCACCCACCTTTTTGTAGTGAACATCTGTTTTTTCGTATTGATATGATAAAGTCTCAGCCATAAAGCATTCAAAATCCGATATTTATTTTTCTCAAACAAGAAAAAATAGTGTAAGGAATATCGTTCTGTGATGTCTTACTGTAAAGGCAGTTGAAAAAAGACCGATGATCATGAAACGGAAAATCTTCTTTTGGCTTGAAAAGTTGAAGATATCCCGGGCGGAACGCTACGCCGTAACTGTGTTGATGATAATACTGGCTGTTCTTGTTTTGGTCAATGCTATTGTTACCCCTTCTTCACCGTTTGAGCAAGACTATTACAAGGAGGTAGAGGAGGAGTTTCGCAGGCGAACGGCAATGCTCGAGCAGAAAGAGCAGCGGCTTTTGGCCCGTTATGAGATGGACAGCACGCCAACTTTTGCACAAGCAGATACGATCCCGTCTAAACAGGCTGCAGAAAGTGGAGTGGAAGGAACTATGCAGATTATTGATATTAATACCGCTGATGCACAAACTTTGCAACAGCTGCCCGGCATTGGTCCTTCCTATGCGGCACGCATTGTTACATACCGCCGGCAAAACGGCGGGTTTGCGAGCAAAGATGATCTGCTTGAGATAAAAGGTATCGGTAAAGCGCGGCTTGAAAAAATAAAGCCGCTAATTAAAGTCAGTGAAGGCGAAGCGGATGTAACTTCCATAGCTTTGGATTCGCTTCCAATGCCAGATGAAATGGAAAAAAGCAGTCCTAAAGAAAAAGAAGAAGCTGAATCGGGACTGGTCATCAACGTGAACACCGCCGACACGCAAACGTTGCAGAAATTACCTGGGATTGGCCCTGCTTACGCCAAGCATATTGTTGAATATCGGCAAAAACACGGTTCTTTCACGGATAAAGACGAGCTTTTAAAAATTAAAGGAATTGGCAAAAAGCGATTGGCAAAGATCAAACCTTTTATCAAACTTACGGGTCAGTAATTAACCGAAGACGACCCTATGCCAAATCGTATTTTGTGGGCTGATGACGAGATCGATCAGCTTAAACCACACATCATTTTTTTAGAGAATAAGGGGTTTGAAATCACGCCCGTAACGAATGGAGAAGATGCCATCAGCCTGATTCGCGAGCGGTTGTTTGACCTTGTGTTCCTGGACGAGCAGATGCCGGGCATGGACGGGTTGGCCACGCTTAACAAAATCAAAACCATTCAGCCGGCACTTCCGGTGGTGATGATCACCAAAAGTGAGGAAGAGTCGATCATGGAAGATGCTATTGGCGGCAAAATATCGGACTATTTGATTAAGCCGGTGAATCCCAACCAGATTTTGCTGACAACCAAACGCATTTTGGAACGCAAGCGTATCCGCTCGGAAAAATTCGCCCAAAAGTATTTGCGTAACTTTAATAAGATATCAGAACAGGTACACCCCGATACAAACTGGAAGGAGTGGATCCAAATTTACCAGCAGCTTATCCGCTGGGATATTGACCTGGAATCGGGTGAAGAGTCACTTCGCCAGGTGTTGCAAGATCAATTTAAAGAAGCAAGCCGTGCGTTTGGACGTTTTATCGAATCGAGCTATCAGCCGTGGCTCTCCATGGAAACGCCCGAACGCCCGGCGCTGTCGGTTGATATCGTGAAAGAATACGTGCTTCCACATTTAAGCAACGATCAGACGACGCTGCTTTTTGTGATTGACTGCATGCGGTATGATCAGTGGCTGCTTTTCGAGGATATGCTTACGGATTTTTACACGATCGATACCGACTTCTACTATTCTATTCTGCCGACGGCTACACCGTATTCACGCAACGCAATTTTTTCGGGGATGTATCCGCTGGAAATTGAGAATATGTACCCGAAGCTATGGGAACAGGATGATGACGAACATTCGCTGAACCAATATGAAGAAGAATTGTTGGGCAAACAGCTTGCCCGTGAACAGGTAGATGTCAATTTCCGGTATGAAAAAATTCTTAACACCGGTCAGGGCAAACGCCTTGCGGGGAATATCTCAAACTATTTGCAGTCGCCGTTGAGTGCCTTTGTGTACAATTTTGTAGATACGCTCGTGCATTCGCGATCCGATTCCAAAGTGTTGAAAGAGATTGCCCCGGATGTACCCGCGTTCCGGTCATTAACCAAAGCCTGGTTCCAGCACTCTTCGCTTTATGATGTACTTAAACTCTTGGCCGAAAAAGAAGTGGTCGTAGTGATAACAAGTGATCACGGCGCGGTTCGATCACTCTCGGATACCAAAGTATATGGCGACCGGCATACCTCAACCAGCCTGCGGTATAAATATGGCCGGAACCTCGAGGCGGAGTCGGAGGCAGCCCTTATTATTCGTGATCCGGCAGCTTACAACCTTCCGAGTCCGGGTTTGGTAAACAACTATCTTATTGCTAAAGAAGATTACTATTTTGTGTATCCGACGAACTATCACGAATTTCAAAAACGATATCGCGACACCTTTTTGCACGGCGGGGCAAGTATGGAAGAGATGATTCTGCCAATTGCTACGCT
>JAFGWN010000112.1 GCA_016937115.1 Balneolaceae bacterium | reverse complement strand
GATAGCAGCAACAGAAAGGCCGGCAATGAGCCCGATCCACAAGCCCTGCGGGCCAATATCACGTGTGATGCCCAGGTAATAACCCAGTGGTAACCCGATCAACCAATAGGCGATGAGGTTTACATACATCGGGATTTTCGTGTCTTTAAGCCCGCGCAGGGCGCCGTAACCGCTGACTTGTAAGCCATCGGAAATCTGGAAGATGGCGGCCATATAAAGCAGGCTGATCGCGACATTTTGGACCGCTTTATTATCGGTGTAGATACTGGTGATAAGATCAGGAACGGATACCATCAGCATGGCCGTGCCGCCCATAAATGCCACCGACAGGGCGATACCGACCAACCCACGGAGCCGGGCCTCAGTGGTGTTTTGTTTTCCGATGGCGTTGCCCACCCGCGTGGTGATAGCGGTTGAAAGGCCGAATGGTACCATGAACGTCATTGCCGAAAAGTTGATGGCGATCTGGTGTCCGGCCACTGCGATAGCACTCAGCGATCCCATTAGCAGGCTGACCACAGCAAACATGGTGACTTCCATTGTAGAACTGAGCCCAATAGGCACGCCGATACGCAATAATTCTTTAAGGTAGGGCCACTCCGGGCGGCGAAAATTGGAAAAGATTTCAAAGCGCTGAAATGGTTTATGAGTATAAGTAAAAATAAACATGCAGATAAACATCACGCAAGCGACAATGGCCGAAGCGAATCCGCAGCCCACGGCGCCCAATTCTGGAAATCCTAATTTGCCGTACATCAGAATGTAGTTGGCGCCGACGTTTATCACCACACCGATAGCAGCGAAATACATGCCCGGCCGGGTGACCGAGAGTCCTTCATTAAAGAAACGCAGGGCCATGTAAGCTGATAAGGGAAATACACCCCAGGATAGGGCATCCAGATAGCCGAGTGCGATTGGGATGATCGAAGGGGTGACATCAATCCAGACCATGACAATTCCCAGATTACGCATCAGGAAAAAGAAGGGGATTGCCAGCATCTGGCTCAGCCATAATCCCTGCCGCGCGTTAATACCGATTGCGCTGAACTGCCGAGCGCCCAGCAGTTGCGCGACAATAGGGGTAAGCGCCATCAGGATGCCGGCCACGAGCATAATCAGCGGCATAAAAACAGCACCGCCCACAGCCACGGCCGCAAGTGCTTCAGCCGAGAGGTTGCCCGCCATCACAGTATCCACAAAGTTCATGGACATCTGCAATAGTTGGGCGATAATCACCGGCAGGCCGATTTTGAGCATCAGCCCCGACTCTTTCCGTAGATTTTGGCGTTCTGATTTTAAAAACGTGAGCATAAAATAATCCTATAATTAGTAGCACCGGCGCTACGGACAGGAACAAAAATTAGCAAAGAAAATAGTCGGGCATGGTACGAAAAATGCAGGGCAAAAGGAAGGCATTCTGCAGGTGAAGAATGATTTTAATTCAAAGCAAACTTCCACTAAAGCCTAATCCTCAGAAACCGGAAGCTTGATTACAAACGTGGTGCCTTTGCCTTTGATAGATGCGAACGATATGCTGCCCTGGTGGGCTTCAATCACTTTTTTGCAGATAGCCAGCCCCAGGCCGGTACCGCTCGATTTCGTCGAGAAGTTGGGAACAAAAATTCTGGGTTTATCTTCCTCGTCGATGCCTTCTCCGTCGTCCTCTATTTCGATAAAGAGGCTGTCATCGCGCAGGTATGTTTCTATGTGAATGGTCCCGCCTTCCGGCAGGGCTTCCCGCGCATTCTTCACCAGGTTGATGACAACACGGCGAAGATCATCATTCACTCCCAAGACAGTGGCGGGGTCAGCTTCATACTCCGTGGTGATGGTGATTTGTTCATCATGTTGATACAGATTACTTACAGAATCGATCAACTCATTCATATCAACAACAGCGAATTCTTCTTCTTCAATCGGTTTGGAAAATTTAGAAAAGTCGGAGGCGATATTATTCAGAGATTGAATCTGGACAATCAGGTTTTGGGTAATGACCTGAATTTTTTCTTTGAGTTCTTCAATACTGTAGTCACCCGAAGCCAGTTGCCGTTCCAGATGCTGGATATTCAGCTTCATGGGCGTGAGTGGATTTTTTATTTCGTGAGCAACCTGCTGGGCCATCTCCTGCCAGGCGGCTTCGCGTTCAGCCGCGGCCAGTTCTTCCTGCAGTTCTTTTAGGCGGCTGACCATCTGATTATAGGCGATGGCAAGTCTGCCGATTTCATCTTGGCTGGTTACGGGAATGGTCGTATCTAAATCGCCTTTGGATATTTTATTTAATCCTTGTCGGATGTAGTGCAGGGGCCGGGTCAGCTGCCGCGAAATAACGGTGGTTCCCAAAATAAACAACCCAAAAACGATGAGATAGAGGATGATCAGGTAGCTGGTAGTCTCCACCAGCTGCTGATTGTATTTGGGCGATTGCACGAAAGTAGGGATAGCAATAGCCGCTACGGGCGTGCGATCATCACCCAGAATGGAGCGGTACCCAATCAGCAGGTCTTGTTTGTCGAGCATGACGGTGGTAAGTGCATTGCGCTTCTGGCTCTGGAAAAGATCCTGGTAAACCGGGAAGGGCAGAGCACTGGGCAACAAATGTTGTTGATATATTTGGGGCGTGGTTGATCGTTTCATGACGCCGTCGGAATAAAATGAAGCATCCACATTAAGTGGGGTGGTGAGAGAGTCCAGCGAAAAGGGAACACCACTGGCAATTTTGTTTCGAATAGAGGGATTCTGTTCCGTGGCGTTTGTGATAGATTCGAGCTTTTCAACCAGCTGCTGTTTCACTAAATCTGTATTTTGTCGGCGAATAGCAAAATGGGTAGCGAAGACCAGTATAATCAGAAATACAAGTGTAGCCAGCAGAAAACTATCAAGTATGCGGTATTGGAACTGCTCATTTTTACCGAAGAATATAACGCGACCGTGTTTAGCAAATAAATATACCATCAGAAAAAGAAAACCGACCAGCAGCAAGGTAAAACTGAGCCTGAAAAAGGAGAACAGAATATTTTGATAATCGGGCAGGATGGTGCTGATTTTCAGTGTTCGATTTTCTGATTCCCTGACTAACAGATTACGGTACGAATTTTCGTCTTCATAACTGGTATAAAAGATCGTTGTGTCCTGATTCAACGCTTCAACTTCGGCAGACTGAAGCACGTTATAAATCGGATATCTATCCCCTATCCCTTGATAAATAACTTGTTGCAACCGGTTGTTTTGATACTGCTGAACGGCAAATGATTTTGTCCAGTCGCGGTAACTTACCCGTGCCATAACGGCGCGCATAGGCTTGTTAAAATTGGGGCGTTCCTGATAGACTGAACATAGAATCCAGGCAATGGGGTCGGCTTCATTCATGCCAAAAACAGGAATCCATCCCCGGTAAAAGGTCTGGTATTTTTCGCCGTCTTCAAGCTGCGGATTTTGAACAATAGGGCGAATGGTATTTTTTGTTATCTGTTGAATTCTCATCACGGCCAACAAGCGGGGAAGATCAAAGATGTTGACCCAGTTAGGCGAATTGAGATCGGTGGAATAATCTGCGACAAGATCAGAATTGGGTTTGATGAGTTGCAGGTCAAACGAATACAGTGTCCCTGTTTTGTTGAGTACAGATTCAATAGTTTGTGTAAAGCGGGTTTGAATAAAAGAGATGCGACTTTCAAGATCCTCCTCGGTAAGCAGCCGGAATTGCTGCTCAAGTCTTGTAAGAATGTTATTAATAAGTTGTTCTGCCTTGGCGTCCTGGTTGGTCGTATAGGTCTGCTGTATCTCGGCAAGTTCCTGGTCTTTGCTGCTCATCTGGGCATTGTAGATAATGGAGCTACCGGCTATTGCTAAAACAAGGGCTCCAATGGCGGTATTTCTAAGCGGCGAGGAGCGCCTTAATGCCAGAGGATGTCGGAACAAAAAGAACGAGATACCAAAAATAAAGCCAAAGAATATCAGGCAGGAAATAAATATCCATGATTCACCAAAACCTTGCAAAAAATACAGTTGTGCTATAAGTAAGCCGATCACAAAACTTGCTATACAGATAGCTGAAACAAGCTTTGATTGATCCCGGCAAGACCGGAACAAAAACAGGTTTAACGCTAATAGTACGGTGGCTAAGGCAAGCAGCATGATTCCCAAAGCGATATACAGTACAAGGGTTACAATACCGGGGAACACTTGTAATGTCAGGAGTGGAATCGCCGTATCCTGGGCCAGTTCGTAGCAGCGCCGAAATATAGTGGTGATACCAGCCATATTTATAATTCCCACAAATGCGGCAGCAAATATAGAGCTTAGAAACCAGGTTGAATGAAAGTGATAGGTTTTACCCCTTATTTTCCGTTGTATGGTGAGGGCTGCAAGAAAAAAGAAGATGCCATCAACCAGAAAGTTGCATAACGATTTGTAGGAGCTTAAAAGCGCTGATCGGGTGCCTTCGAAAAGAGTAGGAATCCAGTACTCGGCAAGGGAAATATAATCAAAAACAAGCCAGCCTATACCAACAATAAACAGCTGGATACCCAACGATCGCCAGGTCGTCAGCGTATCAACCCAGACGTATAAAAGTATACTGATGATAATGAAACTGATGAGCGCAAAAAAGGCTCTCCAGAAGCGGTTTAAAGAGTGCCATTGGGCTATCGTTTCTTCGGGGTTATTTGTTGATGCATAAACGGCACCTACCGAATCGTCCGCTATGGTTTTTAATGTGCGGTAGGGTACATTTTCATTCGGCAGGGGATTATATATGCTTAAATTCAGGGTATAAGAATCGTTTTTTGCAGCATGATCTAAAAGGCTAAACTCCCGCTCATCGGCAAATGGCAGAGCATTGGTTTGTTGAATCCGTTTTGCGGTATAAAAGTGATAGGGAACAGGGCCGCCTTCTGTTTGAATTGAAAACGAAACATGGCATTGCCAATAAATCACATTGGCTTCTTTCTGAACATTAACGTAGGATTCTGTACGGTCGGAAAAGCGAACCTCCTGAAAAATATCAAGCGAGAAGTCATTCCAGACAATCGGTTGATTGCCCTGGAACAGCCCCGCGCCCCATATATCAGGATACTCTTGAATGCTTTTTAAAAGTTCCGACTGCGGTTGGCCCTGTTCGATTTGGGTCTGCAATCTGTTGGCTATTTCCCGGGTTTGATCAAGCAGATGTTCTTGTTCCTGTAAAAACAGATCCGCTGTTTTTACCAAGTCTTTGGCGATCACCTCGTCCATATTTGCCTGGGTTGGTTTTTCGACATACCGCCATCCTTCAAGCAGTAGTAAAACGATGACCAACCCTCCCAAAGTCCAGGCAAATATCCGAAAAGGCTGTTTGGATATAGCGTTCGTGTTCATTTATCAGATTGATGATTGCAAAGATATTTGTAAATATGATCCGAAATTAGAGGTGAAGCAAGTTTGATATTTCGGAAGCTGGTTTTCCCTGCAACACGCCGCGAATAGCATTTGCTGCAAGTTCACCGATCGCTTTTCGGGTGTGAGTAGTGGCACTGGCAATGTGGGGTGTTAGCACACAGTTGGGCGCCTTTAGCAGCCGGGGATGCACATCGGGTTCTTTTTCAAAAACGTCCAGTCCCGCCCCGCCAATAACTCCATTATGAAGAGCATCAGCCAATGCTGTTTCATCAACAACCGGCCCGCGCGATGTGTTGATGAGAATAGCGTGATCGGGCAATGTCTTGAGTATTGTTGCATCTATAGCGTGACGGGTATCATCAGTCAACGGGCAGTGCAGGCTTAAAATATCGGACTTTTGGGCAAGTTTCTTGAGGGGTGAAATATAGGTTGCATTCAACTCCTGTTCTATTTTGGCCGATACTTTGCTTCGGTTGTGGTACAAAATGTTCATCCCAAACGCGCGGGCCCGCCGTGCTACGGCTGTACCGATTCGCCCCATGCCCAAAATGCCCAGCGTCTGTCTGTTTAGCTCCATCCCCAGAAATCCCAAGGGTTCCCAGCCATTAAACTGTCCTTTTCTCAGATAAGCCTGCGCGGAATCAATCTTGCGGGCTACCGAAAGAAGCAATCCCATAGCTAAGTCGGCGCTGGACTCTGTTAATACATCTGGGGTATTGGCGACCTTAACACCGGCTTTTTGAGCTGCTTCCAGATCAATGTTGTTATAGCCTACGGCATGGTTAGCGATAATTTTCAGTTTTTCACCAGCTTCAATCACGTTTTTTGTAACCGGGTTGGAGAGCATGGGCAGCAGGGCGTCATAGTCACCGATCACATCAACCAGTTGCTGCTCAGTGTTAAACTGCCCGCGCTTGCCTACATCAACTTTATAATCGGTTCTTAGATCATCGATTACCGATTGAATGATCGGCTCAGTAATGAGAATACAAGCGCTCATTCGTTCTTGAGTTTGAATGTCTGATCATTCACGGTTGCTCTTAAATGGGTTTTCAGTTCGGCTGAGGGAAGCTCTTCGTAGATGAATGAAAAGGGCACCAGCGCCTGGGTGCACATCTTGCCGGCCGGTTTCCAGGCTGTCAGTGAAAGCTGAAGGGAATCGGCGGTAGCGGTGTGGGAAGCATCACGCAAGTAAGTACAGCCATTGGCCAGGTTCCCGGAGATAAGGAGCGCTTTTTCATTGTTGTGATCAATTACTTTAACCGAATCAACATAGACATTAGAAGAAACCACTTGCTGGGTATCAGGTGGATTTAGTGATATCAGGTTAGGGTATTTGGGTTGTTGTTGCTCCGGCTCGGACGAGGAACAGGCGATAGCAACGAAGGATAGAAATAGAACAGCGCGGAATAAAATCATGATTTGGTATCTTTTATTTTGGAAACTTTGGCATCATTCCAGATGCGTTCGAGCGCATAATGCTCGCGAAGATCTTTTCTGAAAATATGAACCACAACATTTACATAATCAAGGATCACCCAGCGGCGCGTGTCGCGTCCTTCTTGTTGCCAGGGGCCTTCGCCAAGCTCTTCTTTTGTTTTCATTACTACGCTATTGGCGATGGCTTTAATCTGTACATCGGTGGTGGCGTGGCACACCACAAAGCAGTCGGTGAGCGTGGTTAAATCGTGCACGTCAAGCACAGTAATGTCTTCGGCTTTCTTTTCTATGAGGCCTTCCGCAATAACATCAATCAGTTTTTGAGAATCGGCAATTTTCGATTCGTCTGCACTTGTGAACTGCTGGCCTTCTTTCCTGGAGGTTTGTGGCATATAAAAATTAATTGAGTTTAAGTGATCGGTAATCGGAGCCAATAACAACGGTTGCATCAAGATAAAAGTCGTCGGATGCTTCCACTAAAATTTGTGTTTCGTCAATACCGAGTGCTTCGGCTACACGCCGGGCATTATCTTTGTTCATCGTTCTTGAAATGACGGTTGTCTGTTGCATGTCAAAATTGTCAAAATTACCGGTTTGAACGACATCAAAACCGTTTTTTCGCAGGGTTGATGTGAACTGGTCGGCCAGGCCGGCTACCCCGGCTCCGTTCAGCACTTCAAGCTGAATAACATTACCGATCAGTTCTGGCTGCTCTTCTGCACGCTGGTTTTGTATACGGGGGTAAATCAGACGAGAGAACAACCCAAAAACAAGCAGACAAAGCAGCAATCCCAGAAATCCAATAACGGCATTGAGTGCAAACGAATTGGAAGTGTCTTTATCAGCCATGAAGTGTTAATATCTTCCGAAAACAGGTGCTGACCGGAAAGGAGAGTTACGATATCCGCCATAGCCGGGATAGTATCCATACCCCTGCGGGTACTGATTTACCTGAAGGTGCAGTGTGGTATTGTCGTTTAACTCGTAATTCAATTCAGCATTACGGAGAATAAACTGTACTTCTTTCTGGGCGTCGAACCCGGTCATGGTATTGCCTCCAAAAGGAGAATGAACCAGCGAAAGGTCAACCCGGCCGGTGAGTTTATCGGTAAAGAAAAACTGCATGGTATTGGTATAAGCATTCATATTCTGATACTGTCCGCCAAAGCTTGCAAAGTTAACCGAGTAGGAGTGACTCATCTTCATGTTAAAAAGATTGCCAATATTCGCCCCGTTACTGGGATCTTTTTCTTTCACAATAGGGCCGGAATAATCGGATGGTGTATTTAGCCGGTCGCGCATTTGTGCCTGCGTAGAAAAAACAGCGGAGAGTGAGAACGCGAAAAGAACAATAGCGGGAATAAAAAGTTTTTTCATAAGTCTTTATTACATGAATACCATTATGGCTTCGATAACGTAAACTCCTTTGCTTAAGTATACTAAAGTATGAAAGTAGAATAAAGAGCAATATTACTTTTTGCTAAACCCGAAATGAGAAGGAGTGAATGTAAGTTTTAACAGCTTTTTTTGCTCGACAGCAGTTAAAAGCCGATTGCAATAAAGTGGGACTTTAGTTTTGAAGTCCCACTTCTGAAGTTGTACGGATAGTTTTTTGAAACTTGTCCTAAGGATGAAAATAAGTTATATTTGGAAGCTTATAATTAACCTGAATAAACGGTAAATAAAAAGGCCTCAGCCCGATAATGAAATTAACCGATTTTAAATTTGAGACTGACCATTATAACGTTCCCGAAAAACCAGCCGAGCCCAGAGATTCCGCCAAGCTTATGGTGCTTGATCGGGAAGAGAAGAGCATAAGTCACGAGAAATTTTCTGATATTCACAAGTATTTTAATGAGGGTGATGTCCTTATTTATAACAATACCAAAGTATTCCCGGCCCGGCTAAAAGGAAAAAAAGAGAAGACCGATGCCGATATTGAGGTGTTTTTGCTTCGGGAATTGGTTCCCGAAAATAAATTGTGGGATGTGCTTGTTGAACCGGCACGTAAAATTCGTATCGGCAACAAACTCTATTTCGATGATGACTTAATGGCCGAGGTTATTGATAATACAACCTCTCGCGGCCGCACCATCCGTTTTCTGTTTGATGGCACCGGTGATGAATTATATAAACGACTTGACAAGCTCGGCGAAATGCCGATGCCGCCGTACATCGATCGAGAACCGACCGACGAAGACAAAGAGCGGTATCAAACGATATTTGCCAAAGAACGTGGTGCGGTAGCTGCACCAACCGCTGGTATGCATTTTACGCCCGAGCTTATTGAAAAAATTAAAGACAAGGGCGTTGAGGTCTTGCCCATTACCTTGCATATCGGCTGGGGAACATTCCGGCCTGTTGAGGTCGAAGATTTGACCAAGCACCGGATGGATTCGGAGAACTACAATATTTCGGCAGAGACTTCCGAGAAGATTAATAAAGCGCTGGCAAGTAAAGATAGCAAAGTTGTTGCCTGTGGAACTACCGCTGTGCGAACGATCGAAACCAGTATTACAGCAAGCGGTATTTCAAAACCGGGCACCGGCTGGACGGACAAGTTTATCTATCCCCCGTACGACTTTAAAATTACCGAAGCGATAATCACCAACTTTCACCGTCCGGAATCAACATTGCTGATGCTGGTTGCGGCTTTTGCTGATTACGATTTTGTGATGGAGGCCTACGAAGAAGCGGCAGAAAATGATTACCGCTTCTTCTCCTTTGGCGACGCGATGCTCATTGTCTGATCCGGTGATCTCAAAAGCACTGATCATACCGGCAGCGGGTTCGGGCAAGCGCATGCAGCGTGATGTTCCCAAACCATTTATTGAGCTGGTAGGTCAACCCATTTTAGCGCATACCATCGGCCGATTTTTAAAATTGGAAGGATTAAATCAAATTATTGTTGCAACTTCTTCTCAAAGCATCAGCCGGACAGAAGGAATTTTGCAGGAACTGATTGGTGGTGAAATATCCTGGAGTTGTGTAGAGGGAGGTACGGAGCGTCAGTATTCAATCCAAAATGCATTACAAGCAGTAGCAGACGCACAGTTGGTTTTGGTTCATGATGCTGTTCGGCCGTTCGTTTCACTCAAATCAATTAAGGCATGTTGTGAAGCAGCAGAAAAAACGGGAGCAGCTGTTCTTGGAACGCCGGTCAAAGATACAATTAAAAAAATAGATAAGGAGCATTTCGTAGAAGAGACTCCCGACCGTAGATTCCTGTGGCAGATTCAGACGCCCCAGGTTTTTAAGACAGGCATTTTGCAGAAAGCGTATCATCTTGCAGATGAACAAAACTACTTTGGCACGGATGATGCTTCACTGGTTGAATGGATGGGAGAGCCGGTTCAGGTAGTGCAGGGAGATCGGCACAATTTTAAAATTACTTATCCACAAGATCTTGAATATGCAAGGGCTCTTGTTAAAAAAAGAGAATGTTGATGATGAATGATATACGAATTGGCCAGGGATACGATGTGCATCAACTTGTAGAAGGGCGCCCGCTTATTTTAGGCGGTGTACGCATCGACCATTCTAAAGGTTTGGCGGGCCATTCCGATGCTGATGTATTGTTACACGCCATAACCGACGCGCTATTTGGCGCACTTGCACTCGGTGATATCGGTACGCATTTTCCGGATAGCGATGATATGTATAAAGATGTTGACAGTCGAAAACTATTACACCGGGCTGTTGAAATCATCAGCCGGGAAAGTTATAAGGTAAGTAATGTGGATGCGACCGTGGTTGCCCAGGTACCCAGGCTGGCCCCCTATATTGAGGATATGCGATCAAATATCTCTAAAGATACAGGAATAGATATTAGCCGGGTTTCAGTGAAAGCAACCACCTCCGAACGATTGGGTTTTGAAGGGGAAGAGAAAGGCATATCGGCCATGGCATCTGTAATTCTCTACAAAGAGTGAGCAATGCTTGAGCAACTTACCCAAGAGTTGATCCAATGGATACGGGTACTGCCGCCGATCAGTATTTACCTGGTTTTTTTTCTTGTTGCCTACTTCGAAAATATCATTCCACCAATCCCCGGGGATATTTTAGTTGCCTTTGGCGGATATCTGGCAGCCGAAAATGTGATTCTCTTTACACCCGTTTTTGTTTTGACAACCATCGCCTCGGTTATAGGTTTTATGAATGTTTATTGGTTAGGCAGTCACTGGAGTGAGCAGATGGCCAGGCACGGAAGAGAATTCTGGATGGTACGTTTTATTCCGCTCAGGTATATTGAACAAGCGCAGGAATGGATGAGCCGATGGGGACAAGGTATAGTCCTGGCCAATCGTTTTTTGGCAGGTACCCGATCCGTTATATCGCTCGCGGCCGGTATGAGCCGAACGGCAATATTAAAAACGGTTATAAGTTCCTTCATCAGTTCACTTTTATGGAACGGAATTTTGTTAGGATTCGGCTGGATCGTGCACAGCAATTGGAAGGTGATAGGCCATTATTTATCAATTTATGGATGGACTATTCTTGGATTAATACTATTTGTAATAGCAATACGTATCGGAATCTATTATTACAGGAAAAGGAACCAGTTTTTGTAACAATGGAGTAATCTTAATAATAAAGTTAATTTTCCTTCATTTGTTTGTTGACAAACATAAAAGATATTTTTAGCTTTCCAGTCTTTCGGCTTTCAAATAAATCCATTCTGGTGAAAGCAACTTATTCTTGAAATAAATCAGGGGTGAGGTAGCTTCCAGAAAGGGTTAATTTTTTGTTAAAAGCTGATTGAAAAACGTTGTGTTAAAACAGCGTTAATCTTTGATTTAATTAGAATTGCCAGCGTAGCTCAGGGGTAGAGCAGCTGTCTTGTAAACAGCCGGTCGTCGGTTCGAATCCGGCCGCTGGCTCATGCGATTTTTTTGACATATTGATTTGTGAGTTTTGGGAGGATACCAAAGTGGCCAACTGGGGCAGACTGTAAATCTGTTGTCGTGAGACTTCGTAGGTTCGAATCCTACTCCTCCCACGGAACAATTGTTGAATAGTTGATTCGGTAAATGGTTGATCTTATTAACCGGTAACCCATCAACTCAATACAGCAATTTAAAGCGGGCGTAACTCAATTGGTAGAGTGTCACCCTTCCAAGGTGAATGTTGCCAGTTCGACTCTGGTCGCCCGCTCGACCCTCTTG
>JAFGWN010000111.1 GCA_016937115.1 Balneolaceae bacterium | reverse complement strand
TTCCTCGAGCGATATTTTTAGATAAAAGGTAATATCGGGCACGATATTGTGGCTGGCTATTTTGTTAAGCCGGTGGATATCCTGTAACGGCAACGATGAACGCCCGTATCCCTGGTAGGCCGTAGTGGAATCATAAAACCGATCTAATATTACGACTTCATTTTTGTTGAGTAACGGCCTGACTTTCTCTGAGATAAGCTGTGCGCGGGCTGATGAGAAAAGCAGTAGCTCCGTTACAGGATGGATATCAAAGTCAGGGTTCAGCAACAGGGCTCTAATTTTTTCGGAGACTTCGGTTCCGCCCGGTTCCCGGAATACCGTTACCTTATGCCCCTCCTCCAAGAGCTTATTCCTGAGCAATGCAATTTGAGTTGACTTGCCGCTTCCGTCAATGCCTTCAAATGTAATGAACAAAAGAAATTGATCTGGTTATATAATATTAGACAGGAATATGCTCAATTTAGCGCTCGATGACAATAAAATAGGCGACTAAAAATTGAAGTCGTCCATAAGTTCGGGCGGTTCTTTGTCGAGCGCCAAAGATAACGCAATATAAACCAGTAATGTTGAACCTGAACTGGCAAAAAATGTAATCACAAATAATACGCGAATCACCGTTGAACTGATGCCAAAATATTTGGCCAGTCCGCCACAAACACCTGCCCACTTTTTATCTGTACGGGATTTATAAAGTTTTTTTGACTGGCGGAGTGCATAATGATCAAATGTCTTTTTTCGATGTTGAGCCGAACCTTTCGAAGAGGTATTACCAAAGAGTTCTTCTTCTAAATCGACATCATCGTTCGAGTCGAACTGATCTTTGGGAAACTCTTTTTCAAAGTAATCCTTGCGCCGCTCTTTTTGCTTTTTGACAACTTTCTTTACCCTCTTTCGATCGCCTACGAAATATCCGAATCCTACAAACGCAACCAAGAACGCTCCAATAAACGGCAACACATTCATCAATCCGGAAAGGCCGGGACCGATTTCCAGTCCTATTAGTTGCACTATATAAATCATGCTTACAAAAAACATAGCAATACCGGCAATGGTTGCCACATTCCAGATCGACTGTTTTTCTTTTTCCTCCTCTTCAAGAAAATCACGCATCGTGGACCGAAGCTCATGATCTTCAAATTCGGTGAAAGAATCGAGTGAGGGTGATGAGGTATGTTGTCGTGTTTTTTCTGCCATAGGTTATCGCTTTTTAGGAAAGTACGAAAAAAAGCGAATGTTGTTTCAATACTATTGAATAATTTCTTCCTCTGTAATCAACATATCCAGTGGCACATCGAAAGGCTCAACAGGGATTTCGTCGATAAGACATCTTTCAAATAGCAGCCCAATGGTCAGGCAGTTGACTTTAGACAAAAATCGATCATAAAATCCTTTCCCGTACCCAAGGCGGTTTCTTTGCCGATCACCGCCCACCATGGGAACGATAACTAACTCCAGTTGATGAACCGGCACTTCTTCCCCACCTTCTGGTTCCAACACCCCCCATTTATTCTCTTTTAGTTGGTTAAATTTTTCAAGATGAACGTGCTGCAAATTACCAGATTCAAATTTTGTGACCGGAACAACTACATTTATTCCGGCACCCAGCATATCCTTAATCAACGGATGAGTATTCACTTCACCACGCTGATTCATCGACACGTAACAGTGAATAGTTTGGGCGTTTTGAAAAACAGGAAAATCCTTTAAACGGTTACAAATTTGGGCTGATTTTTCCTCAAACTGATCGCTTGGAATTGAAGTCCTTTTATCGAGCAGTTCTTTCCTTAATCTGCTCTTTTTCGCTGCAACATCCATTTATAGATAAATTAAAGTATGCGAATCTAAATCTGCATCATCCATCTTTGACAGTATCTGATCCCAAATATCGAGACCAAACTTATTCATGTAATAAATGCCGCAAAGTGTTCGCTCCTGAAGATTTCTTCCCGGGAATAAATTTTGCTGAATACGCTGCACCCTGTTTAACTGAATCTTTTCACGCTTTTTAACGGCCCGGTATACTTTACCCTTCAGCTTCTCCCGTGCATTTTCATACGTGGCCTGTGCTTTACCGGCAGCTCCTTCGAGCGTATCATCAATAGCGATTATTTGCGTGATGAAGGACTCGGATGCATCTTCAATTTCATGCTTCCAATTTTCAAAAAGTGCATCAATATCGGTTTCTTCGGTACGATCCACAAAGGCCGTTTCCAAATCTTCGATGCGGCTGTTATACTCGTGCAGTTTAAACGGCAATTCGTTGATGATACGATCAATGGCGGGCTCAATAAATGTTGCACTGAGGCGGGGAAAAATAGCAGGCATCTGCTGATTAAAACAGCGATAAAACGATTTCATCTGTCCGTAATAAGCCACTTCGCCCGGGCCGGCAACATATCCCAGCGTTGGTAATAGCCTATCCTGCAATATCGGCCGCAAAAATACATCCGGCGAAAATTTTTCGGGTTTATCATCAATTTCATCGAGCAATTCATCCGTATTCCACTGGTGGCCATTATCGGTCATCCATTTGTCGTCATTACGTGAAATTTTGGACCGGCCCATTTCATTATCCAGATAGAAAAGATGTGAATCGTATAACTTTACTTGCTGATGAAATCTTTTTTCTATTTTCTGCGACTGTTTGTCAAGCACCGTCCGAATCGTATCTGCTTTTTGTACTGCCTCTTTTAAAACGGTTTTTGTTTCTTGCTTTACCATAGCATGATGGCTGCCCGCCATCACCAAACCGTGTTTGGCAAATAACCGCACTATTAAATCTCCAAATCCTTTCAGAAAAGTACGATCGGCAACAAAACATTCATCCAATAATGTCCACAGTTTTTCGGAATAATCAGAATCAATCAGCGTTGAATGTATAGATGATGCCAGCTGATCCATTTCTTCAGGAATCTTCAATTCTGAAACAGGCGGCAAGCCATTATTCTTGGAAGGAAGCGAAAATGATTCAGGACCGTCATCATTCAACACCTGAATGCTTCGAATCTCATCGTAATCGTGATCTTCATCAGCCAGCCAGAATACCGGAATAACCGGGCGGTTTAGTGCATCTTCCAATTGCCGGGCCTGATAAATAGTTGTCAGGGTTTTAAACATCGTGAATACCGGTCCGCCGTAAATGCCCAGCTGCTGACCGGTTACAATAGCTAACGCATCATCCTGTTTTAACCGGTCAATGTTTTCAAAAATAAGGTCGCTGGATTCCGTCTCAAACTGTTTGTTAAATTCTTTTAGAATAGCAGCTGTTTGTTCACGGTCTCCTTTAAAAGTAAAGGATGAGGCTTTTTGCTTTAGATCACCCGGATTAAATGGATTGACTTCATAAAACTCAGCCACCTCACCGAAATTATCTGTATAAGCAGTAAAAAGATCGGAAAATGGGAGATTTTTGAAGGCGTATTTTTTTAACTGCACCCGGCTACCCTTTCAACTTATTAATCTGGTCACGAATACGAGCCGCTTTCTCATAGTTCTCGGTTTCTATCGCAGTCTGGAGTTCATTCTCAAGCTTTTCTAACTTGCTCATTCCGGCTGTAGAAGCCTCACTCTGTTGCAATTCGCCAGCCCCGGACGAGCTTTTAGCTTTTTCTGAAACAATTCCTGCTTCATCGAGCACCTCGGCGCTCACGTAA
The DNA here is from genome assembly GCA_016937115.1 of Balneolaceae bacterium. Taxonomy (GTDB): domain Bacteria; phylum Bacteroidota; class Rhodothermia; order Balneolales; family Balneolaceae; genus SMO-BIN1. The sequence continues at coordinate 28,602 of JAFGWN010000111.1, read as the reverse complement.
ATAGGCGCCTTAAAACGAACGGCTAATGCGATGGCATCACTCGGGCGGGCATCTTGCTCAACTTTTTCACCGTTTTTCTGATATATAATTCGTGCAAAAAATGTTCCTTCATTTAAATCATTAATAAAAACCTGGTCGATATTAGCGCCAAAAACTTCGATGGCATTTTTTAAAAGATCGTGTGTCATTGGCCGCGGCGGCTTAATATGTTCAAGCTCCAGGGCAATTGCCTGGGCTTCGAACGTACCTATTATTATAGGTAACCGGCGATTTCCTTCTATCTCATTCAATATTAATGCGTAGGCTCCCCCACTACTGGGACTGGTAGAGAGCCCTAAGATGTCCATTTTTATTTTACTCAATGCTAAGAATGATTTAATGATTATGACTACAAATGCTAAGGTACCAATTTTTATGATTTACGTAAACTCGTACCCTTCTAAAACCCAAACGTAAACAGCAATAATAATGTTATTTTAATGAGTCGCAAGTAAAATGTAACGCAATGAATAAGAAAACCATTTCACCAAAAATTGTGTTGCTTCGTTGGGGCGAAGTTCAAACCAAAGAAAACACATATAAAGATGCGAAGCTTTATCCCGGCGGTTCCCGGGCATGGGATTGGACTGAAACGGGCACGCAACACGTTCCCGGTATTCAACCAGCTGATGTAGAGGAATTGTTAGAACATAATGCCCAAATCATCATTCTTTCGAAGGGAATCAACGAACGGTTGCAAACATCCACAAAAACCATTGAATTCCTGGAAAATAAAGGATGCACATATCATATAATGCAAACCGAAAACGCAGTTGAAAAATATAACAGTCTATGTGATAACGAACAGGTTGGTGCGCTGATACACTCCACATGCTGACCTCCAAAACACTAATTTCTTTAGAGTGATTTTAAATAGTTAAAACTCTTAAAAACCAATATCCATTGAGCAGAATATCTTCTATATTCTCTGCCTTATTTTATTGACATTGCAACCGATTGACCCTAATTTCAGGCGTGAAAATTAAACGACTTTAAATTTATGTTAGAAAACTATTTGCCGATCGTTATTCTTGCGGTTATTGCGTTGGTGCTGGCCATTTTGCTAATGACACTATCTCGAGTGTTAGGGCCTTTCCGACCAAACAAGAATAAACTTAGCCCATATGAAAGTGGTATGGATCCTGTAGGCGAAGCTGATGAGCGCTATTCCATCAGCTTTTATCTTGTTGCAATGGCATTTATCGTGTTCGATATAGAAGTTGTATTTCTCTATCCCTGGACGGTTCAATACCTTGATGCAGGAGTCGGCACATTGGTTTCAATGATTATTTTTATTCTTGAATTATTTGTAGGCTTGGTCTATCTCATCAAAAAAGGAATGCTTGATTGGGATATCGATCAGTTTAAACTCTAATACGAAACTTATTTAATATGGGTCTTGAAAGTGCACTTGGCGATGGCTACATGACGTCAAAAGTTGATTCACTCGTAAACTGGGCACGCTCAAATGCTGCCTGGCCAATGCCGATGGGTTTAGCCTGTTGTGCTATCGAAATGATGGCATTTGCCGGCCCCAAGTATGACGCTTCCCGCTTTGGTTCGGAAGTGATGCGTTTTTCTCCGCGTCAGAGCGATGTGATGATCGTGGCCGGCTGGGTTAACTATAAAATGGCACATGCTATTCGACGAATTTGGGATCAGATGCCCGATCCCAAATGGTGTATCGCAATGGGTGCCTGCGCCTCTACCGGTGGCATGCACCGCTGCTATGGTGTGGTTCAGGGGTGCGACAACTTCCTGCCGGTGGACGCCTACGTTTCCGGCTGCCCGCCCCGACCTGATGCACTGCTGCACGCCCTGATGAAAATTCAGGATAAGATTCGTACCGAACATTCTGTAATGCTTGATACCTGATATGACACTCGAACTAAATGAAACCTTACAAAACGTTGTCGACGGGTTGTCCGAAAAGTTCACAGACTCGCTGATCGACGTTTACCAATCTTCCGGTGATACATTTATCCGTATTGCACCGCAGGTCAATGTTAACGTTTGCCAGTATCTTAAAAAAGAACACCATTTTATTTATCTGGCGGACGTCTTCGGCACTGATCGCTTTACGTCTGAAGACCGTTTTGAGTTGGTATATAATCTTGTTTCGATGCGTGACCAGCAGCGAATATTTGTCAAAGCATGGCTGCCCGAAGAAAATCCCGAGATTGAATCGGTTACGGGCATTTGGGAATCAGCCAACTGGTTTGAACGACAAACATACGATATGTTTGGCATCCGGTTTACCAATCACCCCGACATGCGCCGTATTTATATGCCGGAAGATTTTGAATACTTTCCCATGCGCAAAGAGTTTCCGCTGCTGGGTATCCCCGGCTCCATCGACTTGCCAAGTACAACACCTGATACCGAATAATCTTTTATGAGTACAAAAAAATTAAAGGACAAGGTTAAACCTACATTTTTTAAGGAACATCAGGAAAAGCTATACCAAGCACTGGAAGACAAGCATACCACGGTGGAGATCATGAAGGATAAAGATCCACTCGGTACCGAAATGATTCTGAATATGGGTCCGCAGCATCCGGCCACACACGGCGTGCTGCGACTGGCGCTGCAGCTTAACGGTGAAATTATTGAAAAAGCCAAGCTCGATGTTGGCTACCTGCACCGCGGAGTTGAAAAAATTGCAGAAAATAAGACCTATCAGGAATTCATGCCTTATACCGATCGCATGGATTACCTTTCGCCATACAGCAATAATGTAGCCCTCTGTACCGCTGTTGAAAAAATTGCCAACGTAGAAGTGCCAGAACGGGCGCACTACATCCGGATGATTGGTTGCGAACTGGCGCGTATCTCCTCTCATCTTTTATGGCTCGGTACTCTTGTAATGGATGCCGGAGCGGTCTCATTTTTTATCTGGACTTTCCGGGAGCGTGAAAAGCTTTATGATATTTTTGATCAGCTAACTGGCCACCGGTTTACCGTTTCGCACGCCCGTATCGGCGGCGTAGCAAATGATATCACCGATACGGCCATGGCGATGATTAAGGATTTCGCCAATGATTTCCCGCAGGAGTTGAAAGACTGGCACGGCCTGCTGGATCGCAACCGTATTTTCTTTGATCGCAATGAAGGCGTCGGTGTTCTTAAGACCGAAGAAGCCCTTAATAAAGGAGCATGCGGGCCCACGCTGCGCGGTTCCGGCTATGCATACGACATTCGCAAGTTTGCCCCCTATGCCCGGTATGATGAAGTCGAATTTGAAGTACCTACGCGCCTCGAAGGCGATAACCTGGCACGCTACTACGTGCGGATGGAAGAGATGCATGAAAGCATTCGTATCATCCAACAGTGCCTCGATAAATTACCAAAAGGGCCCATCCGAACCGACAATGCCAAACAGGCCTACCCTTCTAAAGATGAAGTTTATTACTCAATGGAAGGAATGATTCACGATTTTATGATGACTGATACGGGCATTTGCCCACCGGAAGGTGCAGAAGCATATCATGCAGTAGAAGCAGCCAAGGGAGAACTCGGATATTTCATTCAAAGTGACGGCACGGGTCATCCGTGGCGCTTGAAAATTAAGGCACCCTCCTTTGCCAACTTGCAGATACTGGAATTTATACTCGACGGCGAAATGGTAGCCGATACCGTTGTAATTATCGGGGGCGTTGACCCCGTAATGGGAGAATGTGACAAATAAAACCTTTATGGCAGAACAAGAATTACACTTTACAGACGAAGAACTTAACGAGATCGAAAAGATCAAAGCTAAGTTTCCAACAGCCAAAGCGGCAACTTTGCGTGTGCTTTGGGTTGCCCAGAAGAAGTATGGCCACGTTGAACCAGAAGTACAGGCCCTGGTAGCGAAAACGCTCGATTTGCCTGAATCGCACGTACATGGCGTAGCAAGCTTTTACACGCAGTACTATAAAGAAGAGATGGGCAAATTTGTGCTGGATGTCTGCACGTGCCTCAGTTGCCAGCTTTGCGGCGGATACGACGTACTCCATCAGATTGAAGATCGTCTGGGAATCAAGGCCGGTGAAACTACCGATGACGGGTTGTTCAGCGTACAGGAAGTTGAATGCCTCGGCGCCTGCGGCTATGCCCCTATGGTGCAGATCACCAACGGTGTCTATGCCAATAATTTAACGGAAGAAAAAGTGGATAAGCTTCTTGAAAACCTTAAGAATGGCAAAATGCCCGAGTTTGAGTCGATGGTCATGCGACAAAATGAAAAACGAATTAAAGCTGCAACAGAATAATGGTTGAAGACTGGAAATCATACGAACCACTTCTTATTCCTGATATCCCCAATCTTCATAAGATTGATGTCTATGAAGATAATGGCGGTTATGAAGCATTCCGAACGGTGCTCGGTGATCAGGATAAGTGGTCGCGCAAAAATGTAACAGAAGAGGTAAAAGCGGCTAATATTCGCGGTCGCGGCGGCGCCGGATTTAACTGCGGGTTGAAATGGAGTTTCATGCCCGAGCCCGATGATCGTCCGCGTTACCTGGCGTGCAACGGTGATGAATCTGAACCGGGTACTTTTAAAGACCGCAACATTTTTGAGTTTAATCCCCACCTCTTTATTGAAGGTGCACTCATTGCCGCCTACGCCATGTCGATCGACACGATTTATGTTTATGTACGCGGCGAATATATCGACTGGGTAAACAAATTTGAAGAAGCTGTTGAAGAAGCATACGAAAAAGGATACATAGGCAATAATATTCTGGATTCGGATTTTAGTGTAGACCTCCATACAACCTATGGCGCCGGCGCTTATATCTGTGGTGAAGAGACCGGCATGCTTGAATCGCTGGAAGGAAAACGCGGATATCCACGAGTGAAGCCGCCCTTTCCCGCCCAAAAAGGACTTTGGGGCAACCCGACAACCATCAACAATATTGAAACCTTGGCTAATGTACCGCTTGTTATAAATAATGGAGCCGAATGGTATCAATCTATTGGGGTAGAAGGACATACCGGTCCTGTTCTTTATGGAATTTCGGGTCATGTTAATAAACCCGGTGTGTATGAGTACCCCGCCGGAATGCCTGTTATGGATTTAATCAATGATGTTGCCGGAGGCATTCGTGGAGGCAAGAAGTTGAAAGCCCTTATTCCGGGAGGAGCATCCACTCCCATTCTGCGGGCCGACCAGCTCGAAGGTGTAAGCATGGATTCTAACTCACTGCGCGAAGCCGGTTCCATGATGGGAACAGCCGGCATGGTTGTCATGGATGAAGATACTGATATGGTCGATCTGTTATGGCGGATCACGCATTTTTTCCATCACGAATCATGCGGGCAATGTACGCCCTGTCGTGATGGTACCGGATGGCTTGAAAAAGTAATGGTAAAAATCAAAAATGGTAATGGAGAAATCAAAGATCTTGATCTGCTCCTTGATATGACTACAATGATGGAAGGACGTACAATTTGCGCCCTTGCTGATGCCGCGGCATGGCCGGTTCGCCACACCATCACCCGCTTCAGAGACGAATTTGAAGCACGCTGCAAGAAATCGGTACATGCCGTTGCGTAACTTAATAACTTGTCATCCTGAACTCATTTCGGGATGAGAAGAATTTTAAAGTAATAATACCAATGCCTGAAGTATTTATAGATAACGAACGATACGAATTTGAAGGAGATCACATGGCACTCCAGTTTATCCTGGACCAGGGAATGGAAGTGCCATTTTTCTGCTATCACCCCTCCATGTCAATACCGGCAAACTGTCGCCAGTGCATGGTAAAGGCCGGCCAGTATATTAAAGATGATGAAACTGGCGAATACGAGCTGGATGAAAATGGTGAACGCAAAATCCGCTGGTTCCCTAAAATGCAGACCTCCTGTGCCCTGAAGCTTCAGGATGGTATGGTAATTCAGACGCAGGAGACTTCAGAAGAAGCTGAACGCGCACAAAAGGATACGCTTGAGCTTCTCTTAATAAACCATCCGTTAGACTGCCCTATTTGCGACCAGGCCGGTGAGTGTCCCCTGCAGATTCAAACCTATAAATATGGTCCTGAAGGCAGCCGTTTTGAGGTGAAGAAAGTGCATAAACCAAAGCGCGTTGAACTTGGTCCCCGTGTAACGCTTGATGCTGAACGCTGCATCAACTGTACGCGCTGTGTTCGTTTCACTGAAGAAATTAGTGAAACCAATCAACTTACCATTGTATCGCGCGGCGATAAGAATTACCCAATGACAGCTCCCAACCAAGAGTTTGACGATCCCTATTCCATGAATACAGTCGACATTTGTCCGGTTGGCGCCCTCACCTCAACCGATTTTCGATTTAAAGCCCGTGTTTGGGAAATGAACCAGACGCCAAGTATTGATATCACAAATGGCAAGGGCTGCAATATTGATCTGTGGACGCGCGACAACCAAGTGCTGCGCATTACCCCACGCCAGAATAAAGCAGTAAACGATTACTGGATGCCTGATGAAGGCCGGAGTGCATATGAGCTTTTTAACGAAAATCGGGCTTCACGTCCTTCTATTAAGCTGGATGGCTCCAACCAGTCGAATACCTCGTGGAATAACGCCATAGAAACATTCGCAGAAACCATTGAAGCCCATTCCGGAGACGATGTTTTGGTTATTGGAAGTCCGCATGCTTCGGTTGAGGAGAATTATGCATTAAATAAGTTTTTTAATCTGCTGGGTGCTTCCAATGCGCGATTCACCCCGCATATTATTGACGGCTACGGTGATGGCTTTCTTATCACCGATGATCAGGCGCCTAATACCAACGGCTGTCGACTGTTAAATCTTAACGAAACTGATCATAAAGACCTGGCCACCGCTATTTCCAAGGCGAAAGTTTGTATCATTCTATCGGATAATCTTGTTGGACGCAAAGTTGTAGCCGCCTCAGACCTTGGTAATACATACACAATTTCTTTTGCTACCAACATGACGGAGACAGCTAAAGCTTCAGACCTGGTAATTCCGATCACTTGTGTAGCAGAGCATGCTGCAAGCTATGTGAATATAGATGGACGTATTCAGCGATCATTCCCGGCTAAAGAAACAAAATATACGAACCGGCGACTGAACCTGGAGATGTCGGAAGGCCGCCTGGACCGTTACGGAACCAATTTTGATAACTGGGTCAGCGAGGAGCATAAAGTAGATTGCCTCCCTCTGTGGGATTTTCTCAATAAACTGGCCGAGCGGCTGGGACTTGATTATCATGTTAATCATTCCCGGACAATTCTTGCAGAAATTTCATCTGCAATTCCGTCCTTTGAAAATGTAACCTTTGAGAAGATGGACGAGCAGCAAGGCATTCAGCTAAACCTTGATAATCAGAAAATTAAACAAAAATAAACACACCCCTCTTCCCCTTTGAAGGGGGCACCTTCGCTTACGGAGGTGGGGAATGTAATACTCATAATATTAATTAGATATCCACCAACACTAAATGGAGCCTGTTACATCAACTTCTTATATCGTACTCGGTGTTGCCCTTTTTATGTTGCTCAACTCGGCGGCGCTGGCTGTTTATTTTGAACGCCGGATTGCGGCCTTTATTCAGAATCGTGTGGGGCCGAATCGCGTGGGGCCACTCGGGTTATTTCAGCCCCTGGCTGATGTGGTGAAACTGCTCCTTAAAGAAGATGTTACCCCTACACAGGGCTACAGGGTGATTCACACTATTGCACCCGTTATTCCCGTTTTTACAGCGTTAATGACGGCTGCCGTCATCCCTTTCGGCGAAGGTTTATATGTAACCGATATTAATACCGGCGTGCTCTACCTGCTCGCTATTACTTCCCTTGGGGTCTACGGTGTTACGCTTGCCGGCTGGTCATCAAACAGTAAATATTCACTTTTAGGCGGACTTCGGGCCGCTGCACAGATGGTTAGCTATGAACTGCCGCTCGGCATGGCTATTGCTTCATGCATCCTGTTTTCACAATCGCTAAGCGTAGTTGATGTCGCCAACTCACAGGAATTCTGGTGGAATATTTTCAGGAATCCCATCGGCGCTGTCATTTTTGTCGTTGCTACGTTTGCCGAAGCCAACCGAACACCTTTCGACCTCGTTGAAGCTGAACAGGAGCTTGTCGGTGGGTTCCATACCGAATACAGCTCTATGAAATTCGGGATGTTTTTCCTCGCAGAATATATGCACGTAATGATTGGAAGCATGCTTATAACCACCTTCTTTTTTGGAAGCTACCATCTCCCTTTTGCCGGCTACTGGCTTCCTGAGATAACCGGAATGTGGAAAGTTATTCTTGATGTAAGCGTGTTTACCGCTAAGACAGTGTTCTTTGCCTTCGTCTTTATCTGGGTACGGTGGACGATCCCACGCTTCAAGTACAACCAGGTAATGAAGCTCGGCTGGAAGAAGATGCTGCCCCTCAGTATCGCCAACTTCATGGTATTGGCCGTACTGATTTACGCTTATTACAATTTCCTGTAAGGGGCATTGAGGCTGAGATTAAGGTTCAGCCGTGCCGAAGCGGAGCGATCTTATCCTTGATGAACAAGCGCAGCATGAGGATCGACCCTGGTAAACATTACCTGTATCCTGCCTTTACTCCTTCCGATTCAACTTTTTTAACCCCCTGCTCCCTACGGTATAGCCTTGAGCGCCTGTTGGCATCCCAGCCTATCCTATGAATCCTCGCTAAGGCTACCTCAACTTCAATCCTCAGCCTGAACCTCACCCCTCAAAATAAAAATCCGTTCATCCGCAAAGCCCACTGTCAACTTCTCCCCTCTTTTATTATATTTCGGGTTGATTTGACATCCGCAAAGCTCAATTATTTCTGCATACTTTAATATGAAAAAAGTCGCTCTTGAAACGCTCGGCTGTAAATTAAACTACTCGGAAACGCTGACTATTCAGCGCGACTTTGAGCAGGCCGGATTTGAAGTTACCGATTTTAAGAATAGTGCGGATGTCTATGTGATTAATACCTGCTCGGTCACGCAGAACGCCAACAGTACCTGCCGTTCTAAAATACGCCGTGCCCTTCGTAATAATCCGGAAGCCTTTGTAGCGGTGGTTGGATGCTACGCTCAACTTAAACCCAAAGAAATTGCTTCCATCGAAGGTGTTGATGTGGTTCTTGGCGCCAAGGACAAGTTCAAGCTGTTAGAGCTTTTTGATGACTTCGAAAAGCGGGATGAACCGATCATCCGAAACACCGATGCCAATGAAGCGGTCGACTTCCACAATGCGTTTTCGGCCGACGACCGCACCCGCGCCTTCTTAAAAGTACAGGACGGCTGCAGCTATAACTGCTCATTCTGTACTATTCCCCTGGCCCGCGGCAAAAGCCGGAGTCCGCGAATTGCGTCCGTTATCAAGAATGCTGAGCAATTAGTTGCCCAGGGGTTCAAAGAGATTGTTGTTACCGGGGTTAATGCCGGCGATTTCGGTCGGGGCACTGATGAAAATTTCTTTATGTTGATTCAGGAGCTCAACCAGGTAGCGGGACTCGAACGCATTCGCTTCTCTTCGGTTGAACCCAACCTGATGCACGAAGACATTATCCGGTTTTCAGCTGACTCTGAGAAAATTCAGCCGCACTTTCACATGCCGCTGCAGAGCGGAAGCGATAAAATGCTGGGCCTCATGCGGCGCCGCTACCAATCAGACTTGTACCGCAAACGGGTTGAATTGATCAAAAAACTAATGCCCGATGCCGCAATCGGTGTTGATGTAATCACCGGTCATCCGGGAGAAACAGATAAATTGTTTCAGGAATCGTTCGACTTTATCAAAAGCCTGCCAATTGCCTACCTGCATGTATTTACCTATTCTGAGCGACCCGATACGCATGCACTAAATATCGACAACCCGGTGCAGGACAGTATTCGGAAAGAACGTACCCATAAGCTACGCCGGCTTTCAAAAAAGAAACGGTTTGCCTTCGATACCTCTTTCCAGCGGGAGGTTCGCCCGGTGCTATTTGAAGAGCCTAAAGATAACGGCACAATGTACGGATGGACCGACAACTACGTGCGCGTTGGTATTCCCGCAAACCCGCAGTATGAGAATAAAATTCTGCCCGTAGAACTCGGTGCCCGCACAAAGGGAGATTACATGATTGGTACCTTAACGAAAGAAGCAGAGCAGGAAGAACAAGTAATTGCCGAACTGGTGGGCTGATTAAAAACTGAATTAGAATATTGTATGCCATCCCGAGGCATGCGCCAACTGGTGGATAACGAGGGATCTCAAATGTATTTACGGGTATAAATGTTTAAAAACTAAAAACGTTTGTATCAATAATTATTTAGATAAAAATAGAATGGGTAAAAGTAACCCTGAAAAACTGATTGAAGACATCATCCGTTTTATTGAAACGGAGCGGGAGCTTTACGGTGACTTTACGCCCGGGACTCTTTTGAAACATACAGAGGAAAACAGGCAAGCCGAAGACACAAACTCTGTGCAAGAAGAATCAGATCAACCCCACCAGGAAGCTTCAATCTCCGACGCCATGGATTCACAAGAAGCGCTCTTCAGTGACAACCCCGAACGCGAAGTGTATTATAAGATTAAAGATTGTAATACGCTGGAAGAACTGGAAGCACTGTGCCACCAGGCTGATGTGCTCCATACTGACCTGGACGGAACTAACCTGGTATTCGGCGTGGGAAATCCCGATGCTGACTTAATGCTGATCGGTGAAGCGCCCGGTGCTGAAGAGGACAAACGGTGTGAGCCGTTTGTAGGAGCCGCCGGACAACTGCTCAACAAAATTCTTGAAGCAATCGGCTTTGAACGGGATGATGTGTATATCGCCAATATATTAAAGCACCGACCGCCAAATAACCGCAATCCCAAGCCGGAAGAACGCGAGCGTAGTTTGCCTTTTTTACTGCGGCAAATCGATCTCATCAATCCCAAGCTTATTTTATCACTGGGCAAAGTATCTGCGCAAACACTGCTTGACAATGACAACTCGCTCAGCAGTATGCGCGGCGAATTTCACTCCTTCCGCGGAAAATACGAGCTGATGCCAACCTATCACCCGGCGGCGTTGCTTCGTCACGCCAAATGGAAACGTCCCACATGGGAAGATGTGCAACTGCTCCGCAAGCGGTATGACGAGCTAAACTGCAAACCGTGATGAACGTGTCATTGCGAATCGAATTCACTGAAAGCGGATGAATATCAGGAATCTCAAAAAATACATATGTTTCTTTTATATGAGCTTATTCCACACTGAAGACTCTTCGTCGCTTAACTCCTCGGAATGACAAAAATTTTAGGCTAAGTTGAATTTTTAATTACCAAAAACAGCTGCTTTTTTGTTATACTTACAGTTCGGGTCAAAAGCAATATTCGTTTCCCCAAACAGCCACGAACAATTTTAATCGGTAGTATTTTTCAGCACTGATGGCATCATCAAACGGTTCCAATTATAAAAATAAAGCCAACGAGAAAGTCCTGGAACAAGGCGGACGCGTACCACCCCAGGCGATTGAAGTGGAAGAAGCCGTTCTCGGGTCGATGCTGATTGAGCATGAAGCCGCCACCATTGCCCTGCAGATGCTGAAGACAAATGACTTCTACAAACCGTCGCACCGGCATATTTTTGACGCGCTGCACGATTTATACGAACGCGACAATCCGCTGGACCTGCTGACGGTTGAAAACGAATTACGTGACCGCGAACTGCTCGACGTCTGCGGTGGTGCCGGCTATCTTTCTGAACTAACACGCTCGGTAAGTTCGGCGGCCAATATCGACTACCACGCACAGATTATTGCCGAGAAGGCTACAAAACGCAACCTCATTCTTAACTGTACGGAAATCATCCAAGAGGCGTATGACAGTACCGCCGATCCTTATGACGTACTTGATCGTGCCGAGCAGCGTATCTTTGATTTGGCTAATACAAAACACCGGGCACAAGCCCAGCCGATCGGCGATGTACTAAAAGACACCCTCTCCTACCTTGAAGATATTCGCGGCAAGAAGGCAGGGATTACCGGTGTACCCACCGGGCTTGATATTGATAAGCTTACGGCTGGCTGGCAGAACGGTGACATGATCGTAATCGCCGCCCGGCCCTCCATGGGTAAAACGGCTTTTGTACTTACAACTGCCCGTAATGCGGCTCTGCACCAGGACTCAAAACTGCAGACCAAAGTAGCCATGTTCAGCCTGGAGATGTCAGCGCAATCGCTTGTGCAGCGCCTGCTAACGATGGAGGGACGCATCAACGCACAGTCAGCTCGTTCGGGGCGGCTCAACGACAAAGAGTTTAAACGACTGATTGATGCAGCCGGACGCCTCTTTACCGCCAACATTTTTGTAGACGATACGCCCGGCCTCAGCATTCTTGAACTGCGTACCAAGTGCCGCCGTCTGAAAAGCGAACACGACATCGGCCTGGTGATTGTTGACTACCTTCAGCTGATGACCGCCGGCAACAACGACCACGGCAACCGCGAGCAGGAGATTGCTTCCATTTCGCGTGGTCTTAAAGCCCTTGCCAAAGAGTTGAATGTACCGGTAATTGCCCTGTCGCAGCTAAGCCGTGCCGTGGAGACCCGCGGTGGCGATAAGCGCCCGCAGTTGAGCGATTTGCGGGAATCGGGTTCGATTGAGCAGGATGCCGACGTCGTCTGCTTCCTCTACCGTCCTGAATACTACGGCATTAAAACAACGCCCGAAGGGCAATCGACCACTGGTCTTGCCGAAATCATTGTAGGCAAGCAGCGTAACGGCCCGGTCGGTTCCAGGGAGCTCTACTTTGTGAAGGATTACGCCCGGTTCGAAAACCTTACCCAGGCCAGCTCCGACCCGTTTGATAAATCCAATACCGATCCCGATTTCGACGACGATTCTGACTCCGACAGCAGCAGCTCGCCGCCCCCTACCCACAGCCCCGGCGGCGATGATGAAGAAGCACCGTTCTAAATGCTATCTCTTTGTAAGGAATTCCGACTGCTTTGGAGACGAAGCAATCTTCCTATAATTTTAATGCAGCAGGACATAAGAAAATCCCTACTATTTAAGGAGTATAAACTGGTAAAGAAGAACAGTTCAAACAAATAAGAAAGATTTGTGCCAATAGGTAAGGAGGATTTGCTATAGCCGGTTATAGATGGTGGAAATAAGAGTTACCTGCGGCCTTTTAAGCTCTGCAGTGCTCGACGGGCGGCTTTCTGTTCGGCTTCTTTTTTGCTCTTGCCTTTGCCCTGCCCCATTGCTTTATCGTCCACAATAGCTTTCACTTCAAACGTCTTGTCGTGGCCGGGGCCGTACTCATTCATCACTTCGTAGCGCGGGATCTCAAGCTCGTGCGCCTGTGCATATTCCAGCAGCAGGCTCTTGTAATTATCGAGCGTGGCGATCACATCGTCAAAATCGACGTGTTTATCAATCACGCGGTCCACAAATTCCGCGGCGTCTTTGTATCCCCGGTCGATATATATCGCCCCGACAAGCGACTCGAAGACATCAGACAGCGCACTTTTGGAAAATTCTATGCCCTGTCCTTTGGCACGTTCACCGATGAGGATAACTTCGCTGAGTTGCAGCTTTTCCGCGTACGAAGCCAACGCATCACCCTTTACAAGCTTGGAGCGCAGTTTGGTAAGAAAGCCTTCATCTTCATTAGGAAAGCGGTCGAAGATGATTTCAGAAACGATAAGGTCCAGCACGGCATCACCCAGAAACTCCAGTCGCTCATACGAATCAGTCGATGCAAAGTCGTCATCAACCAGGCTCGAACGATGGCGGAGAGCGCGTACAAATAAAAAAGGATTATCGATCTTCGTGCCGATAATCCCTTCCAATTTCTCTAACCGCTCGTTGTACTCAGATCCTATTTTAGGCTGTTTCTGGAGATAGGTTCGGAGTTTCTCAAACATATGGCTGTTTATTCCTGGAACTTCTTGAAGACAACCGTAGTGTTGTGTCCGCCGAAGCCAAACGCATTGTTCAAAGCGTAATCTACATCCCGTACTTCTGCTTCATTAAACGTGTAGTTTAAGTCGCAGTCGGGGTCAGCCGTTTCAAAATTAATAGTCGGCGGTATAGTGCCGTGATAAATTGCCAACAGCGTAGCAAGCGACTCGATGGCGCCTGCAGCTCCGAGCGTGTGCCCGGTCATCGACTTCGTGGAATTAAAGTTGATGTTGTAGGCATGATCTCCGAAAACTTTTTTGAGTGAGTTAGTCTCGGCTATATCACCAAGCGGTGTAGATGTCCCGTGCATGTTTACATGGTCTACATCTTCCGGAGTGATACCCGCAGCATCCAGTGCACGATTCAGTGCAAGCTGTACGCCTTCTCCGTCGGGATCGGGCGCGGTAATATGATGGGCATCGGCCGAGAAGCCGTAGCCGACAATCTCAGCATAGATACGGGCACCGCGTGCTTTAGCGTGCTCATACTCTTCGAGGATAAGCATGCCGGCGCCTTCACCCAGTACAAAGCCGTCCCGGTTCTTGTCGAACGGCCGGGATGCCGTTTCGGGTGAATCATTCCGGGTACTCATTGCCCGCATGGAGTTAAATCCTGCAACACCAATTTGAGAAACCGGCGCTTCAGAACCACCGGAAACAGCAATTTCGCACTGTTCGTGGCGGATGGAATCGTAAGCAAGCCCGATATTGTGTGAACCGGTTGCACAGGCCGAAACAGCACAGAAATTCGGTCCTTTAAAGCCCCACTTGATGGAAATTTGTCCCGGTACCATATCGGGGATGAGCATGGGAATAAAAAATGGCGAGACGCCACGGGGCCCGTGTTCGTAAAACTCCACAGACTGCTCGTAGAACGTCACCATCCCCCCAATGCCGGTTCCCGCAATAACGGCCACGCGGTCTTTATCGATTTCATCAAGATTAAGTGCACTGTCTTCCAATGCTTCTTCGGCGGCGATAAGTGCATACTGGCACACTTTGTCCATCCGGCGGGCTTCCTTACGATCAAAGTATTCGCTCTCGTCGTAATTATCGAGTTGAGCGGCAAACTTCGTTGGAAAGTCGGTGGTATCGAAATGCTCAATGGTTCGCGCACCACTTTTACCCGATACCAATCCGTTCCAAAACTCGGGAGCCGTTTTGCCGATGGGTGTTAATGCACCAATCCCTGTTACTACTACTCTTCTTTCAGACATGCTTACGAATTAAAGTGTAAATAAATATTTACTAAACTTTTCCTTCCAGATAATCAACGGCATTACCAACGGTGGCAATGTTTTCAGCATCTTCATCAGGAATACTGATGTCGAATTCCTTTTCAAATTCCATAATCAACTCAACCGTATCGAGCGAATCAGCGCCGAGATCGTTGGTAAAGTTAGCGTCGCGTGTTACTTCCGATTCGTCAACGCCGAGTTTGTCAACTATGATTGATTTTACTTTTGATTCTACGTCTTGTGACATAATGTTTGTATTAACTTTTATTTAAGATTACGTACGTGAAAAAAACTATTCTGATGCTCAATTAAAATAACTTGGGCTGAAAATACAATTTCTTATACTAAAAAACATTCTTAACTGTATAACATTCACGATGTTTCACAAACGAATGGTATTACATTGCCATTCCACCATCTACCCGCAACACTTCACCGGTAATGTACGAGCTTAAGTCCGAAGCCAGGAATGCTACCGATTCAGCAACTTCATCGGCATTACCGGGTCGACCCAGCGGCGTTTCATCCTGGATTGATTGTAAAATCTTTTCATCCAGTTCATCCGTCATTTCTGTGGTAATATAACCAGGTGCCACCACGTTTGAACGAATATTGCGTGATGCCAGCTCCTTTGCATATGATTTGGTAAACCCAACGATGCCCGCTTTAGAGGCAGCATAATTGCTTTGTCCGGCATTTCCGGATAGCCCCACCACCGAACTGATATTGATGATAGAGCCGCCCCGGTTTCGCATCATTGGTTTGGCTGCTGCTTTACAGTAGTTAAATATACTTTTCAGATTGGTGTCGATCACCTCATCCCACTGTTCTTCCGACATCCGCAGGATAAGATTATCGCGGGTGATGCCGGCATTATTCACCAGTATATCGAGCTTTTCCCATTCGGAAACGATCTGCTGAATAACGGCCTCAGCTTTCTCAAACTTCACAGCATCAGCCTGGATAGCCAGTGCACGGCGTCCTTTTGCTTCAATCTGCTTCTTTACTTCTTCAGCTGCATCGGCAGAGCGTGCGTAGGTAACGGCCACATCAGCACCATAATCGGCCAGCTTCAATGCTATCGCCTTCCCTATTCCGCGGCTTCCGCCGGTAACCAGTGCTGTTTTTCCTTCTAACGTTAATCCCATAATAATCTTCTTCTTTATTGATACCCGTTTATTTCCACATTGTCTAATGTTCGTTTCACCAAGCCCTGCAGTACGTTACCCGGCCCCACTTCAACAAATGTTGATGCCTCGCTCCTGTGCATGTTTTGAAGCGTTTGTGTCCACCGCACCGGGTTCAACAACTGATTCAGAAGATTACCTTTTATAGCAGCGGGTTCTTCCGTAGGTTCGGCGGTATAGTTGCTGTAAATCGGGCAGTCGGGTGTTTGTATCTCCAGCTGATCGAGTTCCTTCTTTAGTCCATCGAACGCCGGCTCCATCAGTGATGAGTGAAACGCCCCGCTCACCGGCAGCACCTTGGCCAGTCGACATCCCTGCTCTTTTGCGATAGCCACTGCTTTCTCAATCGCTTCCACATCACCGGATATAACCAACTGGCCCGGGCAGTTGTAATTGGCGGCAATCACCTCTTTTCCGGTCTCCGCGGAAGCCTGCTCACAGATTGATTCCACATCTTCATCATCCATGCCGATAAGAGCAGCCATGGTACCAGGGTTTTTTGTCCCCGCCATCTGCATAAGCTTGCCACGCTGGTGCACCACTTTAAGCACCGATTCAAACGACGCGGCATTACAGGCCACCAATGCGGAAAACTCACCGAGGCTGTGCCCGGCTACCATATCGGGGCTGGCATCCAGCGTAAAGAAAAGTGCAACAGAGTGTACAAATATAGCGGGCTGAGTGAACTCCGTTTGCTGAAGCACGTCAGCCGGACCCTCAAACATAATTTCTTTAAGATCAAAACCCAATACATCATTAGCCTGATCTAAAAACCGGGCAAAATCATCATTTGAATCGTAATGATCCTTGCCCATTCCTACTTTTTGTGACCCTTGTCCGGGAAATAGATACGCTGTTGCCATTATTCAATCCCCCATTTTAGATAGATTGCTCCCCAGGTATATCCTCCGCCGAAGGAAGCCAAAATTAAATTATCTCCTTTATTCAACTGATCTTGCCAGTCATACAGGCAGAGCGGTATTGTGCCAGAGGTTGTATTTCCGTATTTCTGAATGTTGAGCATGACCTTTTTGCTCGGCAAACCCACTCTGTTAGCGGTTGCATCGATGATCCGCTTGTTGGCTTGGTGCGGAACCAACCAGTCAATATCTTCGGCCGACAAATCATTTCGCTTCATTATTTCCATTGATACATCAGCCATGCCTACCGTCGCCTTCTTAAAGACCGTTCGGCCGTCCTGGCGTACGTAGTGTTTCTTCTCTTTTACCGTTTCTATTGTAGCAGGATTTAAACTACCACCTGCCGGTTGGTAAAGAGTATTATTAGTGTCCCCGTCGGTATGATGAACGTAGTCAACAATTCCGGTTTCATCATCCGATGCTTCGAGCAGCACGGCTCCGGCGCCATCACCAAACAAAATACAGGTAGAACGGTCGGTAAAATCCAAAATAGAACTCATTTTATCAGCCCCGATAATGAGTACTTTCTTCGCCCGGCCCGATTCAATCATATTGGCACCGGTGGTCAGCGAAAAAAGAAAACCCGAGCATGCAGCTGAAAGATCAAACGCATACGCATTGGATGCCCCGATTGCTTTCTGTATCAGGCAAGCCGACGCCGGGAAAAGATAATCAGGCGTTACCGTACCGGTAATAATAACGTCAATTTCATCGGCATCAATTCCCCGCTGCTCTAACGCTTCCTCCGCAGCACGGATGCCCATATAAGCAGTCGCCTTGTCTTTATCCTTTAAAATTCGCCGCTCCTCGATACCTGTTCGCGTGCGAATCCATTCATCATTCGTATCCACCATCTGTTCCAGATCGTGGTTAGTAAGACGACTTTCAGGCAAAAAATGACCTACAGCCGTAATTTTAGCGCGTTTTGTCTGAGGCATGAAAAACTTTATTTGAGCGATGCTACAATTTCATCATTGATATTATTCTCAACACATTTAACGGCATTCAGTATCATATTTTTAATAGCTTCGGGCGAACTGCCGCCGTGACCAACCATACTTACACCGTTAACGCCCAGGAAAGGCACACCGCCAATCGTATCGGGGTTAAATTCAGAAAGCGATGTTTTAAGCACTTTAGACACCAGCTGCACTTGCTCCCGGGAGAGATTCATTTTTTGAGCAGCACGTCCGATAAACTTCTCTAAAACAGGAGGAATGGATTCGCCGAGCTTCAGCAATAAATTTCCAACCAGGCCGTCACAAATAAAAACATCGGCCTTTGCGGTTAAAATATCCTTTCCTTCAACGTTGCCAATAAAATTTGGAAGATCTTGTAATGACTTAAAAGCGTCTTTTAACTCGTCGGTACCTTTCTCTTCTTCTTCACCAACATTCAGTAAACCAACTCTGGGATCTTGCACGCCCATGATACTTTTTACATAGACACTCCCCATCTGTGCGAACTCTACATACATTTCGTTGCGCATTTGAAGGTTTGCACCTGCATCGAGCAGAAGCCGAGGCCCTTTAACAGTTGGATATATAGCAGCAATGGTCGGACGGGATACCCCCTCCAGCTTGCCCAGAATAAAGGTTGAAGCGGCCAACAGAGCGCCCGTATTGCCTGCACTAATAAAACCATTGCATTTCCCGGCTTTCAACAAGCCGTTGCCTGCTACAATTGAAGAATTGCGTTTGGTTTTTACCGCCTGCGCAGGCGGTTCGTCCATCGAAATAATTTCAGGAGCATGGTGTACAAGCACCTTTTCGGAATCGTACTGGTAATTGCTCAGCTCGTCCTCAATTATTGCCTGAGGACCAACCAGCATCACCTTCAAGTCGTCTTGTGCTTTTACCGCTTCGACGGCACCGGCAACGGGACTTTGCGGGTAATGATCTCCACCTGCGGCATCAACAGCTATAATCATAAAGAGCTCGTCGGTTAGTTATTTACATTAACTACCTGTCGGCCCCGATAAAATCCGCACTCTTTGCAGACGCGATGATATTCATGAAAAGCTCCACAGTTTGAGCATTCAGCAAGTGTCGGCTGCTCAAGCCCATGATGCGCACGACGCTTGTTTTTTCGTGATTTAGATGTTTTTCTCTTTGGATGTGCCATTTAATAAAGTGTACAGTTTAAAAATATTAATTCTTTAATTTCTTTAACTCTTCCCAACGGGGATCAACAGAAGGTTCTTCTGCTTCTTCCGGCTCTTTGCCGAATGACTTTGTCTCAAAGTCTTCGTAATCACCTTCATCATTCAAATATTTTGGATGAATTTTCTGCATTGGAACTTCAAGCAATACAGAGTCACGAACCTCCTCTTCAATGCTCAATGTATTTGAAGAGAAATCGAACATTCGTACGGCTCCTTCTTCGTCTTCGGTCTCCTCTTCTACATCCGTTTTAAACACCACATCATATTCGGTGTTTATCGGATAAACAAAAGGTTCCAGACTTCGGTCACAAGTCAGTTCAACATCAGCCTGAACCTGGTAGCTAACCCGGATAAAATGCCGGGCTCGATACAGATCCAACTCTATTTCACCCTGAACAAACTCGTGGGGAGAAAGATCCAGATCCTGAGGTTCCAGCGACAATACCCGCCGGCTTTCCCCTTCAGGTATTTCTACTATGTTAAATACAAGTTTTGACATAACAGTAATAGCGTGCAAATTTATGAATTATTGGCCTGATCTGCAATCAATTAAACAATCCAAATAATCGCTGCTCTACCAGCTCAATAATACGTCCCAGGTCTTCCTGGCTATTAACAAAATCGAGATCGTCTGTATCTATAATAAGCTTTTCGTGCGGATATCGTTCAATCCAGTCCTCATAAAGTTGATTAAGCCGTTCAAGATACTCAATACGAATAGTATTCTCGTAGTCACGCCCCCGCTGCTGTATTTGGCGAACCAGTGTAGGTACCTGCGCACGAATATAAATAAGCAGTGTTGGCGGCTTCAGATAAAATGTCATTTCTTTAAATAGCGCTTCGTAATTGGCAAAGTCGCGGTCGCTCATCAGCCCCATGTTGTGCAGATTTTTAGCGAATATTTCCACATCTTCATAAATTGTGCGATCCTGTACCACATTCCTTTCCTCATTCAGCATGGCTTTTTGGTGCCGAAAACGGCTTGAAAGAAAATAGATCTGCAGGTTGAAGCTCCACCGGCGCATGTCGTCATAAAAATCGGCCAGATATGGGTTGTCATCCACCGATTCATAGAAAGCCTTCCATCCAAAATGCTTGGCCAGCAGCCCGGTTAACGAAGACTTACCAGCGCCGATATTTCCCGCTATAGCAATATATTTTGGCGGCTTTGTGTTTTTTACCTCGTCAGTGTCAGGTGTTGCGTCGTTACTCATAAATTCGATTATTCCTTTCCTAAAAGTTTATACATCCCTTTTTTATAGTTTTCTACGCCGGGTTGATTGAATGGATTGACATCCAGCATATAGCAATACACGGCAGTAAAAAGCTCGAAAAAATATATGAATTCCCCAAGATGGTGCGCATTTTTCTCTTCTAATTCAATGGTTATGCATGGTGTACCACCTTCAAAATGCGCTTGGCGTGTTGCCTCTAACGCCCCTCGGTTGATATTATGAAATGACTTGCCTTCCAAATAATTGAGTCCGTCTTCGTTATCGGCTGTAGTGCTTACATAAATGCTTTCTTTTCCTTTCTTAACGGCAATAAATGTTTCCATCATACTGCGACGCCCCTGTTGCACAAACTGACCAATGCTGTGCAGGTCAGTCGAATACGAACCGACGACCGGAAAAATGCCTCTTCCCTCTTTGCCTTCACTTTCACCCAGCAATTGCTGCAGCCATCGGCTTAAACCGGTAAGCTCTGTTTCAAAACTGGTAATCAGGTCAATGGTTTTGCCGGCTTCGCCTAATGCATATCGCACGGCAGCATACTTTAAAACTGATTCGGGATCTTCTTCGAGCTCTTCATATTTAGCCACAGCTTCATAAAACATAGCCCGAATATCGATCCCTGCTACCGCTGCCGGCAACAATCCAACCGGAGTAAGCACCGAAAAACGTCCGCCTACATTACCGGGAATAACAAAACGGGCATATCCGTGTTTGTCAGCCAATGCATTGAGCGCTCCGCCGGCAGCGCTGGTAGTACAAATAATTCGTCCGGAAGCTTCTTCGGGAAAACGCTCGTGCATCCATTTTCGCAATACCCGAAACGACAACGCCGTTTCCAGCGTTGTGCCCGATTTTGAAATAGCATTTACGGCAACTTTTTTAGATTCGCCATCCGGTTTCGGTTGTTCCAGGTAGGTAAGCAAATCGCGGAGATACGATCCATTAAGGTTGTTGCCGGCAAAAATAATTTCGGGTCCGTCGGCGATATCAAAAGATGGCTTCAATGCTTTAATCAGGGCTTCGGCACCTAAATATGAGCCGCCAATTCCGCACACAATAAAAACATCAACCTCATCCCGGAACCGCCCGGCCAGCGTATCAATCTGTTCAAGTTCGGCATCATTCGGTTCGGCTAAAATGCGCCGCCAGCCCAGCCATTCTGCTCCGGCCCCTGTCTTATTTTTGACCTTTTCAAAAGCTGACAGTGCTTTTTTGTAGGCTGCATCAATTTTTCCTGACTCCAAAAAAGAAGTTGCCTTTGCAAGTTCAACCTGAATCATTTGATTTAAAACACCGTATTAATATTCTAATTAGCACTAAAACAGAGATGGCTAAGGTAATAGAAATGCAGGCAGTATAAAACCTAAATTATTAGTACTTTTCAGTTTTTGCATCCGTAATTGTCGTATGAATATACCATCTTCATGATTGACACACAGCTTAATCAAGCAACAAAGTTTAATCGAAGCACCAAGAACAAGCTTCATCATATCATCGAGCCAGTATCATCCGAACTGAGCGAATTTCGTTCTTTCTATAAAGAAGCTATTCGTACGGATGTTTTTGTACTTGATAAAGTTCTTCGCTACCTGCTTCGGCAAAAAGGGAAAGAGATACGCCCTACCCTCGTCTTTATGTCGGCCCGCCTGTTTGGGGATATCACTGAACGGAGCTATATCGCCGCCACCATGATTGAACTTCTTCATACGGCCACGCTTATTCACGATGATGTGGTTGATGAGGCGAATATCAGGCGGGGATTTTTAAGCATCAACAAAGTATGGAAAAACAAGGCAAGTGTGCTCCTGGGTGATTTCCTGCTTTCAAAAGGATTGCTTATTGCACTCGATCACGACGAATTCCAGTTGCTTAAAGTATTGTCGCGGGCAGTTGAAAAGATGAGTGAGGGCGAACTGCGCCAGTTTAAGGCGGCCCGGCTTTTTAACATGGATGAAGATTATTACTTCAAAGTAATTGCCGAAAAAACAGCCAGCCTTATTGCTTCGTGCTGTGAATGCGGGGCCATATCAACTACGGATGATCCCAAGCTTCACCAAAAAATGTATGCGATCGGATTAAACATGGGCATCGCTTTCCAAATAAAAGATGACCTTTTTGATTACGGCATGAATGATGTGGGTAAGCCCCGGCGCAACGATATCAAAGAGCGAAAAGTAACGCTTCCCTTTATCAAAGCGCTTGAAAATGCGACTACCCTTGAGCAGACCCGTATGCGTTATCTTATGTGGAAGCGAAAGAAAAAGAAAAAAGATATCGATGCTATCGTGCACTTTGTACACGAAAAAGGAGGCATAAAATACGCCAATAAAATTATGCACGATTACGCGAATAAAGCCAAGGACAAGCTTGCTTCCCTCCCACCATCTGGCGACCGGGAAAACTTTAATCAGCTAATCAATTTTATCATCAACCGTAAAAAGTAATTGCTCATCGATTTAATTTAGATGCAATCACACCTACCGGCTTCTCAAAAAATACTTTTTATTTCTGATGTGCATCTGGGTGCCTTTTCAGCGCAAGAAAACCAACAGCTCGAAACCGATCTCATCAAATTAATTGACTATGCCGAAGAACAGTCGTTTCAAATTGTACTTTTGGGTGATCTGTTTGACTACTGGATTGAATATCCCGGCTTTACCCCTTCACTCGGCGAAAAATTACTGCGGCGTTTTCAGAAGTTTAACCAAAATAATGAAACCACCCTTTATATAACAGGAAACCATGATAACTGGACCTTGGGACACTTCGCCGAACTGGGATTTGATGTGGAACCCAACAGCCGTATTCTGCATATAAACAGTCATAAAATACTGCTCTTACATGGCGATGCCACGGGGAATGATATAAGTAACTTAACACGTCCTTTTTTGCATCGCATTATAAGAGATGGATTCTTTTTAAAAATTTATCGTGCGGTATTGCCACCACGGGCCGGGCTTAAAGTAATGCAAAAATTTTCGCAGTTTACTCGTTTTACCGGTGGCGATACCGATGATATAACTCCACTCAACAACTGGACAAAAAAAGTGCTAAATCAATCTGATATTGATTATATTATTTGCGGGCATGACCATTCCCCGCGCTGCCTGAATTATGACTTCGGAACATATTTTAATACCGGCGCCTTTTGCCATCACAAAACGATGGTTGTCTATAATAATGGTCGATTTAAACTCGTTAACTGGAATAGTGGCAATCAAGAGCTAACCCTTTTTCAAAACCAAGCATCTGCTCATGAGTAATTCAGAAAATGACAACAATATGGATCGATACTTTAACGATCCGGAATACCGAAGAAAAAAGATTGATGCTCAAAAGAATAATACGGACAAAAAAAACGACTCCCGGTTAGACCAGGCTCGTGACTGGTACAATGATCAAACCGAGATTATTCAATATGGTATCATTACAGCCGCTGTAATTCTTCTTTTCCTTGTCGGATTCTTTATATATCTCTACCAGGGACTGCCTTCTATTGAAGAGCTCGAAAATCCCAAAACAGCCACGGCCACTCTTGTAAAAAGCCGCGATGGTGTGGTTTTAGACCGATATTTTACTGAAAACCGCACCTTCGTACCAATCGAAGACATTTCGCCCCATGTTGTAGATGCCCTGATTGCAACAGAAGATCACCGCTTTTACAAACACTGGGGAATCGACATGATTCGAACGCTGGCTATTCCCTATCATCTTATTCAGGGTGAAATTGAAGGAGGATCAACACTAACACAGCAGCTGGCCCGCAACCTCTATAAAAAAATCGGGCGTGACTTTTCGATCATCCGTAAACTCCGGGAGATGATCACGGCTATCGACATTGAACAAAATTATACAAAGCGGGAAATCATTGAACTATACCTCAATACGGTGGAATTTCCCAACAGCGCCTTTGGCATCGAAACAGCAGCGCAAACCCATTACGGGAAACCAGCCGAAGATTTAACGATCTCTGAATCAGCCATGATGGTTGGTTCCGTAAATGCTGTCTATGCCTACAACCCCCGGCTTTTCCCGGAACGGGCTAAACGACGACGGAATGTGGTTTTGTCGCAAATGAAAAAACGAGGCTTTATTGATGAAGCCGTATACACCAGCTTGAGCCAGGATTCTGTTCAGCTCGATTATCACCCGCCGTCGCAATCCGAGACCGAAAGCCGGTATTTTGGCCAATATGTTCGCCAAAAGGTAGAAGACTGGGCCAAAGAAAATAATTACAACCTGGATACCGACGGTCTTACTATTCATACAACTATCGATTCGCGGCTTCAGTATTATGCGCAACAAGCAGTGGAAGAAAAACTCGATTCCCTTCAGGTTATCTTTGAAGATGAATGGACGTCTCCCAATGGCGAATACATGGATCAACTCTGGAAAAAGTATCCGAGTTTTTTAAAGAGCTTTGTACGTGAAACCGACCGCTATAAAAATGCATTTTCAAAATACAATACGGATCAGGAGTCGGTTGTTTTTGACTCCCTCCTTGCCAATGAAGCCTTTGTTGACTCGCTAAAACGGGCCCGTACTAAACTCGAAGCCGGCTTTGTAGCTATTGATCCTGCCAATGGGAATATCCGTGCCTGGGTAGGCGGGAACAACTACGGTAACGTTCAATATGATCATGTCTATCAGGCCAAACGGCAGACGGGTTCAACCTTTAAGCCGTTTGTTTATGCTGTTGCCATCGATAACGGCTACAAGCCTTATCACAAGTTCTCAAAATATCCTTCAAAATATTATGACAGTTCAGGCCGTGTTTGGGATCCGAAAGATCCCAGTATTCCGGAAGGGCCTGACAAAATCCCCTTACGCCAGGCCCTTGCACGCAGCTTAAATAACGTTACCGTGCGTTTGCTGCCCGAAATTGCTGGTGCCCCGGGAACAGATCAGCTTGAAGACCTCATGCCGGCTGCCCGAAAGATTAAACAAATGGCAATGAACTTTGGCATTGATTTAAGTGATACAAAAGCATACCCATCTATCGCTTTGGGTACCGCAAAAGCGTCGCTACTGGAATTGGTCAGCGCCTACACCACTTTTGCTAACCAAGGTGTTCATGTTGAACCGATAGCGATCACTCGTATTGAAGACAAACAGGGAAATATTGTTAAAGAATATAACATCTCGAGCCGGCAGGAGGTTATCAGCCCGGAAACTGCCTATATGATGATTGATATGTTGCGCGGGGTGATACGCGGCGGTGAAGATTACTACGGAACGGGTATTCGCCTGCGGGCAACATACAATGTGCAGCAAGATGTTGCCGGTAAAACGGGAACCACCCAAAATGCAGCTGACAACTGGTTTGTAGCCATGATGCCTCATCTTGTTATGGGAGCATGGGTTGGCGGTGAAGACCGCCGCATTCGATTTCCAACCTGGAGCCGTACCGGTCAGGGCGCGCATACCGCCCTCCCCATGGTTGGCCGATTTATTAATCTGGCTTCATCAGATCCGGAAGCACCCTGGAGCAGAGAATCATTTGAATCGCCCCCCGGCTTTGTAATGCCTGAAGCTCCAGATGAAGACGAGATCAATACCAACTGGCAGGACAACCAGCGTATTGACTGGTAACAGGAAGGTAGCAGGTAATAGTTAATAAATAAGTTATTTGCCCGAATCCTCTCCTGGCTTTCAGTCCAATGCATTGGCTGCAGAGCAAGACGGTCAATGGCCGACCACCTGTTTAAACCTGGCAAAAGTTCAAAAGCTATTTCATCTGGCCTTCCCAAAAAAATAGGGCGGACATCAGCTTCCATTGCCGCAACTGCTACGAATATTTGAACAGGCTTCTTTCTTCGGTGGCAGCTTTGGATGGATCCCCACCCTCGGCGCCGGTGTTTTCGCAGCCTTTAGGGACTCCAAAGTTACCAAAGAACAGTTTGCCAAACCTCATACATTTATTACCGGTTTGGGTTCTCTCTCTGGTACAGCAAAAGAAACAGAACAAAGTTTTATCACAAACGGAAGCTGAAATATGCCACGGATACTCCACATGGAACACTATTTACAGCGAGTTGCGTGTTAAACAATAACCAGAAGGCAAACACAGAAAGGAAAACGGTTAAGGTTTTAACATTTTACCCAGACGAAGTTAAGGTTCGATCAAGCTGGAATAGCTATGGTTTTAAAACCACGGCAGCCAGTACATGCTGCTAACACCTTCATTAAATAAAAAAGGCGATGAAATCACTTCCATCGCCTTCCAGG
The DNA here is from genome assembly GCA_016937115.1 of Balneolaceae bacterium. GTDB lineage: Bacteria > Bacteroidota > Rhodothermia > Balneolales > Balneolaceae > SMO-BIN1. Next base: position 1,692 of record JAFGWN010000111.1, on the reverse strand, counting down.
TATAAAATACTGAAATTGATTTACTTTGTGTTGGTATCAACAGTTACATCCATGCCAAACTGAAGACGGTTTTCGGCTCGTGCTTTTGCTTTTTCGGCTCGTTCCCGATTAATAGAACGATCGGTTGCCGATTTTTTAAGCCGCTTCTGCGCACGCTCTCTGGCTTTCCTGGCCCGCTCTATATCAATCTCATTGATGGGCTCGGCCGCTTCAGCTAAAAGATTCAGCATATTATTGTGAACCTCAACCAAACCGCCACTGACCGTAAATTTCAGCTCCTGGCCGTCTGGTTTACGGACGATAATCAATCCGGGTTGAAGCGTTGATATAATAGGTGCGTGCATAGGTTTAACCTCGAAACTGCCTTCGGCTCCGGGCATTCGTACGCCCTCAACTTCGCCGTCGAACAGAGCACCTTCTGGTGTTAGAATCTGTGCATCCAAACTATTTAGCATTGATCAATAATTATTATTCTGCAGCTTCTTTTTCTTCGGCCAGTAGCTCTTCACCTTTCTCTTCTGCTTCGTCGATAGTACCTACCATGTAGAATGCATTCTCAGGAAGGTGGTCAAGCTCACCATTAAGAATCTTCTGAAATCCTTTTACGGTGTCGTCAACGCTGATGTATTTCCCGGGTTGACCCGTAAACTGTTCAGCAACGAAGAATGGCTGACTTAGGAAACGCTGGATACGGCGGGCACGCCCTACGGTTGTCTTGTCTTCATCTGAAAGCTCGTCCATACCCAAAATTGCGATAATATCCTGCAGGTCTTTATACTTCTGCAGAATCTGGATGACGCGCTGTGCCGTTTTGTAGTGCTCTTCGCCAACAATGTGCGGATCAAGAATTCGTGATGATGAGTCGAGCGGATCAACAGCCGGATAAATACCGATCTGTGTAAGCGCACGACTTAAGGTTGTTGTCGCATCAAGGTGAGCAAACGTCGTCGCAGGCGCCGGGTCTGTCAAGTCATCGGCTGGTACATATACCGCCTGTACCGACGTAATAGAACCTTTTTTGGTTGAAGTAATACGTTCCTGCAGGTCACCCATTTCAGAAGCCAGCGTGGGCTGGTATCCTACTGCAGAAGGCATACGTCCAAGCAGCGCTGATACCTCGGAGCCTGCTTGCGTAAATCGGAAAATGTTATCAATAAAGAGCAGAACATCGCGGGAAACTTCATCGCGGAAATACTCAGCAACGGTCAACCCGGAAAGGGCTACACGAGCACGGGCTCCCGGCGGTTCATTCATCTGACCAAATACAAAAGTAGCTTTGGATTCTTTCAGCTGATCCATATCAACTACGTCAAGATCCCAGCCGCCTTTTTCCATCGATTCACGGAATTCTTCACCATAATCGATTATTCCGGCTTCGAGCATTTCACGCATCAGGTCGTTCCCTTCACGTGTACGCTCACCAACGCCCGCAAATACCGAAAGTCCACCGTGGCCTTTGGCAATGTTGTTAATAAGCTCCTGGATCAGTACTGTTTTACCTACACCGGCACCGCCAAAAAGCCCAATCTTACCACCTTTAGCATAGGGGCAAAGCAGATCGATAACTTTAATTCCGGTTTCAAGCATTTCGGTGGTGGTAGCCAAGTCTTCAAACTTGGGCGCCGAACGGTGGATAGGATACCGTTCTTCACCTTTTGGCTCTTCAATACCGTCAATAGATTCGCCTACCAC
>JAFGWN010000110.1 GCA_016937115.1 Balneolaceae bacterium | reverse complement strand
TGGATCAGCTCCAGCAGATTGAGGAATTTGCGGATGATCAGGAATTTCGACAACAGTTTGCCGATATCAAACAGCAGAAAAAAGAAGAGTTGGCAGAGTACATAAAAAAAGAGCTGGATATTGAGGTGCGAACCGATTCCATTTTTGATATCCAAGTGAAACGACTGCACGAATATAAACGTCAGCATTTGGCTGTTTTCCATGCTATCACGCTATATAATCGTATCAAAACGAATCCCGACGGCGACTATACGCCGCGTACGATCATTTTCGCAGGCAAGGCCGCGCCCGGCTATCCAATGGCCAAGTTGTACATCAAACTCATTAATGCCGTCGGTGAGACGATTAATAATGATCCGGAAGTAAATGACCTATTAAAGGTTATTTTTCTGCCGGGCTACAGCGTGTCGCTGGCTGAGAAGATGATCCCGGCAGCCAATCTGTCGGAGCAAATATCCACGGCAGGGAAAGAAGCGTCCGGAACCGGCAATATGAAATTTGCCCTTAACGGGGCTTTGACGATTGGTACGCTGGACGGTGCCAATGTTGAAATGCGAAACCAGGTGGGCGAAGAGAATATTTTTATTTTTGGGCTCACGGTTGAAGAAATAGGTAAACTTCGGGAGGAAGGTTACAACCCCCATGAATATCTCGATACGAATGAGGAACTACAGAAAATAATAGCACAGCTAAGTAATGGATTCTTTACACCGGATGAGCCTGATATTTTTCAGCCAATTATTAATGCATTGTTAAACCAAGGTGATTACTATATGGTGATGGCTGATTATCAGCCCTATGTGGATATGCAGAGACAGGTAGAGGAATTATACAACGACCAAGATGAATGGAACCGTAAAGCTATTATTAATACGGCTAATATGGGTTTTTTCTCTTCCGACCGGGCCGTGCGGGAATATGCTGAAAATATCTGGAATATCGATTTTTAAATAAAAAAGCCGAACACTTTTTAAGTGTTCGGCATCTTATCTAAAATAGTTGAGTACTATTTTGGTTGGGCAATCTCAACGTTTACACCGCGACCACGGTATTTAACATTTCGTTGAAAGGCAGATAAAATCTTGTCGGTGAAGTTGTTGTCGGCCTCGAAAAATGAAAATGAACCCATGATGTCGATTTTCCCGATGTTAATGTCGCCGGTACGACATTCCTCGTTAATTAAACCAATCAGAGTGCCCGGATTCAGGTTCTCCTTTTTCCCTATATTGATGAAAAATCGTTCAAAGCCTGGTTCCGATCCGTTCTTTATTGTTTGGGAATGGCCATGTGTTTTTTGTTGGGGTTGGCTCTTTGTTCCCTTTTTATTCCAAGCAAAAGCAATAAGCTTTTCAGTCAGATCCTCTCGACTCATTCCTTCAAATTGATCCAGTAATGCAGGCATGAGGTCGCTAATAGGCGATGTATCCGTCTGTTTAATTTGATCACTCCATTCGTCGAGCTGGGTGAGTTTTACATCTTTGGCGGTAGGGACATCGATCTTTTCAAACTTCTGTTTAATCGTTTTTTCAATCTTGCGGATTTTCCCTTTTTCCTTGTGTTTGGCAATCCCAATTGAGACTCCACTTTTTCCGGCCCGTCCGGTTCGGCCGCTTCGGTGTGTATAACTTTCCAGGTCATCAGGCAGTTCATAATTGATCACGTGCGTTAGATCATTGACGTCAATACCGCGTGAGGCCACATCGGTAGCAACCATCAGTCGGATACTCTTGTTGCGAAATTTGCCCATTACTCGGTCCCGCTGATTCTGGGAAAGATCGCCGTGAATAGCATCGGCTTTGTAACCGTCGCGGTTTAATTTATCCGCAATTTTACGGGTATTACGCCGCGTGCGGCAAAAGATGATGGCATACATATCAGGATGCACGTCAATCAGGCGCTTTAGCGTCATATAGCGGTCGTGCGGTTTTACTGTCAGGTACTGGTGCGAAACGTTATCTGCACCGGCATTTTTGGTGCCTACCGTTATCTTTTTCGGATTATTCATGTATTTTTTGGCAATGCGGGCCACCGAATCGGGCATTGTAGCTGAAAATAACCACGTATGATAATGCTTAGGCAGGGTGTCGAAAATAGCATTTAAATCATTTTGGAATCCCATATTGAGTAATTCATCTGCTTCATCAAGCACAACGGTTGAAATAGCAGATGTGTCAATTTTGCCGCGACGCAGTAAATCAAGCAGTCTTCCGGGGGTGGCGGCAATAATCTGTACGCCCCGATTAAGAGCATTAATTTGTTTTTTGATACTGCTCCCGCCATATATGGCAAGTGTACTAATTTCCTGCTGTGTGCGAGAAAAGTCTTTGATATCACGCGTTATCTGCATGCATAGTTCCCGTGTTGGAGCCAATACCAGGGCCTGCGGCATGTTCAGGGAGAGCTCAATACGTTCGACCAATGGTAAGCCAAAAGCGGCCGTTTTCCCGGTTCCGGTTTGAGCCAAAGCCACCAAATCAGTTTGCTGGCTTAGCAGCAGAGGGATAGCTTCTTGTTGAATGGGCATAGGTTGCTCGAAACCAAGTTGCTGTACGGCTTCGGTTGTGGACGCAGAAAGTCCAAGATCACTAAAAGTAGTCATGTAATAAAATATTAGATTGTGTTGATATGCGCTCCTTGAATAAACCTGTTACTGCAGAGGTGCGGCGGACATATCAACGACATCCCATAATGGGAGATATGGATAGCGGAAAGCTTGGCACTACGGCGGCTTGGGTAGCCAAAAAACACGGAAGCAGCGATTGCTTCGGCTGCAAATATACAGCTTATTATTGACAAAGAAGAATTTTGTTTGCTGGGTGCTACTTGGGGCTAATTTAATTCAACTAGTTCCACTCCGGCTTCCAGTCGCCCTCCCTTTTTAAGTAAGCAATAACGTTTTCCCGCTGGCGCGTCAGCTCAGTTTCAACCTGCTCACGAATTTTTTGATATGCGGGGCTTTGCATGGCCTCCTCGTACATAGGGCTTTGGAATTTAAGAGGAGCCAGGAAAAGTCCATTTTCATCAATAAAATATTTTTTTACATATGGCAGCGCTTCTTGATATTTTTCTTTGAAAAGTAAGCAATTGGTCTTGGCCTCAATATACTGCGGGTCGTCTTTTCCGAGGGTAAAATTTATATGCAAATCTTGGATGCCCCGGCAATAGGTCTCCGCCAATTTTTGAGCTTGCTGATCCTGTCCGTTGGCTTGCCACAGATTAAAGAGAGAAGGTACAAACCGGAAATTGTTAAAATTAACGGGCCCCGGTGGGTCATTGAAAAAATTGGGTATCCGTTTTTTAAAAATGTCGAGTATAAAACCATTATCGTTT
>JAFGWN010000003.1 GCA_016937115.1 Balneolaceae bacterium | reverse complement strand
CGCCCTTTTGAAGAAGTGCGGTCACAAATTGAGGCCACTGTTCGTAACAATAAGCGTAAGGCACAGGTTGCAGACCGGGTTTCACAGCTGGTTCAAAATAACAGTGATTTAGAAGCAATAGCGCAGGCGGGCGGACACGAAGTTGTTTCAGCAAATACGCTTACCATGAGTGCACAGACTATTCCCGGCGCCGGTCGTGAGCCTACCGTGGTGGGCGCAGTATTTGGATTAAAAGAAGGCGCCGTATCAAGCCCCATTAAGGGTACCAGCGCGGTATTTGTGGTTCAGGTTGAAAGCCGGACAGATGCCAAATTACAAAATATGACGAACGCAACACGACAGCAGATTCGTCGCCAGCTGGTTCAGGAAAAAAGTAAAGCGTTTACAAACGTTTGGCTTGAGCAATTAAAAGCCGATGCGGAAATTGAAGATTATCGTTCGCAAGTACTGCGCAGCCGGTAGATACAACAACAAAGAAAATGAGAGGGTGAGAAGGAGACTTCTTGCCCTTTTTTGTTTTGGATAGGCAGCTATAGTATCGAGGGATTAGGCAATTAATGATTGGTAAGGTTATGTTATAAGGCTGTATTACAAATTTGGATATACGCAAAATTTGCTCTTAATCTAATTTCTTAATCGCTCTGTTTTCTAATTACCTTCAATATGTCTTCAACTCGATTTACAGATACCGACCACAAGTGGATGTCGCTGGCGATTGAAATTGCCGGGCGCGGAGCGGGATATGTATCACCCAATCCAATGGTTGGCTGTGTGGTAGTTTCAAAAGACGGAGAAAAAATTGGACAGGGATACCATGAGCGATACGGGCAGGCGCATGCAGAAGTGAATGCCATTAAATCAGTAAAGCGGAAATCTGACCTCGAAGGGGCTACCGTATACGTAACGTTGGAACCCTGTGCGCATTACGGACAAACGCCGCCCTGTTGTGAGTTTCTTGCGGATTTACCTATTAACCGTGTAGTGGTGGCGATGGAAGATCCCACGACTAAGGTGGATGGGAAGGGTATTGCATATTTGCGTGAGCATGGAATCCAGGTTGATGTGGGACTACTGGAAAGGAAAGCCAAAGATTTGAATGAATTTTTCCTTCATGCCCATCATTTTGCCCGACCGTTTGTAATGTTGAAAATTGCCCAAACGCTGGACGGCTATATTGCTGCCGCCGACAGCAATTCGCAGTGGATCACCGGTGAGGCCGCACGCACAAAGGTGCACGAGTGGCGCAGCCGGTACGATGCGGTACTCGTGGGACGCAACACCGCCCGGCTGGATAATCCGCGCCTTACCGTCCGCCATGTGGAAGGCCGGCAGCCTAAACGCATTGTTATTGACGGGCCGCTGGAGCTGCCGAAAAAGCTAAATTTGTTCTCCGATCAATACGAAGAGAAAACGATTGTGGTGACGCATAACCGGGAAAAGGTTGAAGAGAAAGGAGACCCAATGCTGAAAATGCTGGAATCCAATTACTTCCGGGGGAAAACACTACTGGTTTCTGAAAAGGATGGGCATACAGATTTAGATGAAATGTTTAAAAAAATGAGAGGGGAAGGCATTCAGTCTGTCATGGTTGAAGCGGGGCAAAGCCTTGCCTCGGCACTTATAAAGGAACGATTGGTTGATAAGATCGCTTGTTTTATCGCACCCAAAATGCTTGGCGCAGGAACGCGATCTATTATGGGAACAGGCATCAATCGTATGGATGAAATTCTGGAATTCACCAAAGTGCAGTGGAAAAAAGTTGGCAACGATATGCTGTTCACCGGTTATTTGTAAAATCCCCCTTAGAAAAGGGGATTACAGGGCGTTATTTAAATTAAAACGATATTATGGACAACCCTATTACTGTTTTGAGGGCGTTGTACTCTTGAAGAATTTATGCTCAGGAGTGCAACTCCTTCACAGCAAAAATTTATAATCAATCTGTCTTCATAAAATAAAATAGTGAATACGAATAATTATGTTTACCGGAATAATTAAAGAGGTTGGGAAAGTTCGAAATATTAAAGATTTAAATGGCAGCAAAGAGATGGTCATTGCCTGCGATTTAGCCCGGCAGGTTGAAGTTGATCAGAGTATTAGCATCAACGGGGTGTGCCACACGGCTACAGCCGTTAATGACGACTCTTTTACAGTACAGAGCGTGGAGGAAACCCTTCGGAAGACTAATATAGGCGCACTTGCGGTAGAGGACTTGGTAAACCTGGAGCCTTCGCTGCATCCCGAACAACTGCTGGATGGCCACCTGGTACAAGGCCATGTTGATGCGACCGGTGAGATAACGGCCATTGAACAGGAAGGGACCGACTGGCTTTTTACCATCTCTTTTGATGAGCAATTCAAAGACCTGATTGTAGGACGCGGCAGTATTGCCATTGACGGCATCAGCCTGACGGTTGCCAATGAAAAAGAAACGACTTTTACGGTCGCCATTATTCCGTACACGTATGAGCATACCAATCTCCAAAATCGACAGCCCGGCGATGCGGTAAACCTTGAGTTCGATATTCTCGGTAAATACGTGGTGCGGTATCTCAAAAACCGGGAATCCTGATTTTCGAATAAATTCGATTACGTTTGATAGCCCTGCCTTTGCAGCGGGGCTCTGTGGTTACTCCTCAAATGTATATTTATAAACTTCTTTCATTGTCCCGAAATAGAGTACTTCGGTGCCGTCTTCCATCACCGAAATCATGTCGTTGATAAAGAGTGCCTCAGCAGCATTCTCCATTTCTACTATTTCCCAATCGTCACTGAAATTGGTGCTGGCGGCAAAAAACGGGGTGCGGGCTTCGTTGATACCGCTGGCGTAATCCCGGCCTTGCCCGCGGGCGTTGTGCGCCAGCGTTCGTATGCTGTACCCTTCAAGTACCGTCTGCCAGCCATCGGTGCTTTTACGTACTACATTGGCGGGGCGGTTTCGGTTGAGCAACTTGAGAGAAAAATAAGTAATGTAAAAAAAGTTAAAAAGAGTCGAGAAGTGTACATATATGCAAGTTTCGTTTTAAAATTCTAATACGACGGACCAAATCCACGACCGGTAGGGCTGGAGCTGCGCTCAAGGTTACGAAGCAGCGGCAGCTTCTGGAATATGCTTTGAATCTGGCTGCTGTTCACGCTTAGCCTGAAGGAGTAATACTGAAAATCACCAAAAGGTCGCATGACGAATGACAGGTTCCATTCATGCAGTTCCCGATTGAGTCTAAATTCAGAGGGTGTTAATTCCTTTTGAATAAAATCGTAGCCGAGCCTCGTGCTAAAACTCCACTTGGGCGTCAGCTGAAACTGTATATTCTGGGCATTAATGGTTGCTGTTCGCCTGTTGTCTGTATTTGGCCTGGCGCTGAGACTCCAGCTGTAACTAAAGTTGATAGAGACCGACCAGGGTGAATCCAGCGGACGTACCGGCCGCGAATTAAAGTATGGGTCCATTTCATTGAAAATAGACTGGTTGTAGGGATCATAGCGTGCGGGGAAATAGGGCTGGTCATCAATCTGTATGCCCCTGCCGTCGCCCCCGCTGAATGAGGTACTGGCGGTAAATCTGAAGTTGGTCAATTCCGCTATTCGCCTGCTTTCAGTCAACAGAAAGTCGTCGACTTTTCTTCCCAGGGAATCGCGTTCATAAAAATTGAAGTTGGCTGATGCCCGCAGATTTAACCCGCTCACTACATTGGAGCTGATAGAGGTGCTTAAATCGGCAAGCTTGATGCTGTCGGCGGCAATATTATAGCTCGAATTCAGGCTAAGCCGATCGATGAGCCGCAGGACGCGCTCATTCTTTTCACCGGTGGAATCACGTTTTACCTGTTTGGCCTCAAACACGTTGTTGATACCGAAGTTAATGGCCTGCTGTTCGCCGGGCGAAGGTGCTCCTATAATTTGGTCCTCAAAGATCGAATATTCTTCGGTGCGTCCGCTGGAGTCAACTTGCACTTCCCGGAAATAACCGAAAAAGTCGCTACTGAAATCAGGCCGGTAGCTGAAGGATATATTGGGACGAACAGTGTGACGAAAGCCTTCAAGGTTGCCAATTTTGGCATTTGATATGCCGTAAAACGTTGTTGAAAAGTTCAGGTTTGTGGTAAACTCCCGGGCGGAGGCAAATCCCGGGACCTTAACATTTTCTGTATCGTTAGAAATGGGGCCGTATACTTTTCGGATTGTAGAAGGATACCAGAATTCACTGTAACGCCCATTGGCGCTGAGGTTCAAAAAACGGCTGTTCAGCAAATTATTAACACTCACATTCACATCCTGTCGAAACCCATACTGGTAGTGGTCGTTATTGTCGGTCGCCTGGCGGTATTTTGAGGGATCCCGCAGCGCCTCAAACCAGTTGATTTCTGCAGCGTCGCCCCGAATGGGCTCAAATCTGTATTCCGATTCAAACGCATTATCGTACTCAACGGATAAGCTTTCGTACCAGGGCTCATCGCCTGAGGTTGTATTTGGGTTCTCAAACGGCGAAAAACGTTTCAAGCCAAAGTCGAACTCGGGACCCGTCATCGTAACCACATTGGTCTGGAAGTTTTGGGATTGGTTGATGGAAGCTGAAAAAGTGTACAGGCCGTCGGGATGGTTATAGTCATAATTCAGGTTTGAACTCGTAGAAACTTGGGCCCGCTCGTCAATGTCGTATGAATTCTGTCTGTAAAAGTCTTCGGTTCGGAACTCGATGTTGGCATTCAGTTTTGAATAGGGAGAGAATCGCTGATCGTGACGTACCCGAATATTCTTATTAACTCTTGAAGTAAATGCGGGATCGGTCGGTTCCAGTCCCCGCTGATTGGAATAGCCAATTTGCACGCTTCCGCTGTATTTATCTCGTTTCCGGTATGTCGTTTGTGCATCAAAGAAAAATGTCCCGGAGGTATAGATATCAACAGATGCCTGACCCGTAATGTAATCGTTAAAATATTGAAACCAGCCCAGGTTGCGCAGGCCAAGTCCGCGTTCGTTGGTTTGCTGAAAAACATAGGTTGGTTGTAACAATCCCGATTGCCGCCTGCTCAGGTTGCCGGGCAAGTAACCGAATGGGAACACAATGGGATAAGGGATATCAAGAATGTAGAGTCGGGCATTTTTGAAGAAAACCTCTTCTTTGCCGTTTTCATTTCGAACCAATTTTGCCTGATCCATTTTAATATAATAGTGCGGATGATCGAGCTTACAGGTTGAATAAATGGCATCTTCGAGGAACACCACATGGGGGCTTACATTTTTTACTTTGGTACCGGTAAGTTTTCCTTCATCAATTTCAACCCGGGCTACCTCAAACCGTCCTTTTTCAGTTTTATAGTTGAACGCAATTTTATTGCTGCGCACGGGCGGTTCTCCTTCCCGGGTGAGCACCGGTTGCGAAAGCGTATCCTGCGGCGTTTGCGTATTAGCCCGCACGATATTTTTATCAAGGTTTAGCGCAACTTTACCCGATTCAAGCTGTCCCGATTTATGTGTAACTTTAGCGGAGCCATAAAGATTAGCGATTCTATCTTCCCGGAAATCAAACACCAGCGAATCGGTGGCTTGGAATCGTACTTCTCCTTCTTTTAAAGCACCGTTCCTTTGGGGTGATTGGGCTTGCCGGGGAGGGAGCGTATCTTGCTGAAGGGAATCTGGTTGAGCGGCTAAAGAATCGGGCTGAACGGTCACGGAATCAGGTTGAATGGATACAGAGTCCGGCTCGACGGCTGTAGTATCAGTAACTTGTGCATGTAAAGCCATTTGTTGACCATTCATCAACAGAAAAAAAGCGGTGAAAAAAAATACCGCGACCAGTTTATGATATGTAAGACAGTTAGTAGTCAATAATTGATGGATCATTAAGCCGCAATGGGGCTATTTTAGTTGCTTAATCCGAAAAAAGCACAGGCAACGAAGAAAATATAAGTTGCAGGCAAAAATAATGAAGGGAGGGAAGACGATAGCCTAATTTTTTTCTTTTATTTTATAGATATGTTCGCCTTCTTTTTTCATACCATATTCTTCCCGGGCAATACGTTCTAACAGAACAGGATCTTCGTTGAGGGCGTCAATTTTTTGCTTAAGCAGCTTAGTCTCGGTCTCAAGTTGCTCGGTTTTAGCTTTCAGGGTTTCCTGGCGTTGATTCAGTTGGTACCGTGTCCAAAGGCTATAGGTATCGATAAAAGCAAACCAAATAAGAATAAATCCGCCCAAAACGATTAGCAGAAACGACTTGCTCCATCGCAGCGGGTTAAGGATTTGTAAATTCATAGTGTTATAATTGGGTTCAACAAGCCAGATTATAATAACTTAAATCGAAAATACATCAATTTCATTATCAATCGCAATTTTATGGCGCAACGATTTTTAAGGCAGTTTTTAATCTTTACTGCATTTTTTGCAGTAGCGTTGCCAACTTTTGCCCAGCAGGATTCCAGCTCGGTGGAGTGGATTAAGGTATATTTTAATATGCCGTCGGATCACAGTGTTGCCTTTGCCAATAATGAAACCAGCGATAGACACGATTTAATCGGTACGCTCGAAGCGTTGATTGATTCCGCCCAAAGCAGCGTCGATTTATGTATTTATGATCTGGAGCATCCGCGTATTGGCCGGGCGCTGGTACGTGCGAAGCAGCGCGGCCTGCGGGTGCGGCTGGTAACCGACAATTATAATCGCCATGATTCCCACCAAGTCGATTCGCTCATGTGGAATATGCTGCGAAAAGGACGCATCATTTCTATCGATGATGACGGCGATGTGTACATGCCGGATGGCACTATCTTCGACAATTCCCTGGTGAATGCCGGGGCCGATATGCACAACAAGTTTGCGGTGATCGATGCGCTGAATGGCAATCCCGATGACGATTATGTTTGGACCGGTTCGACCAACCTGACGTACACCGGTGCTTTTAATACAAATCATACCGTGATAATCAAGGATAATGAAATCGCAAAAGCGTATGTGGCGGAATTCGAGCAGATGTGGGGCAGCAGTAATAATTTGCCCAATCCCGAGCGGGCTCGGTTTCACAAAGATAAACGAAAAAATGATGTCCCTCACGCCTTCTATGTGGATACGACCCGCGTTGAGCTTTACTTTGCACCTATTAACAGGACCGACACCAAACCAAGCATTGCAAGTCGGCTGGTGGAGCTGGCCGGGAAGGAAGCCCAGCATGACATCGGATTCCAGGCCTTTGCCATCAGTGCATCATTCCCGTTGAGCCAGCAAATATGGCAGCTTTCGGCAACTGGGGATATTGCTTTAAATGGAGTGATTGACCGGCAGTTTTACGGCCGCTACGAAAATAATGGCGACATTTGGGCATCACCCGAAGCACGAACGCTCAACCGGATGATTTTACCTGCAAACGAGTTGCGAAAGCTTCACCATAAAGTACTGCTTGTCGATGCTGCCCACCCCGATTCATCCGACAAGGGGGTGGTAGTGACAGGCTCGTACAATTTTTCAAATAATGCTGAAGTCAATAATGATGAAAACCTGTTGATCCTCTATTCTGATGCCATTACTAATCAATTTTACCAGGATTTTATGGGTGTTATGAGCCGGGCGAATGAGAAAAGTTATCCGCCCGCCCCACCCGTGAGTACCGAACGGTGGTATGCTGTTGAGGGGGGCATTGAAGATGGAAGCCGGTTTACGATTGAGCTGGCACCGGGCTTTGAGTATAATGTTCGGTTCTTGGGGGTTGAGGTGCCTTCGGTTTATGCCACGAATGACTCAGCCGATTTTTATTCGGATGTGACGCGAAAATATGTGAAAAAGAAACTGGAGGGTGCCTATGTTCGGCTTCAGGGACCCTATGGCTCTAAACCCGATGCGCGCTACGGTGCTTTTCAGGCGTATGTGACTCTCAATAGTAATAATGAAACGATTGCACTTAACCGGCAGCTGCTTAAAGATGGAATGGGCTGGTACGTGCCTTATTACAGCCAGCATCCCGATTCAGTTGATGCCTTCAAAGACTATGAAAAGCAAGCCAAAGAAGCTGAAAAAGGAATTTGGGAGTATCCCCGAAAAATTGGCATCAAAATAAGCCGTGCTGAAGCACTTGGAAATACGGCAACATCATTGGCCGATGTATTGCCGATAAATATTAATACTGCAGATGCCGAAATGCTGCAACTGCTGCCGGGTATTGGTCCGGCCTATGCCGAACGGATTATTAAATACAGGGAAGTAAATGGCGGGTTTGGCAGTGTGGGAGAACTGGAAAATATAAAGGGGATTGGACCTAAAACGATGGCTAAATTGCGACCAAATGTGGTGGTAGAAAAATAATTGTGCAATGAAATCTTCAATTAAATGCAGACTCTGTGGTGCACAAGCGGATGCTTTTTCTCAGACGCTGGAGCGCGACTATTTCGAATGCCCGGAATGCAAAGCGATCCTGTTAGATCCCGCTATGTACGTTTCTCAGGATGAGGAGGTGTACCGTTATGAAACGCATAATAATGATGTAGAAGATCCCCGCTACCAAAATTTTGTGATGCCACTGGTTGATGCCGTGAAAGCAAATTATAAGCCGGGAAACCACGGACTCGATTATGGTTCGGGCACAGGTCCCGTTGCGGCCAAGCTGCTGCGCGATGCCGGATATACAATCACCACCTACGATCCGTATTTTGACAAAGATGCCACCGCATTTCATCGTACGTATGATTTTATCATTTCAAGTGAAGTGGTCGAACATTTTCATTATCCGGCGAAGGAGTTTCGCTTGCTGAAAGGATTGCTACAAACCGATGGACATCTGTATTGCATGACACTTCGCTATGCTGATGATATCGATTTTAATCGTTGGCACTATGTACATGATGAAACCCACGTGATTTTTTACCGGGATGAAACCGCACACTGGATAAAGAGAGCGTATAATTTTTCGGAACTGGAGCTAAAGGAAAGGATTATGGTTTTTCAGAAATAAAGGGGGGGGGTAGCGCCGCGAGGGGGAGTTGTACTCCCGAGACTTTACGATTAATTAGACAATCCTCCCTCGGCACATCAATTATCCTCTGGGACGAAAGGCGTGTTTGAAGTGCTGGATGTCGGGTGCTTCGTTCTTGTTCTGCACAATGGCTACTACATCAAACCGGACCGGTGAACCGTCCATCTTGCGTTCGTAAAGCCAGGCTTCGGCCGCTTTATAAATCAATTGCTGTTTTTTTTCTGTCACAAACTCGGCTGGTTCACCGAAGGTGGTGTTCCTGCGCATCTTTACTTCCACAAACACAATAGCGGTTTGGTCATAGGCCACAATGTCAACCTCGGCGCGTTCAAAAAAGTAATTCTGTTCCAGAATGGTATAGCCTTTTGATTCGAGATAAGCGGCAGCAATTGCTTCGCCTTCGCGGCCTTTTTCGCGAGTTGATTTGTTACTCATTGTCGGAAGGTTTTTTGGACGAATCTGACAGGCGATCTTTAATATTTTCCTTCATTTCAGCCAGCTTCACCAACTGCTTCAAAAACTTCAGGTTCTTCTTGTTGATGTAGGGCAGCATTGCGGCGGTAAAGCGTTCGAACATTTCCAGAAAACGGATGAAATTTTCGATGCGTTCCTGGAATTCAGCTTCTTCCCTGGTCATCGAATGAGTGGCTTCAAAAACTTCCAGGCACTCTTCAAGATTCTGGCGGATCGGTGCTACCTCACGCTGCTGGCGTTCGCGGACAATAGTGGCCACGATCGACCACACATCTTTATCAGCTGTATAATAATCCTTGCGTTTGCCTTTAAAATGCACTTTATGCGCTAATTGCCACTGCACAAGGTTACGCAAATTCATGTTGGCGTTGCCCCGGCTGATATCGAGCCGCTGCATGATGGTATCGGTATCAAGCGGATCAGCTTCGGCATAAAGCAGAGCATGAATTTGGGCCATCGTCTTGTTAATGCCCCAGGCGGAGGCCATCTCACCCCAAAGCAGAATGAACTGCTCGAGCGCTTCTTCATGTGGTTTGGATCGTTCGGTGCTCAAAAATTACGAACTTTTAGCTTTGGTTTTCTCTTTGGCAGGTTTGCTATCAGGCTTCTTATCAGTTTTCGGTTCTTTCTTGTCTGATTTCTTCTCCGCTTTAGCTTTCTCCTTGCGGTCGCTGTCTTTATAATCCGTTACGTACCAGCCGTCCCCTTTGTAAACAACGCCGCCCCCACCGCTGATAACACGTTTTACTTTTTGTCCGGTATCGGGGCACTTTTCCAGCGGCTCGTCTTTAATACTCTGTCTGATTTCAAAAGTAGTTCCGTCTTCTCGTTTGTATTCGTATGTAGGCATAGTATTGTAGAATTTTTTTCGCGTTGATCCTTTTCAGAAGCACAAACTGTGCCAAAACGGTCAACGGGGCAAATTTACATATTCATTATTTCAGTGTTGCTAATCCGTTTTGCAGGCGTTTTATTCCTTCTCTAAGATCATCCATGGAAGAGGCGTAGCTCAGCCGGATACCTTCGGGTTCACCAAAAGCATCGCCCGGCACGGCAGCAAGCCCGTGTTCTTCCAGCAAATACATGCAAAGATCCGTGCTGGTTGAGAGACGTTCACCGTGTGGCGTTTTTTTATTCAAGTGGGCAGAAATATCGGGAAAAACGTAGAAAGCGCCTTCCGGTTTGAAGCACTGCACGCCTTCAATTTCATTAAGCTGCTCTACGATAAAATCACGCCGTTTTTTAAAGTCATCGCGCATGGCATAAACGGCTTCGAGGCTGTTTTTATACGCTTCTTCGCCCGCTTTCTGTGAGATAGCCGAAGGTGCAGATGTCTCCTGACTCTGTATTTTGGCCACGGCATCTGCAATGGATTGTGGAGCGGCCAGGTAGCCCAGCCGCCAGCCCGTCATGGCAAAGCCTTTAGAAAAACCGTTGATCAAGACGGTGCGTTCATACAGCTCGGGCGCAGTTTGGAGAATGCCCGTGTGATCGCCTTCAAAAACGATATACTCATAAATTTCATCTGAAATAATGCAAATATCCGGATAGTTTTTAAGCACGTTTCCAAGCTCTGTGAGTTCGTCCCGGGTATAGCAGGCTCCCGTCGGGTTCGACGGTGAACAGATCATGAATACTTTTGTTCGTTCGGTGATAGCATCATCTAGCTGTTGCGGGGTTATTTTGTAGTTATTCTCAAAATTGGTGCGGACAACCACCGGTTTCCCGCCGGCTATTTTGGTCATTTCAGTGTACGAAACCCAATACGGAGCCGGGATGATCACTTCATCGCCGTCATCGAGCAGTGCCAGCAAGCTAAATCCAAGTGCTTGTTTAGCGCCGTTGGTACAGACAATCTGTGAAGGATTATAGCTGAGCCCGTTATCGCGCTGAAGCTTATCGCTGATAGCCTGTCGCAGCTCGGGCATTCCGGTGTTCATGGTGTACCCGTGGAACCCGTCGTTAATCGCTTTGATGGCAGCATCACATATGTGGGCAGGCGTTTTAAAATCAGGTTCGCCTGCGCTCAATGAAATGATTGATTTCCCCTGCCGGCTCAGTTCTTTGGCTTTGGCAGAGATCTGCAGCGTCTCAGACGGACTAACCGATTGGGCACGTTTTGATATCATACAATTATATTTAAAAGATTAGCATCACCTTAGAATGAAAATGATAAAAATAGGTAAAAGAAGAATAGTTTTCTACGACTGATTATAAAAACCATCAGCGAAAACTTTGAGGGAGTTGGACTCCCGAAATTTAATGCTCAGAAGTTAACCTCCTTCGCAGCAGATTTTTCTGCAGCTTATTGTGAATCCTCCGGTCTCTTCATCTTTTCTTTGAGTGCTGTTGCTACGTGTTCGGGCACGAATGAAGACAAATCGCCGCCCCATGTGGCTACTTCCTTCACCAGCGAGGCCGAGATAAAGGTGAGATGTTCATTGGGCATCAGAAAAACAGTATCTACATTGGGTGCCAGCCGCCGGTTGGTGAGCGCCATGCGGAACTCATATTCAAAATCCGAAATTTGACGAACGCCCCGCACCAGGGTCTTCGCATTTTTTTGTTTGGCGAAATCAACCAGCAACCCCGAAAATTGTTCAATATCTACTTTTTTAGCCCAATCTTTGTCTTTAAGGCACTTTTTTAGCAGCGCTTCACGCTCGTCGCCGGTAAATACGGTTTCTTTTCGGCTATTGATAGCAATAGTAACAATCACTTTGTCAAAAAGCTCGGTTGCCCGCTGCAAAATATCAAGGTGGCCAAATGTAATAGGATCAAATGAGCCGGGATAGAGTGCTAAGGTTTTCATTAAGTTTTGATTGATTTAACGGATAGTGTTATGTGCCACACAAATTATTTAATGCTGCAGTGTCTTGACTGGTGAACCTGAGCTGGCCGGTTGGCTGATCTTTCATAAGATAATACATAATTGACTCCGGATTTTGAACATGCTGCAAGCCCAGTGCGTGGCCCATTTCATGAGCCAGAACAAGCTTTAGTTCATCCAGGTTTCTGTAGCCGTATATATTGATGACTTCGCCCGTAATGCTTCTTTGATAATCTCCCTGGTTAAAGGCTTCAGTTGTGTCAAAATGCGCATTATAGTCAGCCAGCATTTCATCAATTCGTTCTGAAATGCGGTTGATGTTTTCGACCTTCTCGTTTATCTGAGCAGCAAGATCATTAAGTTTGCGGCGCCTTTCTTCTATTTCATGAGCTTGCCGTGTTATATCGTTTTGTACTTGGGTTGATGGCTTCTCCATCATTTTATTGTATTCGGTAATGGCTTCCTCATACTCTTTCTTTTCTTGCTTGTAGCGCTCTTTGAGCTTTAAAAGCTCTTGTTCAGCGTTTTTATACGACATCTTTTCATACTCTATTCGGGAGGCAATTGATTGCTCTTTATTGAGAAATCGTTGTTCCTCCTCATAAATGAGATTAATGGAGAGGGAGCCATTGGAGTCGTATTCAAACAAGTTTTTCCCTGCTGCAGCCGACCATGCATTATCAATTTCATGGAGCATGATTTTAAGGGTTGATTCATCTAAATCATAAATGGGACTTATCTCACCAATGCTATAGGTGATGGTACTTTGGCATGGCCCGGGGAACACGCTTTTTATACCCTCATCAAGGATAAAATACTTAACGACAAAGAAGATGCCTGCAATTAATAGTATGGCAACCAGAATTCTTTTCATGCCTGTTTATTCGGTTGATGTTACAGGCGCGCCTTGCAGAAAGCTCACAAACGTGCGGCCATATTTTTTATTAAAAAGAAAGTGTGGATGTTTGCTGAAATCGTGGTGTTTGTTATGCTCTAAAACAAGCCATCCATCTTCCTTGAGCCATCCATTCTCTATGACGGCCCTGGCAATTTTTTCTACATCACGGTAAACATAGGGCGGATCGGCAAAGACAAGATCGTATGGCACGGCCGGCCCTTCAAGGAAATGGGCAGCGTCGATTTTAACCGTGCTGACCTGGTTTTCCATCTCAAACATCCGGGCCATTTTATCGATGCTCTTAATATTAACATGGTCATGATCTACAAATACTGCTTTTTCGGCTCCGCGGGAGAGCGCTTCAAACCCAAGATTGCCTGTACCGGCAAACAGATCGAGCACGGTACGGTTTTGAATGAACCGGCGTGACTCTATCACCGAGAAGAGTCCTTCTTTTACCCGGTCGGTTGTAGGGCGGACGTCGGCATTTTGAGGAGTATCGATCGTTCGGCCTTTAAGCAATCCGGTAATAATACGCATGTAATTAAAATTTGGCTTTATTTTGGTTATTGCAGGAAAGGTATAAGGTATAGGGCTTTCAGGAAAGCTAATTATTTATTCCCTGTTACTCAATCCAAAGCAAGCATAATAGCGGGATAAGCCAGCTCCAGGTCAAAGCCGTAGGTATCTTCGTCGGCCGTTACCTGCATTTTATCAAGCGTATTCATTTTTGATACGGTTCCGGCGTCATCCCAGAAAGGTTGCAGAATTTCAATAAAGTGATACGCCTGCCGCCCGTAGACCTGAATTTGTTCGTGAAGTCCCTGCATCCACGAAAGTTCACGCGCTTTCTGCAGCCAGAAATAGGGAAGGTCGTCGGGATCTTCGAAGGTTATGTAAGTGGCGCCGCGAAGCTTCCCCAAGATAAAAGAGCTAACAGAGATACAATTTTTGAAACACCCGACGGTTAAGAACGAGCCGCCCGGACGTGCGTGCTTAATCCAGTCTTCGCCAATTTCAAAAGCACTCACCAGGTCCACACTGGAGATGTCGGCCGTTAATGACTGCATGCCGCTGAGCGTACTATCGGTTCGCAGCCGGATGAGCTTGAAGTTTTCATTGCTGAGGGCATGCCAGGCCGGATGAATTTTTTTGCGGCTGAGGCCGTTCATCAAAATATTGATATGAGCTTCCCGCTCGGAGGCATCATCATAGACGAGTTTAGGAAGAATGGACCAGCACTCCATGGAAGGATACATGAGTACCCGTACATTTTTAACTTCGTAACGATCTTTTAAATCGAGAACGGTGTTGTGCAGGCCGGGCAGATGATCACTTTGGCCAGAAAGGACAGCTTGTGCTACATCAAAATTAAAATTAACAGCGCCGATACGGGTAAGATAGGCACTTTGCTTAGGGTTGCTTACGGCATAAAATAGTTGGTGATCAAAAAAGCAGAGCCCTAAACAAGCGTTATCTTCCGGCATGAGCCATTACTTCCAATTTGGAGCGTTAAGCAGTGTAGCTTTTTCCAGGCTTCCAATCTTATCATCCGAGTCTGGATCTTCCAGCAGGTAAATCGGGGGATTCGACGTGTCGTTAAGCGTGTACTCGAATCGTTTGTGCGGCGGCCGTGGAGAATAAATCAGTGAGTCCAGCTTAAAAGTGTAGCCTGATTCGGGATTGTCCGTAAAGAGTGAGTCCTGAATGGCAAGCATAATGGAGTCGGTTCTCATAAATTCCATAAGGCTGTCAAGCCCACCTTGGGTTGGAGGGAATTTGTCATTGCGCCGGTTATAGCGAACTAACCCGTCGCGAATGTCTTCCATATTATGGCGTACACGTTGGGTCATCTCTTCACGTTGTTCAACTACTTCGTAAGGATCGACAATAGAATGATACAGGTACCATCCTAAAACTACAATTATAACGCCGAGAACTACCGTTAAGATCGTATTTCTTCTATCAACAGTCATTTTGCAATAATAAAATGTTAAATAATGATTGTGTGAAAATAAGCTTTTTGAAAATACATGCCGGCTTGTTGATATGCAACCCCTTATATCGATTGGCAACTGAATACATAAGATTTAACATCAGCTTGATATAATAAAGTATATTTAAACCTTTTAAACATCTATTTTGGTGAGAGGCGATAGATTTTTTCTTTGAGGTAGGAATGAAGCCCCCGTCGCTGAAATTTTATGAGTTCATCAAACAGAGACTGAGTATGCAGCAGTTTTATATTGAACTGATCCCCTAAAAGCGATTCCAGCTCATCCCTGAAAACCGCAAACGGCGGGCCGGGCATCTCATTTTGATTATATTCAAAACAGTTGATAAATATTTGAGTATGGGGTTGTAAAAGGCTCTTTAATGTAATGGCATACACTTTTCGCATTTCCGGAGGTAGTGCAATAAGCGCAGCTTTATCATAAATGGCATCGATAGCGGGAAGCCATCGCTTTTGAAGTTTAAAGACATCGCCTTGCCAAAGCTCCATG
>JAFGWN010000109.1 GCA_016937115.1 Balneolaceae bacterium | reverse complement strand
GGCGGTGGAGGACCGTGTATTGACTGCGATCCCGGCGGAGACGGCTCGGACAGTGAATGCGATCCCAATGCCATTGACCCACCTGCCGGGTGTGAAGATGTAGGTGGGGCTTCGCCACCAGATCCGTGTGAAGGAAATGTGGTTGAAAATCCTGAAATAGCTCCATCAGGTGGTTGGAATGAATGGGGCGGACAATTTGGATACACAAGAAATAGTGGAAACACTTTTCATGATGGTACCGATATAAAAGCGGATATTAACAGTAATCTTTATGCAATGCACGGGGGCACAGTTACGGATATACGAGACTCATTTGATCCTGGAGAATACAAGCCAGATTCCTATGGCAATTACGTCCGCATAAAATCTACACTTAGCGGGGATACTGTATATTTGAGATACAATCATTTGAACACCGTAGGCGTTGAAGTAGGTGATACAGTCAGCGCTGGTGACATTATTGGGAGGTCTGGGAATACTGGAAATGCCCAAGAAATGAATGGTATACCTGTCATTCCCCATGTTCATATTCGAGCGCGGAAAGTTGAAAATGGGCAAGAAAAGAGAGTAGATCCTGAAAACTATATGGCTACTAAATTTAATAACGATGGATCTGTCAACGTTTCAGAAAGTAATTGTAATTAATAAAAACAAATAAAGACTATGAAAAAATTAAACCTAACAATCTTTGTTTTCTTTTTAATGACAATTTCCTGCAAAGGTCAATCCACTAAAATCGACACCTTTAGTGGAGAGGTGAAAATTAATAATCAAATAGTATTTGATGAGGACTCCAAGCAAGCGACTAAAAATGTATTTGGTCAGCCTGACAACATTACCACTGAATATTGGGAAATGAGCGATAAAACAGCAACAAACTACATCTATACCAATGGTGCGAAGTTCCAATTTACAAGTGATACATTAGAAAGATTCGTATTAACCTCCTCAAATTATTATGTACAAATGGGATCATTTAAATTGCAAGTAGGAAATAATATTAGCTCAATCCAAAATACCTTTCCTAAATCATATGATTACAGGGAGTCAGGAACAACATCAATTGCTCTGGGAGCCGGTGATTATCATTTTTTGTTAATTAAATATGATTCAAATAATGTTATAACCAGAATTGAATCACGGCACTTCTAAATTTTAGAAGTGTTTTTATATCAACTTCCTTTTATCACTACTGGTATGGGTGGAATATCACATTATAAAATACTCTCTGCAATTGCACTCCTAACTTTTACTATAAGTTTAGCCGCTTTTCTGTCAACTGAAAATCAGTCTGTATTCTTGGGTAAATGGATGCTCGACAATAACAATACAGATGTTATATTTTATGTACATATTTTTGAGAAAGATGGAGAAATTGTAGGTGAGCACTGTTTTGATAATGGAACAGTAGAAGATTGTTGGGCTGGAGTAATGACTTCGCTTTATGACTATAGAAAATTAAATCATAGCTCTATAGAATTCACTTTTAAGACAGCCTACGGCGTTGGTGCATCTTCTGCAAGCCAACTTGAAGGTAAAGTACAACTAACTAAAATAGCACAAAATAAAGTGGGAAATCACAGAAAAACCACCAGCCGGATATGCAGTTCCTAAAGAAACGATTCTTATGCGGCATCAAGAATAGATGATTATTATTTTGAATAATTCTCAGGTTTATTAGTCCCTCTTTTCATTCCCAATAAAAAAGGCCCTGCCAACCAAGACAGGGCCCCATCGATTTAACTTCACAACTCTTTGTTAGGCGGTCATCCGCTCTTGTTTGCGCGCCGCTTCAAACACCACGTCTTTAATGGCATTAAAGCCGGCCAGCGTTTTTTGAATATGCTGGTCGGTGTGTGCCGCCGTCGGGATCAGGCGAATGAGTACCGTTCCCTTGGGTACTACCGGATAGGTCACCCCGCTAACAAACACCCCGTGTTCTTCGCGCAGTTTGCGCATGATAAGCGTACAAAGATCGGTACTACCCTGCGTTAGCACGGGCGTTACCGGGCACTCGGCCGGCAGCACATTATATCCAATTTCACGAAGGCCTTCGCGCAGCTTCAATGTATTCTCCCAGAGCCGTTCCCGCCATTCGGGATGTTTTTGAATAAGCTCCAGACGCTTGCGAGCCGACTCTACAATCGGCATAGGCACTGATTTTGCAAAAATCTGGCTGCGGGCATTGGCTTTCAAGAATTCAACCACGCGTGGTTCGGTCGCCACAAATGCACCGATCAGCGCAAATGATTTGGCAAACGTGCCGAAATAAATATCAATACCGTCCTGGCAGCCCAGGTGCGTGCCGGTTCCGGAGCCGTCTTCGCCCATCGTTCCCAGCCCGTGTGCATCATCAACCAGCAGGCGAAACGGATACTTTTCTTTGAGCGCAATCATTTCTTTCAAAATTCCAAGATCACCGGTCATGCCAAACGCGCCTTCCGTTACAACCAAAATAGAAGAATCCGGCTTGGCGCGGCGGTGGGCCCGCTCCAACTGCTTTTCAAAACTGTCGATGTCATTGTGTTTAAACACAAATTTTTCGGCCATCGCCAACTGTTTGCCATCCACAATACAGGCATGGCTTAACTCATCATAAATAAGAAAATCGTTGCGGTCCACAAGGGCGTGAATCACACTCATTATGCCCTGATAGCCGTAATTTAAGAGAAGGGCATCCGGTTTGTGAACAAAATCAGCTAATTCCTTTTCCAGCTCTTCGTGCTTTGTTGAGTTACCGGTCATCAGCCGGGCGCCCATGGGAGCGCTAAATCCGTACTTCTCAGCCACTTCGGCATCGTACTCTTTTACTTCTTGCCGTCCGCCAATGCCCAGGTAATCGTTAATACTCCAAACGATTACATTTTTACCGTTAAACTCCATTTCGGGACCCAGAGGACCTTCCAGTTTTGGAAAAGTGTAATATCCGTAACCATCCGAAGTAAATTTACCAAGAGGACCCGGCCGCCCCTGAAGCTTATCAAATAAATCCATAACCCGTATTTAATGACTCTTATTTTCAATTAAAATGAACAACTTTATGCACAAACCAAAAAAGCGCTGAGAGCATGTAAAAATATCTAAAAAGGTACGGAAATTTAGGCTATTCTCAAAAACAGGCGCTCTACAGCATTTACACTATAAGCCCTTCTTTTTCTGGTTGATTTAAAGAAATGTATGATAACAGTTATCAAACGTGACGAGTTCTGGCGTTATTGCACAGAACCCTTTTCAGCTATATCTAAAACCACCGCTATTAAATAATCAATATCGGCCGTTGTGGTACGATGATTGATAAAACAGACACGCAGTGCGGTGTTACCCCTTATCTTGGTGCCGGTTAAAAATATTCGGCCATCCTGCTCAATTTTGTTGATAATGGTGTCATTTAACTTATTCAACTCCTGTGTGCTTTTCCCGGCCGGTGCATACCGAAAACAAACAATAGACAGCGGGGCCGGGGCCATAACTTCAAACATCTCTGATTCTTCAACTTTATCAACCAGATACGATGCTTTTTCAATATCCTGCTGAATAGTTTCACGTATTTTCCCCGCGCCGTAGGTTTTGAGCGTCATCCATACTTTCAGCGCCTTAAACTCTTTGGTAAGCGGCAGGTTATACTCCATCAAATCGGTTCGACCTTCATCGGTGCGATCTGATTTTAGATAGTCCGGAATGGTACTGAAGGTTGCCCGCAAATGGTCGGGATTCTTTACCAGCATTCCTCCCGCCTCAAACGGCACGTACATCCATTTATGCGGGTTGATAACCACCGAATCCGCCCGCTCGATGCCGCTAAACAAACCGGCAACAGACGCCACACCGGCTGCGGGACCGCCGTATGCAGCATCTACATGATACCACAGGTCGTGCTTCTCACAAATTTCTGCAACGGCCTGCAAATCGTCTATAGCGCCTGTGTTGGTCGTCCCGGCTACAGCAATCGCGCAGATAGGATACAGGCCGGCTTTCTTGTCCTGCTCGATTTGTTTTACCAGTGCCTGGACATTCATCTGCATATCGTCATTCACCGGGATCTTGCGCAAATATTTTTTGCCGATACCCAGCATATCTGCGGCTTTATCAAAGCTCGAGTGCCCTTCCGAAGAGACGTACACCGTCATCGGTTTACTTCCGTACAACCCATTCTCGGCTATATCGGTCGGTGCTTTTATTTTACGCGCCACCGCCAGTGCGTTATGGTTGGCTACCGATCCGCCGCTGAGCAAAACGCCGGCGCTCGTTGTCGGGTAGCCAATAAATTCTGCCACCCAGCGCATTACCAGCCGCTCCATTTCGGTACTGACCGGCGACGAATGCCATTTGAGATTATTTTGGTTAAGCGAAGCCTTAATCATTTCGGCCAGTACCGCCACCTGGTTGCCACCCCCGGTGATGTACCCAAAATAACGCGGACCGGCACTGTTGGTGATGCTGCCCAGCACATCATCCTCCACTTTTTGCAGCACTTTTTCAATGGCCGAAGGCTGCTCGGGAAGCGGCTCATCTAACAAACCCAACACCTCTTCGGGCGACTTACCCGCAAAGACCTTGGCTTCATCTTTTTGCTTGTAATAATTGATGATTAATTCTCCAGCTTGTGCAATCCACTGCTGAAATTGTCGGGAGGGAACGTCAAGACTCATAAAATTAAATTCATTTCAAAAATTATTTTATTCCTAAATCCTGGTTAGAATCAGGATAACAAAGTAATCAAAACGGTTCATAAAAATAGTTCCCCATTCCAATGGTAAAAATAATGCACCCGTAAAGTGCGTGCTCAACGCTCACCCAATAGAGCGACCGTGTTTCCTGGTACGTCCGCGCAAAAAGAAACCCGCCGATGAGTGACAACAACAGCGCCCATTCATTATCATAAATAATATGTAAAAATGAGAAGGAACAGGCACTTGCCGTAACAAGCAGCCATTCCGGCTTAACAAAATCCTGGTACCGGTGAAAGAAAAATTCGCGATAAATAAGCTCTTGTGGCAGAGCTGAAAGTACCGGATAAAGCAGCATAACAATGCCCCAAATCATTGGTTCGCGTCGGGGAAACATAAGCAGCCGATCGGGCTCCAGTGTCATCGTCAAAACAAAGACAGCTACAGCAACAAGCCCGCCTCTTGTCAACAGCTTTTTGGCCATTCCGGGAATATTCGGGCGATAGGTAAGGCGGCGAAAATCATACGATTTATCAATCCATAAAATACCCGCGCAAATTCCGGTTACCAGTAATAAGGCAACGATTTTGCGAACCGGCAGCAGGTCGATATAAAATATAACCGGCAGCGCAATAAACAGAAGCGATGCCTCAATAAATCGAAAAACCAGTCGTAGATTCATTACGCTATAAAACTATATATTCAAAAAGCTCGAACGACATTTAATCCCGTGCTGTTATAACTAATTGGTATAGAGACGGTCTCATTTTTCACGTTTTCTAAACCATCATTTTGCTTATTAAATTCGTATATTTACGCGTTTATTCAAACGTCAGAAAAATTATTGCATGGCTGAAACGAAAACTGCTACCAACGATTCAAATTCATCAACAAAGACGGCTGATCGTCCCATCATTGTAAAGGGAGCCCGGGTTCACAATCTCAAGGATATTGATGTGGAAATTCCCCGGAATAAAATGACGGTTGTAACCGGCGTATCGGGGTCGGGGAAATCGAGCCTGGCCTTTGACACCATCTACGCCGAGGGGCAGCGTCGCTATGTGGAGAGTCTTTCCAGCTATGCCCGGCAATTCCTGGAGCGCATGGATAAACCGGATGTCGACTTTATGCAAGGCATTTCTCCGGCGATGGCCATCCAGCAAAAAACGACTTCTACCAATCCGCGTTCTACCGTCGGCACTACGACTGAAATTTACGATTACATGCGTCTGCTGTACGCCCGCATCGGGCATACCATTTCACCGAAGTCGGGTGAAGAGGTCGAAAAAGACAGTACCAAAACCGTTATTGAAACGCTCTTTGGAAACTTTGACGACGGAACCAAGTTTTATGTGCTCTTCCCGATTCCGACGCACGAAGGCAACGACTTGAGCGATGAACTGCAAGTGCTCAAAGAGAAAGGGCTTACCCGCCTGCTGGAAATCGATGATGAGCAGATGATCGATATCACCACACAGGATATTGATCCGTCATCCATCAACCGAGATGATTATCGCGTGCTGGTAGACCGGCTGGCCGTAAAAAAAGATGAGGACACGCGCGGACGTATTGCCGGCTCGCTGGAAACTGCTTTTCATGAAGGCCACGGACGGTGCTCCCTGAAAATTCGGAATGGCAAAGAACTATCTTTTTCGGAGCGCTTTGAACGGGACGGCATCGAGTTTGAAGAGCCTTCACCGCAAATGTTCTCATTCAACAATCCGTACGGCGCATGCAACACCTGCGAAGGATTCGGCCAGGTTGCGGGAATTGATGAAGACCTGGTGATTCCCGATCCTGAGAAAACAATTCGGGATGGTGCCATTGCCGCCTTCAGCGGACAGAAGTATAGCCGTAATCTGCGGGATCTTATCAAAGTTTCGGCGCGCTACAGCTACCCGATTGATACGCCCTACAGTCAACTTTCGAAGGAGTACAAAAAGATTTTATGGGATGGCAGGGATGAGTATATCGGCATTCGCCCATTTTTTGAAGACATCAAAAGTGAATCGTACAAAGTGCACAAACGCGTATTCTATTCGCGTTATCGTGGATACAGCCGCTGCCCCGATTGCGAAGGATACCGTGTACGACCGGATGCGCTATATGTAAAAGTAAACGGCAAACATATCGGCGAAGTGGCCGAGATGACCATTGGATATGCCCGCGAATTTTTTGAAAATCTGGAGCTTTCTGAATTTGAAAAAGAGGTCGCCGAACAGGTGCTGTACGAAATTCGCAAGCGGCTGAAATACCTGGATGAAGTTGGCCTTGAATACCTGACGTTAAGTCGGCTGGCCAAAACACTGAGCGGCGGTGAATCGCAGCGCATCAGTCTGGCCAATTCGTTGGGAAGCTCACTTATCGGCAGCTTGTACGTGCTGGATGAACCGACTATCGGTTTGCATCCGCGTGATAATGATCGACTGATCAATATTTTAAAATCGCTCCGCGACATCGGCAATACGGTATTGGTAGTTGAACATGACCCGGAAATGATTGCAGCGGCCGACAATATTATCGATATCGGCCCTTTTGCCGGCGTTCATGGCGGGGAAGTTAATTTTACCGGCACCTATAATGCGCTGCTGGAATCTAAAACGCTTACCGGGAAATACCTGAGCGGGCGTAAAGAAATTCCCGTGCCCGAAAAACGGCGCAAGGGCAGCGGCAATGCCATCACCCTTGAAGGCGCCACCGAACACAATCTCAAAAGTATAGACGTTGACTTTCCGCTGGGCAAGCTGATTTGCGTGACGGGCGTCAGCGGATCGGGCAAATCGACTCTGGTGCATGATACGCTTTTTGCCAGCATTCAAAAACAGCTGGGCTCATACAATGATAAAGTCGGGCGCCATCGCGGTATCTCGGGTTTGCATCATATCGATTCGGTTGAAATGGTTGATCAGTCCCCCATTGGCCGGTCATCCCGCTCAAATCCGGCTACGTATACCAAAGCGTTCGACGGCATCCGCGATCTGTTTTCGGATACGCGGCAATCCAAGATTATGGGATATGAACCCGGACACTTCTCATTTAACGTTCCGGGCGGCCGATGCGAAGCATGCCAGGGTGAAGGCATTCAGACTATTGAGATGCAGTTTATGGCCGATATTGAGCTGGTTTGCGAAGAATGCAACGGCAAGCGCTATCGCAAAGATGTGCTGCAGGTAAAATACCGTGGCAAGAATATTCACGATGTGTTGGAAATGTCGGTTTCTGAAGCCATTGCGTTTTTTGTTGATGAAGAACGCATCACCAATAAGCTACAGACCATGGAAGATGTGGGACTCGGTTACCTCAAGCTGGGGCAAAGTGCCACCACACTTTCCGGCGGGGAAGCCCAGCGCGTGAAACTGGCCAAATTTTTAAGCAAATCCGCTGGCGACCACACGCTATACTTTTTTGACGAACCCACCACCGGCCTCCATTTCGAAGATATTGCCAAGCTGCTGGATTCGTTCAACGAATTGGTAAATAACGGCCATACCGTTATCATCATTGAGCATAACCTCGATGTCATCAAATGCGCCGATCATATCATTGATATTGGTCCGGAGGGCGGTTTTGCCGGCGGGCAGATTGTCGGCGAAGGCACCCCGGAAGAGATTGCCCAAGTTGACGAAAGCTATACCGGCAAATACCTCCAGGACGTACTTTAAGCTTTCATTTTCCTCCCAAAACAATAGAGACAGGATGCTTTAAGCCGCCGGATTAGATTATAGTGTAGCTT
>JAFGWN010000108.1 GCA_016937115.1 Balneolaceae bacterium | reverse complement strand
GTTTCGGAAGTTTTTTGTGAAGCCTATGAAAAGCGGTATGGACATACTGTAGACGATACGCCTGTTGAGATAGAATCAATGCGTGTTGTGGTTTCTACAAAGCCAAAATTAGATGATAACGATCAGGTTACACAGCAAAATAATTCCGGATGGAAAATATTAAAGGAAAAGGAGATACTTTTTGACGGGAAAAAGATTACCACACCCGTTTATCGTCGGGTTGATGCCGTACCGGGCGTTATTATCAATGGTCCGGCATTAATTCTGGATCCCTATAGCACGCTGCTGGTTGAGCCTGGTTGGTCAGTGCAGGTTCACGAAGATGGATCGCTAATTTTACAGTACATGAAATCGTCTGAAAAAAAGGTAAGCAAGGGGAGGCCAGAAGCGGTAGAGCAGGAGTTATTTACGCATCGATTTACGGCCATAGCAGAAAAAATGGGAGAGATGTTAAAGCGCACGGCTCTATCGGTCAATATTAAAGAGCGGCACGATTTCTCCTGTGCGTTGCTCAACCCAAAAGGAGAACTTGTGGTTAATGCACCGCATATTCCGGTACACTTGGGAGCGTTAGGTATGTGCGTGCGTAAATTAAATGAAAGCATTGATATGCAGCCCGGAGATATGGTTATAACCAATCATCCTGCCTACGGAGGCTCCCACTTGCCGGATGTAACGGTGGTAACGCCCGTGTTTACTTCAAAAGAGAAGCTGGTTGGGTATGTTGCAAATCGTGCACACCATGCAGAAATAGGCGGTGCCCGGCCCGGTTCCATGCCTCCGCATGCGACCAGTCTTGCCGAAGAAGGCGTGGTTATCCAACCTATGTATCTTGCCCGAAAGGACGATTCTAAGTTGCATAAAATTCGTGATCACTTACTTTCAGGGGTTCATCCCACGCGGAATATTGAAGAAAATATGGCCGATCTTCAGGCGCAGGTTGCAGCAAACAGGCAGGGGGCCAAAGCGTTGCAAAATCTTGCTGGTCGCTATGGGTTATCCGATGTGCATCATTACATGAACAAGATCAAACTGCAGGCAAAAGAATTGATGCAGGACACGATACGGGAGATACCGAATGGAATATATAAGGCAACCGAATATCTGGATGACGGAACGCCATTATCTGCCACATGGACGATAATGGATGAATCAGTTGCCATCGACTTTACCGGTACGGGCCCAGTTCATCCTTATAATTTGAACGCCAACCTGGCAATTGTCAATAGTGTGGTGATCTATGTTTTACGCGTTTTAGTAGGCCAACCTATTCCATTGAATGAAGGACTGATGGAAGTTGTGACACTCAACCTGCCGACCTGTCTGCTAAACCCGGATTTTAGTGATAAGCCAGAAGAGTGTCCGGCGGTAGTTGGTGGGAATATAGAAATAAGCCAGCGGTTGACGGACACGCTTTTGAAACCTTTCGAATGTATTGCGTGCGGACAGGGAACAATGAACAACGTGCTATTCGGGAATGACACGTTTGGGTATTATGAAACCGTAGGCGGCGGAAGCGGGGCCGGACCGGGATTTAATGGTGCAGATGGGGTGCATCAGCACATGACAAACACACGAGGTACCGATCCGGAGATTTTTGAACAGCGATATCCGGTTCGGCTGGATAACTATGCCATCCGTAAAAATTCAGGTGGAGACGGAGAATATCAAGGTGGAGATGGCATCATTCGGGAAATGACATTCCTCGAGTCCGCAGAGCTATCTGTGTTAACCCAGCATCGAATAGAGACTCCATACGGACAAGCCGGAGGTGAACCGGGCAAAACGGGAAGCCAATGGGTGATGCGGAAGAGTGGCGAAAAAGTTGTGTTGGAACCGGCGGATAGTTGCGATATGGCACCCGGCGACCGGTTCATCTTAAAAACACCGGGTGGGGGAGGTTTTGGGCATAAAGAATAAGATAACAAATGATTAAATAGCAAAATTCGTATCTGGTACCAAAAGTCCCCTCTATTAAAAGGGTGGTTCCGTCCTGAAAACTTCCGGGGCGGGATCGGGATGTGTAAATCATGAACTATTTAATCTGAAGAACTTAACAAAGGTTGAAATGAGCAAAGTGTCGAATATTTTATTCTGGGCAATTATTTCCGCGGCATTTATTGGTCCGGGTACTATCACCACCGCGGCTTCAGCCGGCGCAGGTTTTGGTTACAGCCTGTTATGGGCGCTTGTATTTTCGGTGATTGCCTGTATTGTGCTGCAAGAAGCCAGCGCCCGGCTGCGTATAGCAACGGACAAGAATTTGGGTGAAGTGCTCAACACCTATTTTAAGGATAAAAAGAGAGGAAGAAGTATTATTTTTTTAGTCTTGGGGTCTATCATTTTTGGATGCGCCGCTTACGAAACGGGCAATATTCTGGGAGCGGTATCGGGCGGTATGCTGGTGATAAATATTAATCCTGTTGTATGTACCGCGGGCATTGGCGTGGCCGCCGGGCTATTACTTTGGTTCGGTTCTACCGAGCGCATCGCCCAGATAATGGGAATGGTTGTGGCTTTTATGGGCATCTGTTTTGTGGGAACTGCTATGGTTCTACAGCCTCCGGTAGGCAAGGTTTTAAGCGGTAGTTTTGTTCCTTCCTTTCCGGATAATGCCGAGGTCCTTATTCTCGGTTTGATAGGAACAACGGTTGTTCCCTA
Source organism: Balneolaceae bacterium (assembly GCA_016937115.1). Taxonomy (GTDB): domain Bacteria; phylum Bacteroidota; class Rhodothermia; order Balneolales; family Balneolaceae; genus SMO-BIN1. Next base: position 788 of record JAFGWN010000108.1, on the reverse strand, counting down.
TAACCTATTCCTCGGCTCGGGATTGGCTCATAAGCAATCGATGGGCGAAATGCGTTTCAGCCTTTCGCTGGCCATTGTTTTGGGTGGCGTTGTGTCGGTAGCAGTGCTGGTTGTGGGAACTTCTATTTCAGGAGACTTTTCCTTTGAAAAGCTTGCTTCGGCCCTGCAGCTGCAGTTGGGCGATTGGGCAGTCTATTTATTAGGATTTGGCCTGTTGGCTGCCGGCTTTAGTTCAGCACTGACGGCTCCTCTTGCTGCGGCGATTACGGCAAAAAGCATTGGAACGGGTGGTCATTGGCGGACCAACGGGAGAGGTTACCGATTGACGTGGGGCGTTGTGTTGGCGGCAGGCATTCTATTTGGCATGCTGCAAGTGCAGCCGGTACCGGCCATTATTTTAGCCCAGGCACTAAACGGCATCATCCTGCCGGTGGTTGCTGTGTTTTTATTGCTGATGGTGAATAATGCAGGAATACTTGGCCCGGATCATCTAAACGGCACTCTTCACAATTTGTTGATGAGCGGGGTGGTTTTTGTAACAATCCTGCTCGGCGTACGAAACGTACTGAACGTCTTGGCTCGCTTATCGGATCTTAAGAATATCGACCAGCAGTGGATGCTTGGTCTGGCCGTTTTAGTAAGTTTGATCTGTTTTTGGCCGCTTTATCGAAGAATTAAGCAGCTTAGAGATCCTGAAACGAGTTCAGGATGACAAGAGAATTTAGTGCAGCAGTTGATTTAGGACTGAATTTTCCAGCACCCGGTATCACCAACCGCCGCTTGCGCCC
>JAFGWN010000010.1 GCA_016937115.1 Balneolaceae bacterium | reverse complement strand
TGATCTGCCGAAAAAAGCAAAACAACTTCCCGAGGTACTCTCCCCGGATGAAGTAGCAAAAATCCTTGACATCCCCAACCGTGAAACCGATGTTGGCATTCGGAATGCGGCTGTTTTGGAAACTCTTTACGCCACCGGCATGCGGGTTAGCGAACTTACCGGCCTTGAACTGGATAATCTTTTTTTCGAAATCGGTTTTATTCGTGTGGTAGGAAAAGGAAATAAAGAACGGTTGGTACCTGTGGGTGAAATCGCGCAATCTGCCCTGGAACACTATATCGAAGTGGTTCGACCCAAATATAAAAGTGAAAAAAATCCGCAGAAAGCAAAGAACAAAATTTTTCTGAGTCAACGCGGGAATCCTTTATCGCGCATGAGCATCTGGAATATCGTGAATGACGCCGCCGAACGCTCCGGCATCGAAAAAAATGTATATCCACATATTTTTCGGCATTCGTTTGCCACGCATTTACTTGAAGGCGGCGCTGATCTGCGCGCCGTGCAGGAGATGCTGGGGCATTCATCCATCATCACTACCGAAATTTATACGCACGTAGACCGTTCCATGCTGCGCCAGGTGCATAAAGAGTTTCATCCGAGGACGTAATCCATTACATTTCTTCAAACTTTTAAAAAATTATCAATGGCATGAAATTTTTAAACTTATTAATTGTAGCCCTTCTTTTTGTCTTTACGAATGTTGAAAAAGCGGTTGCCCAGATCGGCTGGACTAAAGCGTATGAAAATGCCGTTGTAGTAACGGCCGAAAACCATGCCTCTGAAGCCGGAAAACAAATTTTACAGCAAGGCGGCAATGCGGTGGACGCTGCCGTAGCCGTCCAGTTTGCTCTGGCTGTAACACTGCCCCGCGCAGGTAATATAGGCGGAGGTGGCTTTATGGTGATTCACCGCGCAGATGGAACCGACATCACACTTGACTACCGCGAACAAGCACCGGGCAAGGCGGGGCCCAACATGTATATCCGTGATGGAGAGTATGTATCAGACCTCAGCCGCGAAGGAGCTCTTGCAGTGGGTGTGCCGGGTGTTGTAGACGGTATGATTAAAGCATTGGAGAAATACGGAAGCCTTCCGCTGAAAACCGTGATGCAACCCGCCATTAAACTGGCGAAGGAAGGATATTCTTTATCCTGGATACAGGCCAAAACGCTCAATAATTACCGGGAGTCACTAATGGAGTTTGAATCGTCCCGCACCTATTTTACCAAAGCGGATAGCAGCAACTTCGAAGAGGGTGATCTTTTCATTCAGGAAGATTTAGCTAAAACGCTGGAACGCATCGCTGCGCAGGGTCGTGATGGATTTTACAGTGGCAAAACGGCTGATCTGATTGTCAAAGAGATGAAGCGCAACAACGGCCTTATTACCCGCGATGATTTAAAAAACTACGAAAGCAAGTGGCGGGATCCTATTCAAACCAAATTCCAGGAATATAAACTCTCGATAATGCCCCCGCCCAGCAGCGGCAGCATTGCCATTGTACAAATGCTTGAAATGTTAAAACCATTTGACCTTAAAAAAATGGGTTACAATTCTGCTGATTACGTCCATTCCGTAACCGAAGCGATGCGCCGGGCCTTTGCCGATCGCGCATATTTTTTGGGCGATCCCGATTTTGTGGACATTCCGCGCGACACATTGCTCAGTAAATCATATAACAGAAACCGGATGCAAAGCTACAATCCCGAGCAAGCCTCTTCCAGCGATTCAATTGGTCACGGCGATGTACCCAGATTCATGGAATCGTCCGAAACCACCCACTTTTCCATTGTTGATAAAGACGGTAATGCCGTTGCAGTGACTACCACCCTTAACGGCTCATTTGGCAGTAAGTTGGCCGTAGGCGGTGCAGGCTTTATGCTCAACAACGAAATGGATGACTTTACCGCCAAGCCCGGCGAACCCAATATGTTTGGGCTAATTCAGGGCAAGGCAAATGCCATTGAACCCGGCAAACGGATGCTTAGCAGCATGTCTCCAACCATTGTAACCAAAGGAGACTCTGTTCGAATGGTCATCGGTGCGGCAGGTGGTCCGCGCATTATTTCTGCCACGCTGCAAAATTTTTTGAATATGGCCGTGTTTGAGATGAACGCACAGGAAGCCGTATCAGCGCCGCGTTTTCATCACCAATGGATGCCCGATGAAATCCGCTACGAAGAATTTGGCATCAGCAACGACACCCGGCATGTGCTTAAAGAAATGGGACATAATTTAACAACCGGATCGGTGGGCCGTGCACACATCATTTTTGTTGATAAAAACGGAACCCGGCACGGCGCTCCTGATCCGCGCGGAGACGGCGCGGCAGAAGGATATTAATTACTACCATTTAGTTTTTAAAAAGAATATAAACAGAGAATTAATTTATGAGCGACGATACACCAACAGCAATACAATCTATTGAATGGCGCGGTGATCATGTGCGCATCATCGATCAAACTTACCTTCCCAAGCGTAAAGTTTACAGCGACATACGCGATATGGGGCGCATGTGGGAAGCTATAAAAAAACTGCGTATACGAGGCGCCCCGGCCATCGGTATTGCGGCAGGGTATGGATTTTATATGGGCATCAAGGAATTGCCGGAATCAAGCTTTCAAAGTTTTTGGGTTGAAGTGCAGCGTGTGGAAGAATACCTGCAAAGTGCACGTCCCACCGCGGTAAACCTCGAATGGGTTATCAACCGTATCAAAACAACGATGCAAGCACATAAAGACAAGCCCATCAGTAAAATTAAGGAGATCGCGCTGGAAACAGCCAGAACCATCCACGATGAAGACAAACGCATCTGCAAAAAAATCGGCGAAAATGGCGTTAAACTGGTCAAAAAGAACAGCAATATTCTCACGCACTGTAATACCGGCAGCCTGGCCACAGGTCAGTATGGTACAGCACTCTCCGTAATTTTTCATGCGCATAAAGCAGGCAAAAAAGTAAGCGTATGGGTTACCGAAACACGACCGCTAATGCAGGGAGCACGTCTTACGGCATGGGAATTAAAACAGGCCGAAATACCGATGCATCTTATCACCGATTCGGCTGCCGGCTTACTCATGCAGCGCGGCGAAGTAGATATGGTAATTGTCGGAGCCGACCGGGTAGCCCCCAACGGTGATACGGCCAATAAAATCGGAACTTACCCGCTGGCCGTGGTAGCAAAAGAAAATGACATCCCGTTTTATGTAGCGATACCGCTATCAACTATTGACAACAATATCGACCATGGGGATGATATTGAAATTGAAGAACGCGAGGGTGAAGAAATAACTTCATTCAATGGTTCGCAAATCGCTCCCAAAAAGACCGAAGCCTATAACCCGGCGTATGATATTACACCAAATAAATACATTACAGGGTTTGTTACAGAGAAAGGAATTATTGAACCGCCGTTTGATAAAAATTTTGAGAAGCTTTTTGATGAGTAGAATATATTATTTACGCTTATTCAAATCTTGCTTAATCCAATAACGGATTCCTTTTCCGGCAAGCGGCTCGGCATCATATCGCGGTATTACATGTAGGTGGGCATGAAAAACTTCCTGGCCGGCGGTTTCTTCAGCGTTCCAACCTACGTTGTATCCGTCAGGATCATGCCTTTCATCTAACAATTTCTTAGCCTGTTTTAAGAGCACAAACGTAGCCTTCCATTCATTCCGCGTAAGATCAAAAACGGTTTCCCGATGGTGTTTAGGAATGATTATGCCTGAGCCAATTAAAACCTCCTGCGGCTCCTGCAAAAACAGACAATAGTCATTTTCCAATACTATCTCTTGGCGGTTATCCTCCTCGATATTGCAAAACGGACACGCTTCTTTCATACGGAAAATTCTATTGGGCAACTGATTAGTCTAAGACATTTAAAATCGCATCAGCCTTGATACTCCAATGCGATTTATGCCAAACGCATTTACCCTGATTAATGATAAGCACCTGGGGTGATTCGTGCCGTACCCCCAGTTGTTCGGCAAACGCATTTGAAACCGGCCGGCTTTTTTTCACATTTATGAAGTTCATATCGGCCTGTTTTTCAATTTCAGTAAAAACTGATTCAATCTGCTCTTTTGCCGCATGACAAATTCCGCAGGTATGGCTGTGCTTGTACACCAGCTGTGCTTTTTGATGTGAATTTTCCAGTACCTTCTCAACCTGATCTTTGTCGGTTACCACATTCCAATGATCTAAATTAGTATCGCTTGCTGTGAACATACTTTTAAGGATTCTAAGCGTTTTTCTTAGCATTTAATCTCCCATACAGATTCCGATGTCCCGCGCTGTTTGCAACGTATCGCTGTCCAACGGCACCGATTTCATCTTACCTGCAATTTCATCGATAGGTACCCGTGCCATGATGTTATCGCGCAATGCCACAAGCTTGTTAAAATCCTTATCAGCAATACAACGAATCGCCGCCGCTCCAAACCGCAGAGAGATCAACCGATCATACGTTGTGGGGGATCCTCCCCGCTGCAAATGACCGAGCACCACTGAACGCGACTCTTTACCCGTCCGTTCGCTGAGCTCATTGGCTACGCGCTCCGCAATGCCACCCAACCGCACTTCCTGTCCCACACTTTTACCTTTTGTTACCAACTCACCATCTTTCTCTTTTGCTCCTTCGGCTACCACAATCATGGTATAATGCCGGTTTCGCTGTTCGCGTTCTTTAATTTTTTGCACGATAGAATCGTAGGTAAAAGGAATTTCGGGGATTAGAATAACATCTGCAGAAGAACTGATGCCCGAATGCAAGGCAATCCACCCGGCATAGCGCCCCATCACTTCCACCACCATCAGGCGGTGATGCGCTTCGGCGGTAGTCGTAATTTTATCGAGTGCTTCAGTGGCAGTAGTCACGGCTGTATCAAACCCAAGCGTTACGTCGCAGCCGTAAATATCATTATCGATGGTTTTAGGAATGCCTACAATGTTGATACCCTTTTGTACCAGTTTATTGGCAATACGCATGGAACCATCGCCGCCAATGGCAACCAGCGCATCGATATTATGCTTATCAAAGGTCTCTACTAACTGATCAGAAACATCGCGCGTCTTTTCATTGCCATCTTCATCCACGTACGGCATTTCAAACGGGTTACCCCGGTTTGCCGTGCCCAGAATAGTACCACCCTGAAAAGTGATGCCCCGCACCGATCGCGGATAAAGCTGAACAAAAGGATCATCTGTAAAAATAGAACCGTAGCCATTGCGGATGCCGTACACATTCCAGCCTCTTTTTAAAGCAGCCAGTGTTGCAGCACGGATTGCGGCATTAAGTCCGGGCGCATCGCCGCCTCCGGTATTGATAGCAATATTCATAGACAAATCATGCCTCCTCTAACACTTCACCCTGCATTCGAAATGCCTCATAAGCAGCTTCGGCTCCCAACCCTTCGCGCAGGATGCGGGCTGTTTCATCCGTCATATCAATAATCGTGGTTTCCTGTGCGGGCAGTTCCTGTTGGTTGTCAATGGTGACATCAACCAGTTTCTCAAATTCTCTTAAAAATGGTTCACGCTCAAATTCCTTTAACGTTCCGTTATCCATTTTTGGCTTTTTGGCCGTAATCGCCAGCATGGGGCGCCCTACTTCTTTCACTAACTCCTGGCAGATGGGATAATCGGGCACGCGAATGCCAACCGTCTCTTTTTTCGGATGAATCAGCAGCTTCGGTACTTTTTTTGTCGCCGGTAAAATAAGGGTATAAGGTCCCGGTATCAGTCGTTTTATAAGCTTAAAGTTTCGATCGCTTATATGGGCAAATGTGGAGATACCGGAAAGTGAATCGCATAAAAGGGACAAGTGATCATCATCTCCCAGGTTGCGTATTTTACGTATCCGTTCAATCCCTTTTTTATTTTTATAATCACAAGCCAAAGCATACTGGCTGTCGGTTGGCATCAACAGTATGGCCCCTTCCCGCACTTTATCGGCGCATTCAAAAATACGTTTAGCGTGGGGCGTTTCCGGATGCAATTTCACTCGCTCTGCCATAAATAATCCTCAATTTATTAGTGTTAATAATTTACATGTATTCCTTATAACGCAATGTAATCGAAATTGTTCAGGGAATGATGGGTGGCTAAATATTGTAATTAATTCATCTAACAAACAAATTCATTTGAAACAACGTTGCTTCATTATTTTAAGCAACATCTTCTATAATTTTTTAGACGAATTTATTAATCGCAATCTAATTTTTTTGATGTATGAAAACCTCATTAAAAGCACACTGGCTGGGACACTCCGCCTTTCATATTGAAACACCGGGCGGCAAACATATTCTAATTGATCCATTTCTAAAAAATAATCCTACCACCCCGGATGACTGGAAAGAACCGGAACAGGTTGATTACATTCTGCTAACCCACGGACATGAAGACCACGTTGGCGACACGCTTGAAATTGCCGAACGCACCGGCTGCAAGGTAGCTACAATGGTTGAGCTTTCGCGTCTGCTGGTAAGCAAGCACGGGCTGAACGAAGAGCAGGCCATTGAATTTAACAAAGGCGGTACGGTTGATTTTGAAGAGTTCTCTGTAACGATGGTTTCTGCCAACCACAGCTCGTCATTCCAGGGTGATTATGCCGGCGATCCGGGTGGACTCATACTCTCTTTCGAAGATGATATCGCCATCTATCACATGGGGGATACCAACCTTTTTGCTGATCTAAAATTATATGGCGACCTCTACCGTCCGCATATAGCGCTGGTACCAATGGGTGACCACTATACGATGGGGCCCGAAGAAGCAGCCATGGCTGTCGATATGGTTCGCCCCAAACTCGCAATTCCCATTCACTATGGAACCATGCCCGTGCTTACCGGCGATCCCGATGAGTTTAAGAATTTCGTAGAGGAACGAACAGAAGCTGAAGCGGCTATCCCCGAGGCAGGAGAAAATTTCCTGGCGTAATACTTTCTTTTTGATAGTGCTCGTGTTGTAAAGCATTTCGCAACACGAGCATTTTATTTAGATGTTAAGCCCATGTTAATTTACTGTTAAATTACGTAATACATCCTTTAAACCTACTTTTTTTATTATATTCCGGCATCTGATTCCTTAACCTATGCATTACTGCTGTGCCTGATTATACTGCCAAAGACATAGCCATTTGGCTTACGAATGAAATTAAGCGTCGCGGGACGATGGAACGTGAAGCTGCTGTCCAGAAAATTGAAAAACAGTTTGATAATACCTTCATAACGCTTTCATCAAAAGGCAAGAAATCTATTACTGAAAATGTTTTGAGACATTTTCGTAAAGTCAGGCATTATAAGATTAGCTGGAATGTTGGCCGGCAGGCATGGATTTTCAAGAATAACGGTGAGTCGATGGACAGGAAAGAATCAAAAAAAGGCAAATCATCTGTACCTACAGCCGTTCAGGCTCAGGCCGTTCCCAAAAATGCATCCGTTGACCATCCCTCACTATATCTGAACCGCGAACTGGGCTGGATTGATTTCAACTGGCGCGTACTTTATCAGGCCATGGACGAGCGCACACCACTTCTGGAACGAGTGCGATTTATCGCTATTGCTGCCAGTAACTTAGACGAGTTTATCCAGAAACGAATAGGCGGGCTAAAGCGACAAGAAGCCGCCGGCATTTTTGATTTAAGCCCGGACGGACGCACACCTGACACCCAGGTTGCTCTTGTGCAAAAAGAAGCCAAAAAAATGCAGCAGCATATTTCCGGGGTTTGGAACCAGAATTTGCAGCCGCTGCTCGAAAAAGAGGCCTCGATAAAAATCAGTTTTTATAATGAGCTCGATGAAAAGCAGAAGAACAAGCTCGACAACTATTTTCTGGACCACATTTATCCCACTCTCACACCGCTGGCGGTTGATCCGGGACATCCGTTCCCCTTTATTTCCAACCTGAGTCTTTCACTGGCTGTTAAGCTGCGACGTCCGGGGCGCGATGCTTTCAACTTTGCCCGGGTGAAAGTCCCATCCAATCAACCGCGATGGCTTCGATTAAAAAGTGATTCGCATGCATGGTTATACGTGCCGGTTGAGGAAGTTATCCGCCAAAATATTCACCGTCTATTTCCGGGCATGGATGTTGAACGCGTTTGCGTGTTTCGCATCACCCGTAATGCCGACATTCGCCGGAATGAAGAAGAAGCCGAGGATTTGCTCTCGATGATGTCGGAAGAATTGCGCGAACGGCGATTTGCTGATGTAGTGCGCCTGGAAGTAGAAAAGGATGTTGATCGCGAAGTCTTAAATTTATTGAAAGATGAACTGCATCTCGGTGATTCCACCAATGATATCATCTACTTTGACGGACTGCTCGATTTAACGGCTTGCTTTAAACTTGCCGACACCAATATTCCCGACATGCACTTCGACCATTGGAAACCGGTAATCCCAAAACCATTGTATCACGAGGGAGAAACCGAAGAAGAGCTTACCATTTTTGATATCATTCAAAAAGGTGATATTCTGGTGCACCATCCATACGAATCGTTTTCGGGCAGCGTGCGCCGCCTGATAGAAGAAGCTGCCGATGACCCCGATGTCCTTACAATTAAACAAACGCTGTACCGCACCTCCGATGATTCTCCCATCGTAAAAGCGTTGATCCGGGCCGCCGACAAAGGTAAACAAGTAGCGGTATTGGTTGAAGTAAAAGCCCGTTTTGATGAAGCCAGTAATATCGAATGGGGTAAAAAGCTCGAAAATGCAGGTGTTCACGTAGCCTATGGTTTGGTAGGATTGAAGACGCACGCGAAAGTCGCCCTTATTGTCCGTCGCGAAGGTGACAAGCATGTTACCTACTGCCACATCGGTACCGGCAACTACCATATCCATACCGCTGAAGTCTATACCGATCTGGGCCTGCTTACCAACGATCCCGACCTCGGTTATGATGTCACAAACCTTTTTCATTATCTCACAGGGTATGCCCCGGATCAAGAATACCGGAAGCTATTGGTAGCGCCCAATCATTTGCGAAGCTCGTTTTATGCATTGATTGACCGGGAAATAAAAATTGCAGTTAATGGTGGAGAAGGCCACATAATTGCCAAAATGAATGCTCTTGATGATGTAGGCATCATTCAACGGCTTTACAAGGCTTCCCGGGCCGGGGTAAAAATTGACCTGATTGTTCGCGGTCATTCCCGTCTTCGCCCACAATTGAAAGGGTATAGTGAAAACATCAATGTGATTAGCATCCTGGGACGATTCCTGGAACACGACCGCATCTACTATTTTGGTAATGAAGGCAACCCGGATATATTTATAGGGAGTGGCGACTGGCGCTACCGAAACATGAATGAGCGGGTTGAAGCTATGGTACCCATCACCCTGCCCGCCCTGAAAAAGCGCATTACTTCTATTTTAAAAAAAGCCCTTAAAGACAACCGACTGGCCTGGGAGATGCATGCCGACGGCAGTTACACCCAGCGTCGGCCGGCCGATAACGAAAAAGAAAAAGACTTTCACAAACTGATGATGAAAAATGCCCGGAAGCGGGCATTTAAATAGAATATTCGAACACGGTGAGAGATCTCAAATCGTACCCTGGCATGTAGTCTTTTAATAAATTTCTCCTAATACTATTAGGTAAGATTCGCTCGTCGCTTCGCTTTTTGGAATGACACTATCCTGTTCTGCCAGCCGGCTTTGCCGACTTACACATAAGCATTCAGTATGAAGAAGATCATCACCCCGGTAACCGAAACATACAACCAAACCGGAAGTGTAAACTTAGAAACCTTTCGATGGGTCTTAATTTTTCCGGCAAACGCCAGATAAAAGCTTGTCAAAATCAGCGGTACCACTAAAGCTGATAATATGATATGTGAAATCAGGATAAAAAAATAGATTGGGCGAATAATGCCTTCCCCCGGAAAAGGTGTACTGCCATGAAAGTTGTGATAAACCACATAGCTGATTAAAAATAGAGAAGAAGTAACAAAGGCTGTCAAATTATAACGCATATGCGTCATATATTTTTTTTGCAAAATCGCGCGATATCCCAATAATAAAAGAACGGTGCTGGATCCATTTAACAGAGCATTCAAGGCGGGCAGGCTATCAATGAGGGTTGAACTGTAATCACTTCCGCCTTTATAATAGAGCAGCCACACCAAGAACAGAAATGCCAATGTGCTGATTAGCAAAATAACGCCGAGCGCTTTCGCCAAGTTAACCTCTTTAAAAAAGTCTATTGTAAAATCGTCAGTGTTCGGCTTTTGCATCTGTAGTAAATAATTTCATTTTTGTAGTGGCCAAAAATACAAAACGCAACTGTTTATATCTGTTTAAAGTTCAGGAAATGTTATTTTTAATCTCAAAATTCTCTATAGCTTTTAGCAGCCGCAAAAAAAATATTCAACTTAAATTTTCTTTCAAAAAAATGTAATAAACCGGAATTTCATTAGGCATTTTTGACAAATAGATTATATCTTAGGCCTTCTTAAAGAAAAAAGGGCACCGGATGAAAACAGACGGATTATTTAGATCTATTTTAAATTTAGTGTGTGTTCATTAAACAGTACTATAAATAGATGATTTTCCATACCTTCATGCCGGCTTTACCAACGGATTATATTTTGTAACAAGCACACAACTTTCGATTACCCATGGGGCAGATTTTTTCAAAAAAGGCGAATGAAATTCCAAGCCGTATTTTACTTGGCGCCATCATCGTTTTGACGGCAACGGTGGCGGGTATATGGTACTACTTTTCTCCGGAATATACTGATGTTGGCTACGCACCCGAACAACCCGTACCCTACAGTCATGAATTACATGCCGGTCAACTGGGACTGGATTGCCAATATTGCCATACCAATGTAGAAGTTTCAAAGCAAGCGAACATCCCGCCCACGCAAACGTGTATGAACTGTCATACGCAGGTTAAAGCCAACAGTGATAAACTGACAAAGATTCGTGAAAGCTGGGAAACGGGCCAACCAGTTGAGTGGGTACGAGTACATAACCTGCCTGACTATGCATATTTCAACCATGCCATTCATGTTAATATGGGAGTTGGATGCGAAACCTGTCATGGTCGTATTGATCGTATGGAGGTTGTGGCCCAACAAGAACCGTTAAGTATGAGTTGGTGCCTTGACTGCCACCGGAATCCTGAAAAATATGTACGGCCGGTTGAAGAAGTTACCACAATGGGATATGAAGCTGAAAACCAACTGGAGATGGGTCGCAAATTAGTGGCGAAACACAATATAACTCCGCCAACCTACTGCCAGGGCTGCCACTACTAAATAATTTTAATTACTCAGCAAATTTAGAATAAACGGAATCGTAAAGCGCATGAGCGACGAAGTAAAAAGTTCAAATTACTGGAAGAGCTTAAACGAGCTGGCTCAAAATGAAGAATATGAGCGTTTTGTTGAACGTGAATTTCCGGAAGATGCCACTGAATTAAAGGATGGCTTTTCGCGCAGAACCTTTTTGCGCATGATGGGCGCTTCTATTGCCCTGGCTGGCTTTGCCGCTTGCCGTCGACCGGTTCAAAAGATTTTACCGTATTCGAAGCAGCCGGAAGAGGTAATTCCCGGCGTACCAAATTATTATGCTTCGGCCATGCCCTTCCAGGATGCGCTTACAGGCATTGTGATCGAGAACCATGAAGGACGCCCTACCAAAATTGAAGGTAATGAAATGCATCCCGCCAGCGGTGGTTCTTCCAGCAAGTTTAATCAGGCTGCGATACTGGGCATGTACGACCCCGATCGCTCGCGCAATGTAATAAAAGACGGTGAACGATCATCTTATACCAATTTTCAATCATTCTGCCAGCAGCATTTTGGTGATACGGAAAGAAATATTGCATTTATTTCTGAGTCTAACTCATCACCGACTTATAATAAACTGAAAGACCAGGCATTAAGCCAGTTCCCGAATGCACAATGGGTCACCTACGAACCATTTGGTGAAGACAACGCCCTTGAAGGGACAAACATGGCATTCGGCCAGCGGCTGCGAACGATAAACCATTTTGACGAGGCCGACATCATCGTAGCATTGGATGATGATTTCCTCAACCCTGCAGCCCATAAGAACAGTGTTCAAAATACCAAAGAGTTTACAGAACGCCGGGATGTTGAAACCGGAGAAGAGATCAGCCGCCTCTACGCAATTGAAAGTACGTTTACGGTTACCGGCTCCAATGCCGACAATCGATTACGCATCAAATCCAGTGAGCTGGGCCTTTTTATTCAGGCTCTGGCTGCTGAACTGGGTGTAGCCGGTGCTTCGGGCGGATCAAATAAATTTTCTGGTCATAAGTGGATCGCTACTATAGCAGAAGACCTGCAAAATAATCGCGGGCGATCCGTTTTGACGCTCGGCAATGAGCATAAACCCGAGCTGCACGCGATGGTTTCGGCTATAAACGCATCATTGGGTAATACCGGTTCAACAGTAACATACCACCAGCTTCCCTATATCGAAGATCAAAATAGCCGAGAAGCTTTTGCTGATATCGTGAACGGCATTAATAATGAAGAAATTGACACCGTCGTTATCGTTGGCGGTAACCCTGTTTTTAATGCACCGGCTGATTTAAATGTTGGTGAAGCACTTTCCAAAGCCGAACACGTTCTGCATTTGTCGGATTATTATGATGAAACATCTAAGATAGCCTCCTGGCATATAAATCGTTCCCATTTCCTTGAAAGTTGGGGTGATGGTTACTCATATACAGGAGCGCGTTCTATCATTCAGCCACAGATTGAACCCCTGTTTTCGGGCAAGAGCGAAATTGAGTTTTTAAATACCATTATCACCGGTGAAGATGCCAAAGGCTATGATCTTGTGCAGGAAACATGGCAACAAAACATTTCCGGTAACTTTACCAACCGCTGGGAGCAAATCTTACATGATGGCATTGCCGACGAAGATAATTTCCCGGAAGTAACACCTTCTATAAGCAGTGAATTTAGCGGAAATATTGGGCAAACTGAATCTGAAGGCATTGAAGTAGTCATTCGTCCCGATTCAAAAGTGTTTGACGGTCGCTACGCCAATAACGGCTGGCTGCAGGAACTGCCCGACCCCATGACGAAAATTACGTGGGACAATGTGGCTTTAATGAGCCCAAAAACCGCTGATAAACTCGGCATTGAAAAAGCCGGGTTGGGCGTAGCAGAAGTTGAAGTTATTACCATCGACGTTAACGGTACCAAAGTAGAAATCCCGGCCTGGGTACAACCTGGTCATGCCGATGACAGCATCACCGTCACTGTTGGTTATGGCCGCAAAGGATTGGGACGCGTTGCAGAAGCAGTTGGTGTTGATACCTATCCCCTGCGCACCTCCGAATCCATGCTTTTCGCTACAAATGTCAACATAAGCAAAGCAGGCCGGCTGTACGAAATTGCATGTACACAGGATCACAGCAGTATGGAAGGACGATCGCTGTTACGACATGCCACGCTACAGGAATATCGCGACAATCCAGACTTCTCGTCCTATCAAGAAGCTTATAATGCAGAACTGCCCGGCCAAGAGTGGGCTACCGAGCATGATGCGGACGCACCTCTAAGCATTTTTGACGCCATTGCCGGTAAAGATTATCCAGATTATCAACCGCAATGGGGTATGACAATTGATTTGAACTCCTGCATCGGCTGCGGAACCTGTACCATTGCCTGCCAGGCCGAAAATAATATTCCGGTTATTGGCAAAAAAGAAGTAAGCAACGGTCGTGAAATGCACTGGATTCGTAACGATCGATATTTTGTCGGCGACAAAGAAAATCCCAAGGCGATGCATCAGCCGGTGCCCTGTATGCACTGCGAACTGGCACCTTGCGAGCAGGTTTGCCCGGTAGCTGCTACCACGCATAGCGATGACGGGATGAACCAGATGACCTACAATCGCTGTATAGGAACACGTTACTGTGCTAATAACTGCCCATACAAAGTCCGTCGCTTCAACTTTTTTAACTATAGCGAAGAATATCTAACGGACGGCGGAGATGATCCTGAAATTATCCAGATGGCGATGAACCCAAATGTTACAGTACGTTTCCGCGGGGTAATGGAAAAATGCACCTATTGTGTACAGCGTGTAAACCGCGCCAAGATTCAAACACAAATTGAAACCGACGGCTCCATGAAGCCCGAAGATGGCACTGTACAAACAGCTTGCCAGCAGGCCTGCCCCTCCGATGCTATTTACTTTGGCGATTTGACCGACCCGGACAGTGAAGTGAGCAAAACAAAACGCAACAACAGAAATTACCTGCTCCTTGAAGAGCTGAACACGCGTCCGCGTACATCGTACATGGCCAAAATATCGAACCCGAACCCAGCATTGACTCAACACTCAACAAATTCCAACAATGAGCACTAATTACGAATACGTCCCGGAGCCAAAACTTATAAAAGGTGATCACACCTTTGGGAGTATTACTGATTTAATTGCAAAAACGCCGTTGTCATCTACCCCTCCCTTGTGGTATTTGGCATTTGCGGTTGCCAATTTGTTGCTGATCGTTCTGTTGGGAGCGGTTGGGTATCTCATATGGGATGGTATTGGTATTTGGGGCCTAAATAACCCGGCCGGATGGGGTTGGGCGATTATCAACTTTGTATGGTGGGTCGGTATTGGTCACGCCGGAACGCTTATTTCAGCTATTCTTTTCCTTTTTCGACAAGGCTGGCGTACCGCCATTAACCGTTTTGCAGAAGCTATGACCATTTTTGCCGTGATGTGTGCAGGTCTTTTCCCGGCCATTCACGTAGGTCGTATTTGGGTGATCTACTGGGTGTTTCCTATTCCAAACCAAATGGGCGCCTGGCCGAACTTCAGCAGTCCCCTGCTGTGGGATGTATTTGCAGTAAGTACCTATTTTACCGTATCACTGCTGTTCTGGTATGTTGGTCTTGTACCCGACTTTGCCACGCTACGTGATAAGGCCAAGAGCAAAGCAGCAAAAATATCCTACGGTATTGCTGCTCTTGGCTGGACCGGCAGTTTCCGTAACTGGTGGAATTATGAGAAAGCGTACATGATTCTGGCTGGGCTGGCTACACCACTGGTACTTTCGGTTCACACCATTGTATCGTTCGACTTTGCCGTGTCACTGATTCCCGGATGGCACAGTACCATTTTTCCACCCTATTTTGTTGCCGGTGCTATTTACTCGGGTTTTGCAATGGTATTGACCCTTATGATTATTGCCCGTAAAATCTACGGTATTGAAGATATCATGAATATCGATATCATGGAGAAGATGAACCTCGTGATGATGGTTACCGGTAATCTGGTTGCATTTGCGTATCTTTGCGAAGGGTTTATTGCCTGGTACAGCGGCTACATTTATGAACAAGGAATTTTCTGGCTGTATGTTGTCGGGCCGTATGCATGGGGCTTCTGGATTTTGATGTTCTGTAACGTTATCACTCCGCAGTTCCTCTGGTCAAAATCGATCCGGCGTAATGTAACACTGACATTTATTATTTCAATCATCGTAAACATTGGGATGTGGTTCGAGCGCTTTATGATTTCGGTAGCATCGCTATCAACCGACTTTATGCCCTCATCGTGGGATTATTTTTCCCCCACATTCTGGGATATAATTATATATATCGGCACGTTCGGGCTGTTTTTCACCTTCTTTTTATTGTTCCTGCGCTTCCTGCCGATGGTTGCTATTGCAGAAGTTAAAGGAGTGATGCCACAGGCCGATCCGCACAATTACGATGAACACACGAACGAATTTATCGAAGCGAAAGCTGAACCGGCGCTTGCCCAACAGCAGAAGTTAGAGCAAAAGAATCAACAAGTATGAAAACGGAAAACAAAAACATACACGGGATTTTAGCCGAATTCAGAAATCCCAAGGAGCTGGTCGACGCTGCTGAAACCGTCAAAGAATCGGGTTACAGTGAATTCGATACCTACGCTCCCTTTCCTATTCACGGAATGGAAAAAGCGATGGGGTTAAAAGAATCGCCCTTGGGATGGATTGTTCTGGGCGGCGGTCTTATCGGTTTTATTGGCGCACTTACCCTTATGATTTGGGTGATGGGCTATGAATACCCCATGAATATAAGTGGGAAACCGCTTATCAACTTTCCCATTTATGTACCTATTACGTTTGAGTTAACGGTTTTACTTTCAGCTTTTGCCGCCACATTTGGCATGTTTGCTCTCAATAAGCTGCCGCGGCTTCATAATCCGCTGTTTAACGTAGAGCGATTCAAAAAAGCTTCAGACGACGGATTCTTCATCTGTATTGAAGCATCCGACGACCTTTTTGAGGAGAAACCGGTTTCAAAACTGTTTTCGGATGCAGGGGCGATCCATGTTGAAACCGTCTATGATTCAGAATAATCAATTAATCAACTTTTACAGCTTGTTCTAATATTCATGAACGCATTAAAATACTTGAAAATAGCAGGCGTATTGATACTCATTGGCCTCACAGCTTGTCGCGGCCAACGATCAAAGGTTCCGCCTATTCACCCCAATATGAATATGGACCAGCAAAACCGGGTAGAAGCTCAGGAAGAAAATCGTTTCTTCTCTGACAACCGGGCCATGCGTCAACCGGTAGACGGAACAATAGCACGTGGCGAATTGCAACAAGATAAGGCAATGTTCCAGGGTATTAATGAAGACAGCTCGTTTGTAAGCGAGAATCCACTTGAATTGACGAAAAAACTCTTGCTGCGTGGACAGGACCAATACAACGTATTTTGCACGCCTTGCCACGGCATAACCGGAGACGGCCAGGGTATTCTGGTAACTGGTCAGTATGGACTGGTTCCGCCGCCAAGTTATCACATTGATCGCCTTCGGAATGTAAATGACGGTTACTTGTACTCTGTTATCACCAATGGAATCCGCACAATGCAGCCATACGCACACCAGATTCCTGTTAAAGACCGCTGGGCGATTGTTGGCTATATCCGAGCACTTCAAAAAAGCCAGAATGTGCCAGAAAGTGAAATACAACAATATGATATTGATTTAGCTTCCATGAAGGAAGAGGCTCAACAGAAGCTGGCCCAAGATAAAGCGAAAAAAGAAGCAGCCGAAGCAGCATCTGCCGGTGCAGAAGTTACAGCGGCTAAAGGTAAACAGCTGGCCCAGACAAACGCTTGTACTGCCTGCCACTCTGCTGATGGCAGTGAACTGGTTGGCCCTTCATGGAAAAACTTATATGGTTATGAGCGTGAAATGCAGGATGGCACCACCGTTATTGCCGATGAAGAGTATCTGACGGAATCTATTGTAAATGCTAATGCAAAAACAGTAGCCGGTTATCCAGAAGGTGCCATGGCTAACTTTGACTATCTGAGCTCTAACGACATTAAAAACATAATTGCCTATATAAAGTCGCTCAGTGACCGTGAGCTTGAAGAAAGCAG
This sequence comes from Balneolaceae bacterium, assembly GCA_016937115.1. Lineage (GTDB taxonomy): Bacteria > Bacteroidota > Rhodothermia > Balneolales > Balneolaceae > SMO-BIN1. The sequence goes on along the minus strand of JAFGWN010000010.1, from coordinate 18,113 downwards.
TGATACCACGAGTAACAATTAAAGAAATCAAGAATACTTTAACCGAAGCAAACGCTTAACTGTTGTCCTTATGAGTAAGCATCATACAACTGATAACCTTGATTATCCCTCCGATCTAAACCTGCAAAAACCATTATTTGCGGTAGGTATCGTTGCGCTTATTGCCAGTTTTGTTGGATATTTTTTAGATCACGACCAGTTTTTCTTCTCCTATCTGACAAGCTTTTCATTTTATTCCAGCATTGCACTTGGCGCCCTCTTTTTTGTGATGCTACAACACCTGACGCGCTCGCACTGGAGTGTTGTGCTTCGCCGTATTCCTGAATCCATTTCAGCGAATTTGCCAATCTGGGCACTATTTATCATTCCGGTACTGTTGGGCATGCATTCGCTTTATCACTGGACGCATGCCGATGCCCTTGCCCATGATCCCGTGCTGCAGGGCAAGGAGCCCTATTTGAACACGACGTTTTTTATCATTCGTCAAATTATTTATTTCGCCGTTTGGGGGTTCCTTGGATGGAGAATGCACCGTAAATCGGTGGAAATGGATAAAACCGGGGACTGGGGCTTGCAAACGCTACTGCGCCGAACCAGTGGGCCGGGAATCTTTGTTTTTGCACTTACTCTGGCTTTCGCATCGTTCGACTGGTTGATGTCGCTCGATCCGCACTGGTACTCCACCATGTTTGGTGTTTATTTCTTTGCCATGGCATTTCAGTGCTTGTTTGCCGTATTAATTCTGGTGGTTGTATTTTTCTGGAAAAAAGGATTACTGAAAAATACACTGCAAAAGAGCCATCTTTATGATTTAAGCGTTCAGCTATTTGGTTTTACCGTGTTTTACGCCTACATCGCCTTCAGTCAGTTTTTATTGATCTATTACGCAAACATTCCTGAAGAAACCGTATGGTTCCTTGAACGACTGAATGGTGGATATGAATATCTTGCATATTTTTATCTCTTTGGTCGCTTTATAATTCCATTTATTGTACTGTTGCCTAAAAAATCAAAGTCGAACCCTGCCATTGCATCAACCATTGCGGGGCTTATTTTGGTATCACACCTTGTAGAACTTTACTGGATTGTGATGCCGGTATTGAATCCTCACGGATTTCACTTTAGCTGGATGGTAATTACTTCATTCCTGGGACTTGGCGGAATCTTTTTCGGACTCTTTTTTAACACATTCAGCAAAGAGCGAATGATTCCCGTTAATGATCCAAAAATTGAAGAATCGCTGCGTAAACATTAATTTTGAAACTTGTAAACAGCAGTTTTCTGCTTTAAAACGCTTTTAATATGGCAAGTGAAGAACCAACATACAGCTCTGAATCTAAAGCTAAAGAAGATACCGTTGTTGATGTAGAGATCAATGATGAAAATGTTTCGGACAGCATCAACCATGGTGTAATGGGCGACAAGCATGACTATAAAAAATTGACGTTTTGGAGTATTTTAGGAATTCTTTTTGTTGTTATATTTGTACAGCTTCTTATGGAAATGTATGATCAGGCAACTCAAATAAATAACGACCAGATATCGGCAAGCAGTGAATATTATGATATTCGAGAGCAGGAAAGGAAAGATACAGAACGGCTTTCCAGCTTCGGTGTGGTTGATATCGAAAATGGTGTCTATCGAATGCCCATTGACAGTGTCATTAACGACATGGCTGTCGACGGCGAATAGAATGTAACTTATGTATAGTACGAACGTAGCGCATGCGCTTGTTTTAACATGCATGCTGCTGCAACCTTTAATGGTTTTTGCTCAACTGAATAAGCAAAAACCTCAAGAGGTACAGAATGTAGGAGTAGAAGAACACTTGGGTGATACCATTCCCCTTGATCTTACTTTTGCTACATCTGAAGGAGATTCAGTGACGCTGGCCGAGCTGATGCAGGATGATAAACCGGTAATTTTAAACCCGGTCTATTACAACTGTCCGATGCTCTGTTCCATGGTTATCAATGCGATATACCAAGGCGTTGAAGACGTTAAATGGAATCCCGGTGATGATTATAACATCATCACGTTTAGCTTTAATCCGGATGAGGATTACAGGCTTGCAGCATCGGTTAAAGATTCCATCATGCAGAAATTTAACCGTGAAGGTGCTGCCGAAGGCTGGCATTTTCTAACGGGTAATGAACAGACCATACGCAAACTCACAGAATCTGTAGGTTTTAAATACGAAAAAGTGGACAATAAGGAACAATATGCCCACAGTGCGGCAATTATGTTCTTAAGTCCGAAAGGTATCATTACGCGCTATTTGTACGGCATCAACTATAAAGAGTTTGACATCCGAAACGGATTGTACGAAGCCGCAGACGGTGAAATTGGCAGTACGCTCGAAAAGGTAGCTTTATATTGCTATGTATATGATGCCGACTCCAATAGTTATGTGCCGGTAGCATGGCGCGTTATGCAGGTTGGCGGGTTTATCATTGTATTAGCCTTGGGTATATTCCTCGGTTTTATGTGGTTCGGACACAAATTTACTAATAACAAGAAAAAAGAATTAAATGGAAGCGCTTAGAAATTTCTTTTTACCTCCTGCTAAAACAGCAGTGGCGGAGCAGTACGATACTCTCTTTTGGTTTGTGCATATCAGCAGTTTGGTTGTTACCATCGGTATCGTTGTTGCTATCATCTACTTTATCATTAAGTACCGCCGCAAGTCAGAGAATGATGTCACACCGGTTATAACGCACAACAACAAGCTTGAAGTTACATGGTCGGTAATTCCACTGATCATTACGCTTGTACTCTTTGGATGGGGTTTCCAAACCTATATTGATATGACTAAAGCACCAACGGATGCCTATGAGGTTAATGTAACAGCCCAAAAATGGCTCTGGCGCTTTCAGTATAAAAGCGGCGCTTCAACAACGAACGAGTTGCACGTACCCGCGGGACGACCTGTTAAACTCATCATGCAGTCGCAGGATGTTATTCACTCATTTTTCGTACCCGATTTCCGCATCAAGCAGGATGTTATTCCCGGCCGGTATACAGAGGCTTGGTTCCAGGCCCGCGAGCCCGGAGAATCCATTGTTTTCTGTACTGAATATTGCGGTACGGATCACTCAAACATGCTGGCTAAAGTGATTGTTCACGAACCTGAAGAATTCGCCCAGTGGTTAGAAGACAATTCAGGAGCTGCTACCAAACCTACAGATCTTGCCCCGGCCGACTGGGGTGAGCAACTGGTTCAGCAAAATGCATGTGCTACGTGTCACTCGACCGACGGCACTGAACTGACGGGACCTACCTGGCAGGGCACCTTTGGCAGCGAAGAACAACTGGCCGATGGCTCGACCGTTACGGTGGATGAGAATTACATTCGGGAATCAATTTTAAATCCCAATGCTAAAATTGTGCAGGGGTACGGTCAGGTGATGCCTTCATACCAGGGACAGCTCAATGACGAACAGATCAACGCAATTATCGAATACATAAAAACACTTAAATAATATGGCTACTGCAGAAGCATCATCCAATATGAAGAAAGTGCAGGTTCGCCGGTACAAACCGGAAGAAAATGCCGATACAAATTACCTGAATGCAGAAAGTGGGTTGCGGTCCTGGCTACTGACCAAAGATCACAAGCGTATTGGTATACTATATCTTATCGCAACTACCTTCTTTTTCTTTTTTGGCGGGTTGCTTGCACTGGGCATCCGAATGGAGCTGTGGACACCAGCCGCTACATTTATTGAGGCCGATACCTATAATCAGCTTTTTACGCTGCATGGCGTTATCATGATTTTTCTTTTCCTGGTACCCGCGGTACCTGCGATTTTAGGAAACTTTTTCTTGCCTATGCAGATCGGAGCCAAAGATGTTGCATTCCCAAAACTGAACCTGGCAAGCTGGTATATCTATATGATAGGTGCCATAGGTACGATATTTGTTATTTTTGCCGGCGGTATTGATACCGGATGGACTTTTTATATGCCTTATTCTTCCACTACAGGTGGTGCTGTAACATTTATGTCGTTCGGTGTCTTTATACTTGGATTTTCATCTATTTTAACGGGCATCAACTTTATTACGACCATACACAAAATGCGGGCGCCGGGCATTACCTGGGGAAAGCTTCCCCTGTTTTGCTGGAGCTTATATGCTACCAGTATTATCCAGATTTTAGCAACACCTGTATTGGCAATCACGCTGGCGCTGGTTGGGATGGAGCGACTTTTGGGTATTGGTATCTTTGATCCTGCCCTCGGCGGTGATCCGGTTCTTTTCCAACACTTTTTCTGGTTCTACAGTCACCCGGCAGTATACATTATGATTGTGCCCGGTTTCGGGGTAGTCTCCGAAATTGTCTCTACTTTTTCCAAGAAAACTATTTTTGGATACTGGGCTATTGCCATGTCGTCATTGGCTATTGCTTTTATCAGCTTTCTTGTTTGGGGCCACCACATGTTTGTATCTGGTCAAGCATCGCTGGCCAACATGGTATTCTCATTCCTGACGTTCCTGGTAGGTATTCCCACCGGTATTAAAATGTTCAACTGGCTGGCTACCATGCACAAGGGATCGATATCCCTCAAAACACCCATGCTCTATATTTTAGGGTTTTTCTTCTTGTTTACTGTAGGTGGCTTAACTGGTATTGCATTGGCAACAATTGCAATTGATATTCACCTGCACGATACCTATTACGTTGTTGCCCACTTCCATTTTGTAATGGTAGGCGGTATGGTGATGGCCTATCTGGGCGGTCTTTACTACTGGTGGCCCAAGATGAGCGGTCGTATGTATAACGAAACACTTGGGAAAATATCAGCACTGCTGGTATTCCTCGGCTTTAACGTTACTTTCTTGCCTCAATTTGTGATGGGGGCTCAGGGCATGCCGCGTCGTTATTTTAACTACATTGACCAGTTCCAGGGTTTTCACCAAGTTTCAACGATTGGTGCATTTATTCTCGGTATTGGTTTTGCGATGGTATTTTATAATCTCGTTAAGAGCCTTTTCAACGGTGAAAAAGCATCTGCAAACCCCTGGAACAGCCGGGCGCTCGAGTGGCAGGTGGCCTCTCCCGCCCCGCCCCATAATTTTGACCATATCCCTGTTTTGATACACGGTCCGTACGATTATCATAAACCCATGGCAGACTTTCAGTTGGGGCTGGCTCAAACCAACGGGCATGAACCCGAGATGGGTACCCATATTGAAGCAGACAAGGAAGTTGAAATGAAAGATTAAATTATAGTGTAATTTCTAACAATGGCAAATAAAACCAGCACACACGCACATCCCAAACACCTGTATCATCATTTTATTGATTCTGAACAACAGTTCAGCGCAGCGAAGATGGGCATGTGGATCTTCTTAGGCACTGAAATTCTAATGTTTGGCGGGCTTTTTGCCGCTTACATTATTTATCGGGCCTGGTATCCCGAGCTGTTTACCATGGCTTCGCATGAACTGAATACGATCTGGGGCGCGGTTAATACGGTGGTACTTATCGGCAGCAGCCTGACGGTAGCAATGGCTATTAAATCAGCCCAGTTAAACCAAAAGCGAAATATTGCCATCAATCTTGGAATCACTATTGCTCTGGCCTGTGTGTTTATGGTCATTAAGTATTTTGAATATACACACAAATTTCATCTCGGCATTTATCCAGGTGAATTCTACACCTTTGATGGCATTGAACATCCTAAAGCCAATATCTTTTTTAGCCTTTACTACCTTATGACCGGGCTGCACGGCATTCACGTAACCATTGGTATAGGATTGATGAGCTGGCTGCTCTGGCGTTCTCTTAAAGGGGACTATGACAGCGAATATTACACTCCGGTAGAAATTACGGGACTCTACTGGCACCTTGTCGACATTATCTGGATTTTCCTCTTCCCCCTATTCTATTTAATTGACTAAAACCTTAATCTTATTCTTTAAATACAATGAGCGGACACGAACATCATATTTCAAGCGATAAACTTCTACTTGGAGTTGGCGGAGCTTTATTATTACTCACTATTGTGACGGTAGGTGTGCACTATCTGGCTCTGCCCAGCCCCTGGTCTATCATTGTAGCTATGATTGTTGCAGTGTTTAAAGGTACGCTTGTCGCCCTCTTTTTTATGAACCTTTACTGGGATGAAAAATTTAATCTGATGATTCTTATTTCAGCATTTGTTTTTCTGGCCCTGCTTGTCTTACTCACCCTGATCGATACGCTCTTCCGGGAGATTCCCGTTCCCTCTTTTTAGACAACCGCACTCATTATTAAATCCGGCTGATACAGTATCAGCCGGATTTTTTATTTTAAAAACTTCCACTTGTCCGATATTATTCTTCCGTAATATTACTTTTTTTGATAAATTTAACAGAACAATGCGCACGCCCCTTGCCAAAATTTTTTTGTGCCGGTGCAATCGTAAACACCGATTGCCTGGCATCCTATCCTGATCACCTCTTTAAAGTGGGATGAAAACATTGTAAGACTACCCAATTTTTTAATCATTATTTAAAGGTTAATTCCGCCCAAAACGGATACCTTTACTTTTTTGAAACTCGATTTTTTATGAATGACAATCGCAATAGCATGTCTTCTGAAATTCAGGAGAATAACCAAACCGGTGACGCCCGCTGGTGGAAACGACTTTGGCATGATGTAAAAGGTTCTATCAAGGGAACCGAGTACAACTTCACTTCAGGCAGTATTGGTCGCGCTATTTTACTGCTTTCCATTCCTATGGTACTGGAGATGGCGATGGAATCGGTATTCGCGGTAGTCGACATATTTTTTGTTTCAAAACTCGGCCCGGATGCGGTAGCAACGGTCGGTATTACGGAATCCATACTTACACTTGTGTATGCCGTTGCCATCGGCCTGAGTATGTCAACCACAGCTATTGTATCACGACGTATCGGAGAAAAGGATGCCGACGGTGCCGCGAAGGCTACAGTTCAATCTATTATCATTGGATTCGCAATCTCTATACCCGTAACGCTGGCTGGCATTTTCTTTGCTCCGGAACTACTTCGGTTGATGGGTGCCAACGAAACGATGATCTCCGAATTGTTCTGGTATACAACGATCATGCTCGGAAGCAATACCGTTATCATGATGCTGTTCATCATCAATGCCGTATTCCGCGGTGCAGGAGATGCCGCTATATCTATGCGGGTGCTTTGGTTGGCAAACCTGTTTAACATCGTTCTGGACCCTATTTTGATATTCGGTGTTGGACCATTCCCGGAATTCGGCATCATGGGTGCAGCAATTGCAACAACAATCGGCAGAGGATTAGGGGTTGTATATCAATTTTATCAGCTTGGTAAGAAAAGCAAACGTATACGTATAAAACGGCGCCATTTAAAGTTTGATAAAGAAGTAGCAAAACGCCTTATTCGTCTTTCACTGGGCGGTATTGGCCAATATGTTATTGCTACGGCCAGCTGGATTGGCCTGGTGCGTATCATAGCAGTATTTGGAGCTGAAGCATTGGCCGGATATACGATTGCTATACGAATTGTCATTTTTTCAATCCTTCCGTCTTGGGGGATGAGCAATGCGGCTGCGACACTGGTTGGACAAAACCTGGGCGCGAACAAACCAGCACGCGCCGAAAAATCCGTCTGGATTACCGGAGCAGTCAACATGGGATTTCTTATTCTCATCGGGATCTGCTTCTTTCTTTTTGCAGAAGAGCTGATTCGCCTGTTTACTGCAGAACCCAATGTAATCGAAATAGGAGCTGAATGTCTTCGGATCATCAGCTTTGGCTATGTCTTCTACGCATGGGGAATGGTGATGGCACAGGCATTCAATGGCGCCGGTGATACTGATACGCCAACTATAATAAACTTTATCTGTTTTTGGGTGGTTGAAATCCCCATTGCCTATCTGCTGGCAATGTCTTTGGGGATGGAAGAACGTGGTGTCTTTTATTCCATCGTCATTGCAGAATCATTACTGGGCGTTTTGGCTATCTGGTTATTCCGCCGCGGTAAATGGAAAAATAAAAAGGTGTGAAAATTAAGATGACCAGAGAATAGCTTGATTTTTGGGACGAACCATCAACAAGAACATAAACTCAAAACTGATCAAAAAAGCAACGCCAACAAGATGTAATACCTGAAAAGCTGGCGGCATATCCAAGTAGTAAAGCCCCACACCCAATATTATTTGTAAACCAATAAAGACCATAATACCTATGGAGAGTTTCTGGATGATTGAAGATTCCGTACGTTTTAACCCAACATATAAAAGCCCAATACCACTCAATAAAACTGCCCACGAAAAGGTTCGGTGTATTTCATCAATCGATCCGATATTTGCAAGCCACATTTCGCGTGGCAGCGGCGCAACGCCTCGGCTAACTTTATCGACGGCTTCACGCACTTCCGTTCCTAAAACCAACTGTATCATCGTCAATACAAACAATAATAGGCCGATGCCGAATAACCAACGTTGTGCAAATGGATCCAGGTTTACATTCCAGCGGTTTTCGGTTGCTTTGTAAGCGGCATAAAGCAAGGTCGTCATAATTGCCATCGCAAGCACCATGTGAATGGTGATCAACCATTCGCTCAGGCCGCTTTTTACCACTTGTCCCCCCAGCCACCCTTGAACCAAGACCATTACAAAAGCAGCTCCTGAGCTGAATGTTACTGAAGGCTTACTTTTTCGATACCGAAATGAAAGCAGAAACGTGGCGGTTATCAAAAGCCCGATAATCACCCCGATAAGCCGGTTTATGTATTCTGTCCACGTTTTTACGACATTGAACTGAGAAGCATCAAAACCGGCCGGCAAATCAGCTACAGATGTTGGCGGAATCCACGACCCAAAGCATTTGGGCCAGTCAGGACATCCTAAACCCGCTCCCGAGGCACGAACCAATCCGCCCACAAAAATCAGGAAAATAGTGGCACCGACAGTGGTAATTGCCGTCTTTTGATACGTATTAAGTTTCATGAGGTATTTCCGTCAGACTTAAAGTAAAATTTTGATACCGGCACTTTATTTTTCACGATTTTTATCATCTGAAGAGTTGTACTCCTAAAGCTAACTTCACAACTAATCACTAACGATTATAAATCATAAATGCCGAACCAAGATCCGGATGTCATTGTTAGTGATTTAATGAGTACCAATTCTGCTAAAAAATCGATACCTTAAGGATCTGAAATTATTTTGAAATTCGCATGAAGTTAACCACAGATTTTACCCTTTCAAAGTTCTTTAACCCGGAAAAGCTGGCAGCCTATCACGAGCTGACCAAGCCGGGTATCACCTTCACTGTTCTCATCAGTATGGCCGTGGGATTTATTCTGGGTTCTGGAAGCAGCATCGATTATCTACTGCTTTTTAATGCGGCTATAGGCACGTGGATGATTGCCGCCGGTACCGCTGCGCACAATCAATTTTTAGAATGGCGATTAGACGGGCAGATGAAACGAACGCGTCAGCGGCCACTCCCGTCAAGCAAAATCACCCCTTCGGAAAGCATTGTTTTTTCATTATCACTGATCTTTGGCGGACTGTTGTATCTAATTTTAGTGGTTAACCTGGTTGCGGGTCTTGTCTCGCTGGCTACAACCTTGCTATATCTTTGTGCATATACTCCGCTTAAAAGAGTTTCATCCATCAACGTGTTTATTGGCGCCATTCCCGGCGCTCTGCCTCCTGTCGGTGGATGGGCGGCAGCAACCGGCCACCTCGGAAGTATTGGCATGTGGCTGCTTTTTGCCATCGTTTTTTTCTGGCAGATCCCGCACGTAATGGCTATTGCGTGGGTGTGCAAAGATGACTACCAGCACGCCGGTTTCCGAATGCTGCCGGCCAATGATCCTAATGGCACTCTTGCTACAACGTTTATCCTTATCTGTCTGCTTGCGCTTTTCCCCATCTCTTGGGGTTTGTTTACCATTGGCATGAGTGGATGGATTTATCTTGCCGGAGCGTTGCTTAGTGCGCTCGTTTTCCTTTTCTATGGTATCATCTTTGCCCAAAATCGCACCAAGGCATCCGCCAAAAAACTGATGTTCGCTTCCTTCGGCTACCTGCCTGTCGTATGGGGATTCATCATTATTGATCAACTTTTTTAAAGAGATTTAATTCTCGTCTCCCGGGTACCAGTTCTTCAACCTTACATCAATATTTTTATTCTTGGCGTTAACCAACTCTTTAAATTTTTGGATATCCTGCCCGCGGTAATGGTAGGGATAAACGATCTCCGGCTCAAAATCAAGAACGGCATCAGCAGCCTGATTAACATCCATTGTATAGGGTAAATTCATACAAACGAAGGCCACATCAATACCTGTGAGCGAACGCATTTCAGGGATGCCTTCCGTGTCGCCCGACAGGTACACATGCTTACCACCCAATGTTAAAATATAACCATTGCCCCTCCCTTTGGGATGTCGCGAATCTTCTGCCTGCGGTAAGTTATACATCGGAATTGCCCGAATTGGGATTCCCTTCTGCTCGGTGCTTTTTCCATTCTCAAGAATAACAAGCTGATTCATATACGCCGACTCCGAAAGTCGATCGGCCACAGCCTGTGGAACTACAAACGTCGTACTTTCCGTATTCAATGCATTTATAGCTTCCATATTCAAATGATCGCCATGTATATCGGTGATGAGAATAATATCGGGTGAATCAATTCCCTGAAACGTCTCTTTATTTTGCACCGGATCAACGTAAATAGTAGTGCCATTCCAATTTAAAACAACCGACCCGTGCCGAATAGGTTGAACGGTTATATCACCGTTTTCGGCGGGAATTTGATCGGGTGAGGGACGTTGCGCCTGAACACAGACAGTTACAAGACAAACCAGGGAAAAAGTGAATAGTGCGCGTTTCATAAATGCCTCCATGAGATATATCATTGATTTATATATTAAGACAAATAAATAATAGAAAAAATAATTCCGAACAAGAACCTTATTTATTGTAAAAGCACTTAAGTATACTTCCGTGCCTGCCTAAACTTTTGTACTATATTCGGTAGCTTATTGTACATAACCACAATTAAGAAATCTTACCATGTTTCGTTTTAATCGTTTCCTGATTTTTTTCGTTTCATTTGTGCTTTTTCTTCCCGCATATCTAACTGCTCAATCATCCGAGACGTATTTCCCGACCCGCCATGAATGGGAACAGCGAGCTCCCGGAGATGTTGGGTTGGATGCTAAGAAAATTGACCAGGCGGTAGCCTTCGCTAAAGGACACGAGTCTGATAACCCAGAAGATCTGAGCATTCATTTAAATACCCGGACCAATGAACCTTATAATAATATCATCGGCCCGGTTAAGAAACGCGGCCCGATGACCGGCATGATTATCAAAGACGGCTATATTGTAGCAGAATGGGGGCAGCCGCACCGTGTTGACATGACATTCAGCGTCACTAAAAGTTTTCTATCTACCACCGTCGGTGTTGCCTGGGACCACGGGATGATCCAAAGTGTAGATGAAAAAGTCAGCAAATATATGCCGGTTGAGCATTTTAATTCCGAACACAATTCAAAAATCACGTGGGACCACCTGCTGCGGCAGACCAGCGACTGGGAAGGGACCCTGTTCGGTAAACCCGACTGGGCCGACCGTCCACAGGAAGAAATTACCGACTCCCTAATCAACCGGGAGCGTCATAAGCCGGGAAGCAAATGGAAGTACAACGACGTACGTGTTAACTTGCTGGCACTCGCGGCCATGAATGTGTGGCGGCAGCCTTTGCCGGTGGTATTACGCGAACACGTAATGGAGCCTATTGGCGCATCGAACACCTGGCGTTGGTACGGTTATGAAAACTCATGGGTTAATATCGACGGGCTGCGCATGCAGTCGGTGAGCGGTGGCGGGCATTGGGGCGGTGGCATGTGGCTCAGCGCATATGATCAGGCCAAATTCGGCTACCTGTTTTTAAGAGACGGTAACTGGAATGGCGACCAAATCATCTCAAAAGAGTGGATTCAAATGGCCCGCACGCCTACCGAAGCCAACAACGGGTACGGTTTTATGAACTTCTTTCTTAATAATGATCAGGAACGGTTGCCAAGCGCGCCGAAATCGGCCTATGCCTTTCTGGGAAGCGGCATTAATATGGTATATATCGACCAGGAAAACGATCTTGTGATTGTAGCCCGCTGGATATCTAATTATGATGCTATGGACGGTTTAGTGCAAAGGGTGATTGGCGCCATAAAATAGCGTATATTATTCTAAATCATCTACAAAAACGGCCATCAATCGTAATTATCATGTTTAAATTTCCCATGATCTTTTTGTGTATAGCTCTCTTTCTTTCGAACTGCGGAATTGAAGCAGTAAATCCGCCCGGCAACGGCGGTAATGATTCCACCGCTGTTTTTAAGGATGTCAGCGATACTAATATTCCGGCTGATAATCTGGCCGGCAACAGCATGGATGCTAAAGCGGCCGACCTTGACGGCGATGGTGATAACGATCTGGTGATAGCCGTAGAATTCACGGGTAACAGAATTCTCATCAATGATGGTACTGGTATTTTCACCGATGAATCGGCCAACCGGCTGCCTGCCAAAAATTTTGACAGCGAAGACATCGCCATTGCTGATTTCGACGGAGATGGCAGCCTCGATATTTTTATTGTCAGTGAAGACAATCAAACCAACGAATACTACCTGAACAACGGTAATGGCACATTTACAGATGTCGGAAATCGTATCCCTGTTACAGGAATATCCAATGCTGTACTAACTTCTGACATCAACAGTGATGGCTTTCCTGATATTATCATTGGCAACAATGGGCAGAATGTAATTTTAATCAATAACGGCAACGGGTTTTTCACCAATCAGACAACCACCCGGCTCCCGTCAGCCAGCGACATAACGCAGGATCTGGCACGGGGCGACATCGACAATGACGGAGACCTCGATCTGCTGGTGGCAAATGAGGATAATAACAGGCTCTATATTAACGACGGCAACGGTTTCTTTACCAACAGGACGCAGACCCGGCTGCCGCTGACTGGAAATGTAGAGGAAACCCGGGAAGTAGATCTGGCCGACATTGACGGTGATAACGATCTGGATCTGTATTTCGCCAACGTCATTTTATTTCAATCGGGTAACAGCGCCCAAGACCGGTTGCTTGTAAACAACCAGGGCAGCTATACTGATGTAACTCAGTCACAAATGCCTGCTCAAAACACCAATACGTTTGATGCCGACTTTTTTGATATTGACCGTGACGGCGACTTCGATATTGTAGCGGGTGATTTTGGATCAATCGACGGAGATACGGAGAACTACGCAGGTACAAACTTCGCGAAAGTCTTTATCAACGATGGTGCGGGTTTTTATACCGACCGGACAGACGTTTACTTCCCGGAAGATTTTTCGCCGAAGGTTGTCGACTTCGAAATTGCCGACTTTAACGGTGATGGGCTGTTCGATATCTACGTAGCGAACTTCCGCAGCCGCGATGTGCTTTTGCTGCAACAGGCACAATAGGATAGATCAATATATCGCCGGATACTTCTCTGGGTTGGCTTCGTGCATCAAGGCATATACCGCATCAAAAATATCTTCCTCGTTGGGTTTGGTAAAGTAATCGCCGTCGGAGCCGTACGGGCTGCGGTTCTCGGACGCCGTCAGGCACTGCGCTTCCGAATCGAGGTAGTAATAACCGTCCTGTTCATCCAGCACCTTGTTCATCATGAATGCAGAGGCACCGCCCGGCACATCTTCATCCACAAACAGAATGCGATTGGTCTTTTTGAGCGATTCCGCGATCATGTGGTTGCGGTCAAACGGCAACAGCGTTCGCACATCGATTAACTCGGCCGAGATGCCCGCCTCCTGCAGTTGCGGCAGTACCGCTTCGCATATATTACAGGTTGAGCCATACGATACAATCGTGATATCCTCACCTTCCGATATAATATTGGGAATGCCCAGCGGCACGGTAAATTCACCGAGGTTGGTCGGCAGGTCTTCTTTTAAACGGTAGGCATTCAACGGCTCGATAACTAAAGCCGGGTCATCGCCTTTCAGCAACGTATTGTACATACCGGCGGCATCGGTCAGATTTCGGGGAACACATACATGCACACCCCGCACGCCGTTGATGATCATGCCCATAGGTGAACCGGTGTGCCAGATGCCTTCAAGCCGGTGGCCGCGGGTACGAACGATAACAGGCGCTTTCTGCCCACCCGCACTCCGATAGCGCAGAGTGGCAAGGTCATCACTCAATGTCTGGTAACAATACAGCAGATAATCGAGATACTGAATTTCAGCAATAGGTCGCAGCCCGCGCAATGCCATGCCGATGCCCTGGCCTAAAATAGTGGCTTCCCGGATGCCGGTATCGCTCACGCGCACTTCACCGTATTTATCCTGCATGTTCTCGAGCCCTTTGTTTACATCACCGAGTTTGCCGGTATCTTCACCAAAAACCAGTGTCTCAGGATAATGTTCAAAAATTTTGTCAAAATTATCACGTAAAACTACGCGGCCATCTACCTGTTTCGGCTCATCGCTGTATTCCGGCTTTACTTCTTCAACATTTAGCGGCGAATGTTTAGACTCGGAATAGAGATGCCTATGATAACGGTCGGCGTTCTGTTCATTACTTTCTTTCAGCCAGTCCAATACGTTTTCGCGTGCCGACAAATCTTCACCCCGTGTTGCCCGCAACACTTTTTTTACCGCCCCGTGAATATCCCGGCGAATAGGCACCATGGGTGCCTTCATCTGTTTAATAATTTTCTTGATATCGTCTGAGTTACTGCTTTCATCAGCCAGCTGGTTCAGCAGTTTTTCAGCCGCCTGCAGGTCCTCTTTCATTTCATTACGGAAAGCATTCCACGCGGCTTTCTTCCCCTCTTTTACTTCTTGCTTTGCTTCACTCTCCAGCTCATTCAGCGTTTCTTCATCGGCTAAACCCTCATCGAGTATCCATTGCCGCGTTTTATTGATACAGCAAAAATCCTCTTCCCATTGCAGACGCTGCTCGTCCTTGTAACGCTCGTGTGAGCCTGAGGTTGAATGTCCCTGCGGCTGCGTAACCTCCTGTACGTGTACCAGCACCGGCACGTGTTCTTCACGGGCAATTTTTTCGGCCTTTGCATACGTTTCCATCAAGGCGGTGTAATCCCAGGCTTTCACCGTCAGAATCTCCCACCCTTCTTCATCTTCCGTCCGCTGGAAACCCTGTAAAACTTTTGAAATACTGTCTTTTGTAGTTTGATACTTTCGCGGTACCGAAATTCCGTAGCCATCATCCCACACCGACATCACCATTGGCACTTGCAGGACCCCCGCTGCATTGATGGTCTCCCAGAAAATACCTTCGGATGTACTGGCATCCCCGATTGTTCCCCACGCAATTTCATTGCCATTGCTTGAAAATTTCCTTGATTCTTCCCGCTCCTTCAGCACATCTGCATTGCGGTAAATTTTTGACGCCTGCGCCAATCCCAGGAGCCGCGCCATCTGTCCGGCTGTGGGTGACAAATCCGGCGACGTATTCTTCATTTTGGTAAGATCTTTCCACTCTCCGTTTTCGTCGAGGCTGCGGGTGCTGAAATGCGCATTCATCTGACGCCCGCCGGAATGCGGTTCTTCATCAAGATTGGCATGAGCATAGAGTTGGGCAAAAAACTGTTGAATCGTAACCTGATCGATCGCCATCATAAAAGTTTGATCGCGATAGTAGCCCGCCCGGAAATCACCTTCTTTAAAATACTTGGCCATGGCAACCTGGGGCAGCTCTTTCCCATCACCAAAAATGCCAAATTTTGCTTTCCCGGTGAGTGTTTCTTTGCGACCGAGATATGAAGCTTCCCGACTCTTAAAAGCAAGCTTATAATCAGCTAACACCTCCTTTTTGTTCAGCTTTTGGGCTAATGACTTTTTAGCTTTATTAGTTCTCTTACTTTTTGTTTTAGCTCGGGCCATGATGTCTGTTTAATTCAATTAGTTTCGTACCTAACTCATCTCAATTTTTTAAAGATCAAAGAGGCGGGCCGGGAAAATACAAGGTTCCGGCTTTTTTTACAAAAAGTTCGGGATATTGGATACCAGATTTCTGATATTTTGAACCGCGCTTTCGGAGCCGTCTATCTGGTATCCAATCACTCCATAAAACCGCCCTTGGTCATTTTCATCGGGTCCAGCGCCTCATCCAGTTCTTCATCGGAAAGATCGGTCATTTCACGGGCTACTTCCTTCACCGGACGGCCTTCTTTAAAAGCTTTTTTTGCGATCTGTGAACCCAAATCATACCCGATAATTGGATTAAGCGCCGTTACCAATACCGGATTTCGTCCTACCATATCGGCGATGCGCTCTTTATTGACAGAGAGCTTAAGTACCGACCGACCAGCGAGGTTACGCACGGCATTGGCCAAAATATCGATGGATTCCAACAAGTTGTGAGCCACAACCGGAAGCATCACGTTAAGCTCAAAGTTACCCGATTGGCCGGCCACGGTAATCGTGGAGTCATTGCCAATAACCTGCGCACAAACCATCGTGAGTGATTCCTCAATGACTGGGTTAACCTTCCCGGGCATAATGGATGAGCCGGGCTGCAGCGCCGCAAGCTTCAGCTCACCGATGCCGCTGTTGGGGCCTGAGTTCATCCAGCGTAAATCGTTTCCGATCTTCATCAATCCCACGGCAATGGTTTTCAACTGACCGCTCAGTTCGACCGGGGCGTCAACGGTTGATTGGGCTTCAAAGTGATCATCTGCTTCTCGAAATTCAATATCTGTTGCTTCGGATAAGGTCCCCGCCATTTTTTTTCCAAAGTCGGGATGCGTGTTTAATCCTGTCCCCACCGCTGTACCGCCCTGGGGAAGCTCGGTGATGCGATCCATGGCTGATTCAAGCCGGTCAATACCCAACTGAAGCTGCCGTGCGTAACCGCCAAACTCCTGCTCAATGGTTACCGGCATGGCATCCATCAAATGCGTGCGACCTGTTTTAACAACGTCGGCGAACTCTTTGCCTTTCTCGAGAAATGCTTCTTTCAAATGTTCGAGCGCCGGAATAAGGTTTTTCTTTACTGCCAGCGCTGAAGCCACGCGAATACTCGTAGGAACAACGTCATTTGAGCTCTGCCCATAGTTAACGTGATCGTTCGGATGTATTTCTGTTTCTGTATCGCCTGATTTAAGCTCATTGGCGCGCCGAGCAATAATCTCATTGGCATTCATATTCGTGGACGTTCCCGAACCTGTTTGAAAAATATCAATGGCAAAATCGTGATCAAAATCACCTGCAGCCACTTCTTCTGCAGCAGATTGGATCGGGTCTGTAATAGATGCATCAAGCTGATTTAGTTCATTATTTACCCTGGCGGCACTTTTCTTTATCAACCCGATAGCTTCAATAAACCCGCGGCTGAATTTGATACCACTTACAGGAAAATTATCAACGGCGCGCTGGGTCTGCGCTCCGTAATAAGCATCTTTGGGTACTTTTACATCGCCCATTGAATCTTTTTCTACACGAAAATCACTCATAATATTATAAAATTGTTTTAGCTGTTCAGTAGTCAAAACTTATAACATTCAGCAAATCGAATGCATTTCAAATATACGAATTTTTAAGCGATGGCGTTTGGAAATGCTACAACGATTTCCGATACAAGCGGTAGGTTTTCTCGATGTGTGCGCCCAGGCGTTCGGCAACACGAATCATATTTGTGTTGGTCTCCAATACCCAACTTAACTCCGAAGAGTTGACTCCTTCTTTACGGCCGTTTTCTATCGCTTTAAGATGTAACAGCGCATCAATACCTTTACCACGATATTCAGGAATAACGCCCATCAATGCAGTTCGGACCTGATCGATCTTACGCTTATGCCATAAAAGCTTAAAAACACCGGTGGGAAAGAGCCGGCCGTTCATATGTCGTAATGCCTGGTTGAGATCGGGTAGTGCAACAGAAAAAGCAATAGGTTTGCCATCCACTTCAGCGATATGGGCAAACTTGGGATCAAGGATCATTTTCAGATCATCAGCCAGGGCAGACAGTTCGTTTTCTGTAAGAGGAATAAACCCCCAGTTTTCTGACCAGGATTTATTAAAAATATCGCGTACAATCTGCACTTCCTGGTCAATCTTCT